>NZ_CP096658.1:2139879-2445576 GCF_023238445.1 Halorussus gelatinilyticus | reverse complement strand
CTGAGTTCGAGTTCGGAACAGAACCGCGGGACGTACTTCTTCGGGTCCACCGGTTTCATCTCCAAGCCGAGTTCTTGGGAGATGTAACGGTAGGTCCGACCGATTTCTTTTCGTTCGACGCGCGATACCTCCGAGATTTCTTCGAGGCTTCGCGGGATGCCCTCCTTTCGACAGGCGGCGTAGAGCGCGGAGGTGGCGACGCCCTCGATGGAACGCCCCCGGATGAGGTCCTCCTTCAGCGCGCGTCGGTAGATGACGCTGGCTACCTCCCGGACCGACCGCGGGACGCCGAGCGCCGAGGCCATGCGGTCGATTTCGCTGAGTGCGAACTGGAGGTTGCGTTCACCCGCGTCCTTCGTGCGGATGCGCTCCTGCCACTTGCGCAGGCGATGCATCTGGCTTCGCTTCTTCGAGGAGATGGACCGACCGTACGCGTCCTTGTCCTTCCAGTCGATAGTCGTCGTCAGGCCCTTGTCGTGCATCGTCTGCGTGGTCGGGGCACCGACGCGCGACTTCTCTTGGCGTTCCTGGTGGTTGAACGCGCGCCACTCAGGACCGGGGTCGATCTGCTCTTCCTCGACGACGAGGCCGCAGTCGTCACACACAAGTTCCGCCCTGTCGGAACTCTTGACGAGGTTATCAGAGCTGCATTCGGGACATTCCCGTACACCCTCTGACTCGTCCTCCGTTTGCTCCGCCTCGGCTTGGCGCTCCCGCTGGCGAGTGGACCGTGTCATCGCACTTTTATAGTAGTAGTGTCGACGCACTTAAACCCTTGGCCGGTAATGGCTGGTTTCTCAGAGGTCAGAATGGGCCACGCGCGCCGTTCGTTCCGAATCCGGCCGATGGATAAAACGACTCCGACGAACCGCCATCGGAAAGCGTTTATGCGGGAATCGAGGACCAACGAGCATGCCCGTCATCGAGTGCGACGTGGACGCTGCGCGGGAGAAACTGGTCGAAGCGGGTGCGGAGGTGTCGGCGGGCAACTCCGACCACGAGGAGTGGCGCGCGACGTACGGCGACGCCAACGCGGTCGCCTACGAGGACAAAGTCGTCGTGCAGGGCGCGAACCCGCAGGACATCGAGGCGCTCCTGCGCGACGCCGGCGGCCACGCCTACCTCTACTTCGACGGCGCGAGCAGGGGCAACCCCGGCCCGGCGTCGGTCGGTTGGGTCGTCGTCACCAGCGACGGTATCGCGGCTGAGGGAAGCGGGACCATCGGGCGCGCGACGAACAATCAAGCCGAGTACGAGGCGCTGATTCGCGTCCTCCGGGCGGCCCGCGACTACGGCTTCGACACCGTCGAGGTGAAAGGCGACTCCCAACTCATCGTCAAGCAGGTCACGGGTGCGTGGAACACCAACGACCCGGAACTGCGCGAGCGCCGCGTGACCGTCCGGGAACTCCTCACGGAGTTCGACGACTGGGAGTTGAGTCACGTCCCGAGAGAGATAAACGAACGCGCCGACAAACTGGCTAACGAGGCCCTCGACGATGCCTGAGACTCACCCTTCTGACGACGTCATCGAGAACGACGACGAACCGGCCGACGGCGAACTGTCCCGAGAGACCGTCGAGCGCGCCGAGCGCCTGACGCGTCTCGCGCACGACGCCGTGGACGACGCGGAGGCCGAGGCCTACCGCGAGGAGCGAAGCGAACTCCTCGACCCCCACGACTTCCGAGCGCGGGTCCGCGAGGAGGACACCGGCGAGACGCTCGTCCTCCACCCCGACGAATGGCTCGAAGACGGCGTGATTCGGACTGACCGCATCGAGGACACGGGACGCGCGGTCGAAGTCTCGCTGTCGGGACCGGGCGACCCCGACGAGTGGGAGTCGGTCGAGGAGCACAACCGCGAGGTCGCGGCTCGGGTCCGCGACGAGTACGGCGACGTTCACGGCGATAACGCCGCGGCGTTCGCCGACTTCATGGGCAACCACTACGCGCGGCCGGTCGAGTCGGCGACTACCGGCGAGGTCGAAGAGTTCTGCTCGGAGTACTTCCCGCGAAACGCGTGGCCGACCGAAAAACAGCGCGCAGCCGTCGAAGAGTCGCTCGAACTCGTCTTCGAAGTCGCCGACGAGTAGTCACCCGTCGGGGGAACGGGTCGCTTACTCGTTGTCCGCGACGAGGTCCCGAATCTGTTCGCCGCGCTCGTCGTCCGTGACGAACTTCGAGAGCGTCCACTGGAGCAGGTCGACGACGACCGCGAGGCCCTCGTCGGTCAGTTCGTACTGGTTGGTCCGCTTGTCGAGTTCGCTCTTCTCCACGTAGCCCTTCTCGACGAGGGTGTCGAGGTTGGGGTACAGGCGACCGTGGTTCACTTCCTCACCGTAGTAGTCCTCCAACTCGCGCTTGATGGCGAGTCCGTACATCGGCTCTTCGGAGAGGATGGTCAGGATATTCTTCTGGAAGGCGGTGAGGTTGCGTGCGGTACTCGTCTCTGTGAGTGTCTGTGCCTCTGACATAGACTCTGACACCCTGCGATTTGTCACGATGGTATTTAATCCTTCCTCACTTGGTCGGAGTTTCCACGACGTATCCGGCAGTTGTACCACCAGTTGTTACGTGATTTGAAGTACACCCCGAAAATTGCCGGTAGTTGTCACAGAATTTTCCTCTTCTCTCGGGGGATTCCGGCGGTCCGATGCCGAAAGGATTTTCCGGACTTCGGACGGATTCTCGGACTGCAACATGGCTAATCTCTGGGAAGACTTGGAGACCGGACCGAACCCGCCCGAGGAAATCTACGCCGTCGTGGAGTGTCTCAAAGGCGAGCGAAACAAGTACGAGTACGACAAGGACATCCCCGGCGTCGTCCTCGACCGCGTCCTCCACAGCAACGTCCACTACCCGAGCGACTACGGGTTCATTCCCCAATCGTACTACGACGACGAGGACCCCTTCGACGTACTCGTCCTCGTGGAAGACAAGACGTTCCCCGGCTGCGTCGTCGAGGCCCGTCCGGTCGCGCTCATGAAGATGGACGACGACGGCGAGAAAGACGACAAGGTCATCGCCGTCCCGTCCGAGGACCCGCGCTACGACAACGTCGAAGACGTGGACGACCTCACCGAGCAGCAGAAAGACGAGATTTCGGAGTTCTTCGAGACCTACAAGAACCTCGAAGCCGGCAAGCAGACCGAAACGCTCGGCTGGGAGGACAAGGAGTCGGCGAAAGACGCCATCGAACACGCGATGGATCTCTACGAAGAGAACTTCGCCTAACCGTTCGGTCGGTCCCCGCTTCTGCGTTTCCGCGTTTCCGCTTTCTGACAGTCTCAGCTGCCGGATATCTGGCCGAAGCTATTTGAGTGTGGACTGAACAACCCCATTCGATGGCTCTCGGGTCCGCGCTCGGTGGTGTAGAGATGGTTGCAGTAGCCGCGACGTTTCTCCTCTCCGGCGGCGCTGTCTTCTACGCCGCCCAATCGGTCACAGACTGGCGACGCGACGACGAACCGGAACCGAGCGACGCGCTGAAGAACACCGTCGCGGGCCAGAACCGCGTCGCGCTCGTGGTCCCGGAAGGACCGAGCATCGACGCACTCGCGGCCGCCATGGGTCTCCAGACGCTCTGCACCGAGTGGGGCGTCACCGCCCATCTGTTCGCGGAGGGACCGGTCACGGGCGAGGACAGCAAGACGTTCTGTAACATCTTCGACCTCGAACTGTCGGTCATCGGCGACGGGGCCGACGAACTGACCGACGCCGACGCCGCCATCGCCGTTGGCGGGGGCGGCGGCGTCCCGCGCCTTTCGAACAACCCGCCGGTCGTCGCGGTGGTCCGCCACCGACCGACCGCCGAGGAGAACATCGTGACCGTGACGCCGACCGACGACGGCGCGACCGCGACCACGGTCACGCGCCTGTTGGAGGACGAGGAGATCGTCCCCGACCAGCGCGTCGCCACCGCGCTCCTCCACGGCGTCCGGGCCGGGACCCGCGAGTTCCGACGCGCGAACGGTCAGCACGACTACGAGGCCGCCGGGTTCCTCCACGCCTACGCCGACCTCGGCCGCATCGAGGACCTCCGGTCGCCGGGCATGAGCGGCGACACCTTCGACGTCATCAGCGACGCCATCGCCAACCGCGAGCGCCGGGCGAGTTTCGCCGTTACGAACGTCGGGGCGGTCCCGTCGGTCTCCGCGCTCGAAGAGGCCGCCGACACGATGCTCCGACTGGAGGGCGTCTCGACCGCCGCCGTCTTCGGCATCCACGAGGAGACCATCGTCGTCTCCTGTCGGGCCGAGGACGTGCGGACCAACGCCTTCGACATCCTGGACTCGGCGTTCGGCACCAGCGAGACGACCGGCGGCAACACCGACGCCGCGACCGCTCGGGTCCCGCTCGGCCTCTTCTCGCAGGTGGACGACGAACAGGAGGAGACGCTGGACATGCTCATCGACGCAAGCACGCGGAAGGCACTGTTCGAGGCGTTCGAGAGTTCGTAGCCACCGCCGAGTCGTCCGTCACGACGCCCGAATCCTTCATCATCGTTCACGTCGAAGGCGGTGCCTACGAAAAGAATTTTCATGTGTCTCCTCGTTCTATCGAGGTACATGGGTCTCTTCGACAAGCTTCGTGGCGACGACAAGCCCCGCGTGGCTTTCTTCGGTATCGACGGCGTTCCGTATAGTTTCCTCGAAGATCACTTCGACGAGTTCGAACATCTCGCCGCCCTCGCGGAGGAAGGCTCCTCGGGCGCGATAGACAGCATCGTTCCCCCCGAGTCTTCGGCCTGCTGGCCCTCCCTCACGACCGGCGTCAACCCCGGCAAGACGGGGGTCTACGGCTTTCAGGACCGAGAGGTCGGTTCCTACGACACCTACGTCCCGATGGGCCGCGACGTGCAGGCGACCCGCATCTGGGACCGCGTCCACGACGCCGGCCGGGACGCCACCGTGATGAACGTTCCCGTCACGTTCCCGCCCCAGCGAAACGTCCAGCGGATGGTCTCGGGCTTCCTCTCGCCGAGCATCGACAAGGCGGCGTACCCCGACGAACTGCGCGACTACCTCCAGTCCATCGACTACAAACTCGACGCGAACCCCAAACTCGGTCACGACGAGGACAAGTCCGAGTTCATCGAGGACGCCCACAAGACGCTCGATGCGCGCTACGAGGCGTTCAAACACTACCTCCAGCAGGACGACTGGGACCTCTTCTTCGGCGTCTTCATGACGACCGACCGGGTGAACCACTTCCTGTTCAAGCACTACGAGGAGGACATGGAGTACAAAGACGAGTTCGTGGAGTTCTACCGGAAGGTGGACCGCTACCTCGGCGAGATTCGCCAGAACCTCCCCGACGACGTGACGATGATGGTCGCCTCCGACCACGGGTTCACCACGCTGGACTACGAGGTCCACTTCAACCAGTGGCTCGCCGACGAGGGCTGGCTCTCGTTCGAGGACGACGACCACGAGGACCTCGGCGACATCAGCGAGGACGCGGAAGCCTACTCGCTCATCCCCGGCCGGTTCTACATCAACCTCGAAGGCCGCGAACCCCGCGGGAGCGTCCCCGAGAGCGAGTACGAGGCCAAGCGCGACCAGCTGAAGGAGGCCCTCGAAAATCTGAAAGGTCCCAACGGCCGGAAGGTCTGTGACCGCGTGGTCGAGAAGGAGGAGGCGTTCCACGGCGACCACGAGGACATCGCGCCCGACCTCGTTGCCATCCCGAACCACGGCTTCGACCTCAAGGCCGGGTTCAAGGGCCACGACGACGTGTTCGGGCAGGGTCCCCGCAACGGGATGCACAGCTTCGACAACGCCTCGCTGTTCGTGGACGACCCCGACGCGACCATCCGGGACGTGGACCTCTACGACATCGCGCCGACCATCCTCGACCTGATGGAGATGGAGTACGACGCGGGCGAATTCGACGGTAAGAGTCTGGTCTGAAGGACGCCGCCGATTCGATTTCGGCGGTCGCAGCTTTTTCTGGGTGGACGGAGACGACGCGCGAGTCGAGAGAACGAGAGCAGCGTTAGATGAGGTCGTCTAACTCGTCGTTGTGGAACATCTCGGCGGGGTTCTCGTCGGGTTCGTCGGCCTGCTTGCTCGCCTCCTTGGCGCGTTCGAGGAACTCCTCGATGCGCTCGGAGCGTTCGACCCCGCCCAGCAGGACGAGCGCGGCGAGTCGGCCGCTGTCGAGCGGGAAGTCCCCGCCCCGGACCTGTAGACTACCGGTCTCCTCTTCGAGCCACTTCCGGGCGCGTTCGACGCCTTTGCGGGGGATGGACTCTGGTTGGCCGGCGACGACGAGCAGTCCCGAGTCGGCTTCGATAGCGTTCGGGAGGCTGAGATTGCTGAGGAGGGCCTTCCGGGTCATCGAAGTGACGGTGTTGATGTTCGCTTCGGCGTCTTCGGCCGCCTCGGCGCTGGCGAACCCGAGCGTGGCGATGCCGCCTGACCGGAGGGTGTTGATGACCTCGCTGGAGTCCACGACGCTCTCGCCGACGCCTTCGACGGCTTCGCCCGAGGCGAACAGCAGGCCGACGCGCTGGGCGATGTTCTGGTTTATCTTCTCGAACGCCTCGCCCATGCTCTCGCCGGAGGTGTGCCACGCGTCGTTGTCGATGAGGAGGGTCGCGTCGGCTTCCCGGACGAGGGTCTTGAGCGAGCGCCCGGCGTTGGCCTGATACATCGCGCCCTCGCCGCGGCCGGGGAGGACGCCCAGTCCGTACACCGGAATCTGGTAGACGCGGTTGAGTTCACGCGCGAGGACGGGTGCGCCGCCCGACCCCGTGCCGCCGCCGAGTCCCGCGACGACGAAGATGGCCTCGGCCTGTGCGGTGATGCGGCCGTCGAGGGAGTCCATCACTTCGGTCGCGTCGCTCTGCATGACCTCGGCACCCAACTCGTTGTCACCGCCGACGCCGTGGCCTTTCACGCGGTCCTGTCCGACGAGAACCGTGTCTAAGTCCAACTCTCGGAGGTCCGCCTTCGCGGAGTTGACCGCGAGCGCTCCCTGTACCGCGCCGAAACCCATCTGCTGGTCGTACTGGGCCAGTCGCTGGGCAAGCTTCCCCCCGGCCTGTCCGACACCAATCAGGACGACTTTCATGCGCGGTGGGTCGAATTGACGGCTAATCAACCTTCCGGCGTCGCTATCTTACCGATACTCGATAGGACCGCCGAACCGCGAGAAGTCGGTCGCGCGAATCGACCAGTTGATACTGTCTAAACACCAAAACCGCAGAAATCGGAACTGCCGGCCGTCGGTAGCCGACCGACGGCGAGCGAGCGATTAAGTCGAAACAGCGTCAGTTTCGTAGCAACCGATGCCGCCGCACATCATATAGAGCGGTTCGCTCGAAAGCGAGTCGCTGTCGTAACAGGCGTCTGTTCCGCAGTTGCCCGACGAGACAGCGGCCGCCGAACCGACGGCGACGAGGCTGAGCGCGGCGATACCGACGAGGAGTCCGAACGTTTTCCCGTTCATGATTAGTCTCTTGTGTTTATCGTGGAGGTGAAGTGAAAAATCTCACTTGTCACGCTATATCGTATCACCACCATATAAGTTTTATTAATTAAACATAGTGGGATATTTACTTGGCTACCGGACGGTACGTACCTTTAAACCCGAGGGCGCGACCAGCACGGCCCATGTCCGACGCAGACGCACTCGACCGACGACTCCGCGCCGTGGAGCGCGCGCTGACCGACGGCGACAGCGACCTGACCGACCTCCGAGACGCGGCGGAACTGACCCGCGAGGTCGAGCGCCTCTCGGCGCGACTCGACGCGATAGACGAGCGTCTCGACGACCTCGACGCCGCGACCCAAGCCCTCCGGGGCTACGTCGGCAACGTCCGCGCGCTCGACCGGTCGGTCGAGCGCCGGGCCGACGCCGCGCTGGCGAAAGCCGAATCGCTGGAAGCGACGCTCTGCGGCGACGGCACAGGGGGAGGTAACGGAGTAGACGACAGTAACGGAGTAGACGGCGGTAGCGACGCATCTGACGGTGGCGAAACGCACCCCGACGGCGAACGCGCTCGCCCGGACCGACCGTGCGACTGGGGCTCCCAGCAGTCGTTCGGCGACGGCCGCGCGGAGACCGACCGCGGGACTGGCGACGAGGACGACGCCGACACCGGCGAGGACGGCCTGCTCGCCCGTCTCGCGGGAGTGCTGTGACGGTTCGACTGGTCCTCGCGGTCGCGCTGGCGGCGGCGCTGATCGCGGCCGCGACGCCAGCAATCGACAGCGCCCGCACGACCCGGACCGAACGCCTCGCCGAACGCGACGTAGACCGGGTGGCCGAGGCCGCGACGACGCTCGCCACCGAGGAGTCGCCGGGCGCGCGCCGGACGCTCGCAGTGTCGCTCCCCGCGCGCTCGCCGACCGCGGCCGCCGTGGTCGTCGCAATCGGTGGCGTAGAGGGTGGCGAACGAGTCGAGGACTCGCCGAGGCGCGACGTGCTGGCGTTCAGCGTCGCGGGCGGACCGCGGCGGGTCCGCCGGGTCGGGACCGACTTGCGCGTGAGTCGGGGCGGAGCAGTGGCCGGGTCGGACGCGGCCGCGCTGGTCCTCCGCGGCGGCGAGACGTACACGGTGACGCTCCGGTTACGGCGGGTAGACGGTCGGCGGACGGTAGTCGTTTCGGTCGAGCGCGAGTAGAGACAGTTATAGAATCGTCTTAGAATTGTGTATGCTTTCTTTAGATGTATTATGGTGTCTTTGAGGGCCACGGGACGACGGTCGTCGGTGGCGGGGAGGCTAGCTTTAGACTTGAACACAGGAGTCACCCCGACCGCCCGGCACCGCGACCGCACCGCGCGGCACGCACCTCACGCCTCCCCAACCTCGCGGTCGCTCCGCTCCCGCGTCCCTCGCGCGCGTCGGCGCGGCCTCGCGGTGTGAGGCCGCGCCGTCGGACAAACCGCGTCCGACGAGCCGTGCGCTCACGTCCGTTCGCACAGACGCCAGCACGCGCCGAGTCGTCAGTCCCATCGACGCGAATCCGAGACGAGGGCGGATTCGGCGTCCGACCCGCTCCCGGCCCGCATCCGACCCCCGGGTTTAAATCCGAGGACGGGACGACCCCGGCCCATGCGAAACCCGCTCGCGCGCTTCCGCGACGACGACCCGGACTGCGCCTGCGACCCCCGATTCGAGGACGACCGCCTCCTGCTCGACGCCGCGGCCTGCCCCGGCGCGGGCGACCTCGCGACCGAACCGGCCTGTCGCGGGACCGCCATCAGCGCCTTGGCCGACCGCGAGGCCGAGTCGGTCGTGACCCGGACCGACCGCATCGAACGCGCCTACGAAGGTGCGTCGGCCGCGCTCCTCGTGGCGGCCGGACGGTTCGCCGAGCGCGTCGCGTTCTACGACTCGACGCTCGCCGACCGCGCCGAGACCGACCCGCTGGCCGCCGCGCGCGCCGCGCTCGGCCGGGCCGGACCCGTGGGCGACATCGTGGCCGAGACCGGACTCGCGGAGTGCGCGCGCCGCGTCGAGGGCGACGCCGACGCGCTCCGGCCGTTCGCCGGCCCGCCCGTCGCCAAGGCCCGCGTCGCCGCCGACCCGCCGCCCGACGCGACGCTCGCCGAGACCCGCGACCTCGCCACGGGCGCGACCGTCCGAATCTACGCCGACGAGCGCGCGCTCCGGACCTACCACCTCGAACCGGTCGAACACGACTTCGACGCGGCCGCGCTCGACGCGCTCGCCGACGCCTACGGACTGCTCGCGGACGGTGAGGTCTCGGAGGAGACCGCCGCCGGCGAGCGCGCGCCCGGCAGAGCGGTCCGAGAGGTCGCCGACCCCGAAGCCCCCGTCGAAGCGCTCGCCGCCGCGCTCCGCAAGCACACCCGCGGCTACGGCGTCCTCGCGGACTTCTTCGCCGACCCGCGCGTCTCGGACGTGTTCGCCACCGCGCCGGTCGGCCGGAACCCCCTGCGCGTCGCGGTGGACGGCGAGCGCATGCGGACCAACGTGCGACTCACCGAGGAGGGCGCGCGGGCGCTCGCCTCCCGGTTCCGCCGGGAGAGCGGCCGGGCGTTCTCGCGCGCCGCGCCGACGCTCGACGCGACCGCCGAAATCGGCGCGGGCGCGAGCGACCCGAACGCCCCCGACCCCGGCGCAGTCCGCGTCGCGGGCGTCACCGACCCCGTGAGCGACGGGCCGGGGTTCGCCTTCCGCGCCCGCGACGCGACGCCGTGGACCCTGCCCGCGCTCGTGGCGAACGACACGCTCCCCGCCGACGCCGCCGCGCTCCTCTCGCTGGCGACCGAGCGCGCCGCGGCCGGCCTCGTCGCCGGACCCCGCGGCGCGGGCAAGACCACCCTGCTGGGCGCGCTCTGCTGGGAACTCCCCGCCGCGACCAGAACCGTCGTCATCGAGGACACGCCCGAACTCCCCGTCTCGGCGCTCCAGCGCGGCGGCCGCGACGTTCAGCCCCTGCGCACGACGACCGACGACGGGCCGGGTCTCGCGCCAGCGGACGCCCTCCGGACCGCGCTCCGCCTCGGGGAGGGCGCGCTCGTCGTCGGCGAGGTCCGGGGCGAGGAGGCCGCGGTCCTCTACGAGGCGATGCGCGTCGGCGCGAACGGCGACGCCGTGCTGGGCACCATCCACGGCGACGGCGGCGCGGGCGTCCGCGAGCGGGTCGTCTCGGACCTCGCCGTCCCGGCCTCGTCGTTCGCCACGACCGACCTCGTGGTGACGCTCGAAGCCGTCTCGACGCCGGCGGGCAAGCGCCGCCGCGTGAAGGCCGTCCAGGAAGTCCGGGGCGACGGTGGCGACCGGTTCGAGGCGCTCTTCGAAATCCGGACCGACGAACTCGCCCCCACCGGCCGCATCGACCGCGGCAACAGCGCGCTGGTCGCCGCGCTCGCGGAATCCGGCGAGTCCTACGCCGACGTATGCGACGCGCTCGCCGACCGCGAGTCCCTGCTCGCGGAGTGCGCGCGCCGCGACCGGACCGAACCGGAGGCCGTCGTCTCGACCTACGCCGACCGGAGGGCGTCGTGACCCGCGGCGACCGAGTCGCGCGCTCGCTCCGACTCCTCGCGCGGTGCTGGCCTCGCCCCGTCGAACTGAACGACGGCGAAGCGGCCACCGCCGACCTCCGGCGCGCGCTGGCCTACCTCGACGCCGGAGTGGACGCCGAGACGACGCTCCGGGCGGGCAACGGTGCCGCCGCGTTCGTCGCGCTGGTCGGACTCCTCGCCGCTCTTCTCGCGCCCCGCCCTCTCCGGCTTCCGGTCGCGGCGGCCGCGCTCGCGGTCGCGCTCGGCGTCGCCCACCTCGCCCGACGCGGCCCCGTCGCGCTCGCCGCCGCCAGACGGACCGCCGCGCTCGGGACCGCGCCCGCCCTCGTCGCGCGAGCGGTTCTGCGGACGCGCGTCGAACCCGCCAGTGAGCGCGCGGCCGAGTTCGCGGCGCGCGGCGAGGGCCGACTCGCCGCCGACCTCGCGGAACACGTCCGGCGGGCCGAGGGCACGCCGCGCTCCGGCCTCGCGGCGTTCGGTGCGGACTGGGCCGACCGGAACCCGCCGCTCCGGCGCGCCGCGCTACTCGTGGAGTCGGCGGCCGACGCGCCTGCAGGAGAGCGAGAGACCACGCTGGAGCGCGCGATGGACGCGATTCTCGACGGGACGCGCGACCGGATGGCCGAGTTCGCCGAGGTGGTCCGCGGCCCGACCACGGCGCTGTACGCCTTCGGCGTCCTGCTTCCCCTCGCACTGGTCGCGGTGCTGCCCGCGGCGCGCGTGGCCGGTATGCCGCTCTCCGTCCCGATTCTAGTCGCGGTCTACGACCTCCTCCTGCCGGCCGCGCTGGTCGCGGCCGGGGCGTGGCTGGCGGTCCGGCGACCCGCCGCCTTTCCGCCGCCGGACGTGTCGCGCGACCATCCCGCGGTTCCCGACCGGCGCTGGCCAGCGGTCGCGGTGTGGCTCGGGGTCGGTGCGGTCGTCCTCGCGTTCGTCGCCGTCGCACCGCTCCCCCGGTGGACGCGCTGGCCCGCGATCGCGGGCGGCGGAACGGGGGCCGCGCTGGTCTGGTGGTTCCGGCCGGTCGAGCGGGTCCGGGACGACGCCCGCGCGGTCGAAGCGAACCTGACCGACGCGCTCTATCTGGTCGGCAGGCGGGTCCGTGACGGCGCGGCGGTCGAGTCCGCGATTGCGGCGGCCGCGCCCGAGGTCGCCGGGCGCACGGGCGAGACGCTGGCCGACGCCGCCGGACTCCAGCGGCGACTCCGAGTCGGCGTCCGCGAGGCATTCCTCGGCGAGTACGGCGCGCTCGCCGAGGTGCCGAGTCCGCAGGCCCGGAGCGTGGCCGCCCTGCTCGCGCTCGCGGCGCGAGAAGGTCGCCCTGCCGGGCGCGCAATCGTCTCGATGGCGGACCACGTGGACGACCTCCAGCGCGTCGAGCGCGAGGCCCGGCGCGAACTCGCCAGCGTGACGGGCACGCTCAAGAACACTGCGGCGGTCTTCGGCCCGCTGGTCGGCGGAGCCACGGTCGCGCTCGCCGACGGGATGGCCGCGGGAACGCTCGGCGACCCGCTCCCGACCGCGGCGCTCGGGGTCGCCGTCTCGACCTACGTCCTGCTGATGGCGGCCGTCCTGACCGCGCTGGCGACCGGACTGGAGCGGGGCTTCGACCGCGCGCTCGTGGGCTACCGGGTCGGACTGGCGCTGCTCGGCGCTGTCGGGTCGTTCCTCGCCGGTTTCGTCGGCGCGGGGTTCGCGGCGTGAGTTCGGGCGGGCTACCGGCAGACGCAGGCAGGGCTACGCCACGTCCAACTCCTCGAACCGGTCGATGGCGAACTGGTCGATGGGGTGGTCGGTCTCGCCGTCCACCGCTAAATCCGCGAGGACCGACCCCATCACGCTCGAAAACTTGAATCCGTGGCCCGAGAACCCGGCGGCGACCGCGACCTGCGGATGCTCGGGATGGGTGTCCACGACGAACCGCTCGTCGGGCGTGTTCGTGAACAGGCACGTCGAGAGGCGCGTGGTCGGTCCCGCGGCGTCCGCGAAGTAGCCGTCGACGTACTCGCGCAGAATCGCCTCGTCCCGCGCGGTCGGGTCGCGGTTCATCTCGTCGGGGTCCACCGTCTCGCGGCGGTGGTTGTACTTCCCGACCTTGACCCCCGGCACGCCGTGAATCGGAAAGCCGTAGAAGTAGCCCTCGTCACAGCGCATCGAGAAGACGGGGAACTCGTCGGGTCGGAATCGGTCGGGCGACTCGGGTTGGAACCACCCCAAGACCTGCCGCTCGGGTTCCAGCACCGGCGCGAGTTCGGGCAGGAGTTTGCCCGTCCACGCGCCCGCCGCGAACACCAGCGAGTCGGCCTCGTAGGTCGTAGCGTCGTCCGCCCCGTCGAGGGCCGACTCCGCTTTCACCTCGACGCCGCCGTCGTCGAGCGCGCGCCAGTCGGTGACCTGCGTCCGGGCACGAATCTCGGCACCGCGGGCCTGTGCGCCCTCGACGTGCGCGACGATGCAGTCCTCGGGCACGACGAACCCGCCCTGCGGTTGGAACACCGCCCGGAACTCGTCGGGCACGTCGTAGCCGGGGAACCGGTCGTTCAGTTCGGCCCCCGACAGCACGTCGTGGTCGAGGTCGTGCTCCCGGCAGGACCGGCGCGCGCCCTCGAAGACGTCGCTGTCCGGCGGTCCGACCGCGACCGAGCCGGTTTCGCGGACGATCTCCTCACCGCGTTCGTCGCCGAGCGCGGCCCACTCGTCGTAGGCCGACCGGAGCAGGGGCACGTACGACGGATGCTCGTAGTACGCGAGTCGGATGATGCGGGTGTAACCGTGCGAGGACCCCTGCGTGTGGGGCACGTCGTAGCGTTCCAAGCCGAGGACGTCCCGCCCGCGGTCGGCGAGGTGGTACGCCGCGGCGCTTCCCATCCCGCCGACGCCGACGACGATGGCGTCGTAGCGGTCGGAGTCGGTCGTGGACATACGGATTTCGTCGTCGGGGCGGGTCTAATTCGCTCCGGTTCCGCGAGGCTCTCGGACGGGCCATCGAACGCGCCCTCGATTTTAAACCCGAAGACGTGACGAACCCGGCCCATGTTCGACGCACCAGTCGAGACGTGGTATCTCTGGGTCGGCCTCGCGCTGGCCAGCACCACCGCGGTCGGTCTCGCGGCGACGCTCCCGCGGGCACCGCCGCCCGACGCCGCGAGCGCGGCCGCGACGGTAGATTCCGTCGCGGCGAGCGCCCACGAGACGACCGGAGTCCACCCGCTCACGGCCGAGCGCGTCCGAATCGGCCCGTACCGGCTCTGGCTCGGCGACGACGGCGCGACGGGCCACGCGACGTTCGCCTACGGTCCCGTGACCCCGGTCCGGCGCGACACCGCGCTCTGGGACGTGCTTCGAGGCACGCCGGCGGAGAACGCGTTCGCCACTCCCGCCGACTTCCGGCGCGCCGCGGCCGAAGCCCGCGACCGGACCCCGGCGTGGCGCTCGCGCGAGCGACTGACCGTCAGGCGAGTTACGTGGGAGGGCGTCGATGTCACGCTCGTCGGGTAGCGGGGTGAGTGACTACGAACCCCGAGAGTCCGACCGCGCGCAGGTCGAACCCACCGCGGCGCTCGTGGCCGTCTTCGCGGTCGGCGTCGCGCTGACCGCCTACACCGGTCTCCTCGGGGAAGCGGTTCCGACGTCGGACCGGAACCTCGCCGACCCGACCGTCGAGCGAACGGCGCGAGCGATTTCGGAGACGGGGGTCGCCGACCCCGAATCGCTCGCCGCGGGACTGCGTTCGGGTCCCGAGGGCTACCGACTCAATCTCACGCTCCGGACGGCCGGACGGTCGTGGCGCGCCGGGCCGACTCCGCCGCCGAGAGCAGACACCGCCACCGTCGCAGTGAGCGTCCGAATCGCGCCCGGCCGCGTCCGGCCCGGCCACCTCCGCGCGGAGGTGTGGTCGTGAGAGCTATCAGTACGGTTCTGGACGTGTCGCTCTGTCTGCTATTGGTCTCGGCGAGCGCGCTGACGCTCGCCGAGACGCCGACGCGGGACGACGGAACCCGACGCGAGACCGTGCCCGACTCCGCCGACGAGACCGCGGACCTGCTGGCGACGAGTACCGCGAGCGTAACCTATCGCTCGTCGGCGTCAGCGTCGGCCGAGCAGTTCGCCGCGAGCGCCGAGACGCCGCAAAACCGGACGGTCCACGACACGCTCGCCGGACTGCTCGCCAGCGCGGTCACGGCGAAGGCGAACCGGCGAGCGACCTCCTTCGTCCGGGCCGTCACGGCGAGGGTCGACCGCGCGCTCCGCCGCGTCGGACTCGGGGCGCGAGTGGTCGCACGCCGGTCTCGAGCGGAATCCGTCTCGGGGGAATCGACCTCGGCGGAATCGACCTCGGGAGAATCCACCGCGGCGGAGTCGGCGGGGTCCGACGACGCCGCGCGCGACGATTCCGCCCGCGTCGTCGTCGGTCCCGCACCGCCGCCGGCCGCCGACGTGTCGGCGGCCGCGTTCGCGGTCCGAGGCGTCGCCGTCTCGGTCAGGACGTGGTCGCGGTGAGACTGGCTCAGGACCGGCGCGGCCGGGTCCCGTTCGCGCTCGTCGGCGTCGTCCTGCTGGTCGGGAGTGCAGGCCTCAGCGCCTCGCTCGCCGGCGGGCCGACGCCACGGACCGACGACTCGGTGGGCGTCGCCGTCGAGCGCGCGACCGCCGCGACGAACAGCGCGCTCCGCGGTGCGGTGGCCGACGCCGGACGGGAGGCCGCGAGGAGTCCCGTCACCGTCCCCGCGAACTCCACCGCGGGGCGCGCGCTGAACGACTCGACGCCGTTCCGCGACGCGCTCCGCATCCGAATCTATCTGGCGGCGCGCGAGGCGCTGAGCGAAGTCCGCGTTCGGTCCGGCGGTGACGAATCGGAGGCGGTCCGCGCCGCGGTCTCGCTCCCGGCGATTCGGAACGCCTCGGACCTCCGGGCGGCCAAGCGCCGCGTCGAAATCGCGCCCGCTGGCGGCGGCGAACGGGCCGAGAACGCCGGACTGCGCGTCCGCATCCGGAACGTCACGGTCACTGCGACGCGGGGTGGTCGGGTCGTCGAGCGACAGCGACTCGCGCCCGAGGTGGTCGTGACGACGCCCGCGCTGGCGCTCCACGAGCGCACGGAGCGCTTCGAGTCCAGACTGAATCGCGGCCCGCTCGCGCCCGGTCTCGGCCGCCGACTGACCGCGCGACTCTACGCCGTGGCGTGGGCGCGGGGCTACGCCCAGTACGGCGGCGCGCCCGTCGAGAACGTGCTGGCGAACCGCCACGTCGAACTCGCCGCGAACGGAGCGCTCCTGCGCGAACAGCGGGCGGCGTTCGGCCGGAGCGACCCGCGAGCCCGGCGCGCAGTCGCGTGGGCGACGGCGCGCGTCGGCGCGACCGACCTGCTCACGGCGGCGAACGCCCGGCGCGGGTCGGCCCGGACCGACCAACTGCTCGCCGCCGCGAAGGACTACCAGAAGCGCAATCCGATGCCGGGCGGCGCGACGAGTCGGAATCTGAGCGAGCAGTCGCGCGCCGGGCGGAAGACGTTCCGTGCGGGCGTGAACCGGACCGCGGACCGCGCCTTCGCGGACCTCGTGACCGGCGCGAACGGGACCGACCTCGCCGGCGTCCTGCGCTCGGCGTACGCCGCGGAGGCGCGCCTCGTCGCGGCGGTTCGAGAGGTCGAGAGCGAGACCCGGCCAGACCCCGAGTCGCCGGGCGCGAACTGGACGCTCCGGTCTACCGCAGTCCGGACGAAAACGGCGGTGAAATCGGCGGACGACGGCGCGGGAGGACTCTCGCTCGGCACGCCGGCGGGGTGGCACCTGCTCGACGGCGAGTCGCGCCGGGTCGTGCAAACGCACGCGCTGGTCGCCGAGTGGGTGCGGAAGCGAGCGTCCGGCGGAAACGAGACGACGGGTGGAGACGACGGGAATCGTGGGAACGACACTCGCCGGACGGTCCGGCGGTGGACCGAGGCGTTCGCCGTGCGCGTCGGCGTCGCGGGAGACCATCGCGCGCGAGCCGGAATCGCGCCGTCGCGCCCCATCTCGGGCGTCCACGAGCGCGGCGGCGCGCTCGACGGGCCGAACTTCCGGAATCTGAACCGGCGAGCGACCGAACAGCTGGTCGAATCGCGGGGCGGGTTCGACGCCATCGCTCGCCGGGCCGTCGCCGGAACGTTGGACGCGCGGCCGGAGCGCGTCGCGGGTCGGCGTCCGACCTCTCTCCGGCGGTGGGTCTACCGGGACCTCGCTACGCTGCGAGAGCGCGTCCGGAACCTCTCGGTGACCGTCGCTCGGAACCGGGCGGTCGGCGGTTCCCCGCCGACCGCCGAACTCGCTCGGGCGGTCCGGCGTCGGCGGGCCGACCTGCTCGACGCGCCCGCTCGCTACGACGGCGTGGCCGACCGCGCGCGGGTCGCGGCGCGGGCCGCGTACCTCGACAGGATACTCGCCCGGCTGGACGCGCGAGCGGAACGGGAAGCCCGGACCCGGCGGGGCCTCGACGGAGCGCTCGCCGACGCCGGCGTGTCGCTGGACCGCGCACGGAAGATTCTGCGCGCCCGAACGACGCCCGAGGCTCCGCCGCCGCGACCGCTTCCGGCGGACGGGCCGGGTCGCGCGCTGAACCTGAGCGTGGCCGGCGCGCCGCCCTACCTCACGCTGGCCGGCCTCGACCGCGAGCAGGTCGCCGCGATTCCGAAGGGGGAGAAGCGCCATCCGCTCTCGGCGCGGAACACGAACGTCTTCGCGGTGCCGTACGGCGACGCCGCGGAGTCGGTCGCCGCGGCGGTGGTCGGCGACGGCGGGTCGGGCGAGACCGACCTCCGGACCGCCGCGCTCGCGCTCCGGGCCGCGAATCGAACCCTGTCGGAAGCGGGCAACGAAACGCTCGCGGAGGCAGGGAACGGGTCGATAGACGGGGACTCGAATCGGCGTCTGGCCGGGCGACGCGACGCGCTCCGGCGGTCGCTCGCGGCGTCGATGCGAGACGTGCGACGCGAGTTGGTCGCCGGGATGGCGCTCTCGCGCTTCGACGTGACCGAGCGCGAGCGCCGGGCCGCGATCCGGGCGGGACTGGCGCGGTGGAACACGACCGCCGGACGCGCGCTCGCTGTGGCGAACGGTTCGGCCGGGCGGGCCATCGCGGCGGCGCTGGTCCGCGGACGGCCCGCGCTCCGGCGACCGGACCGGCGCGACTGGGTGCGCCTGCGGGCGGAGTTGGCGGTCGAGTCGGTCCGCGAGACGGTCTCGGGGCCGCCGCGAGAGACGGTGAACCAGACGGCGAGCGTGACCCGACGGGTCGCGCGGACCGCGCTCAAGCAGGCGGTGGTAACCGGTCTCGGGAACGCGACCGAACTCGCCAGCAAGCGGTGGTTCGGCGAGGTGCTGGGCGCGGTCCCGGCCGGGTTGCCCGTCGCGCCGGTGCCGGGCTACTGGTACGCGACGCTCAACGTCTGGTCGGTCGAAGTCCGGGGCGAGTACGCCCGCTTTGCGGTCAGCGCGCCCCAAGGACCGCCCGGCGAGACGGTGGTCTACGTCCGCGAGGAGAAGTCGGTGCGGGTGGACTGGGACGGCGACGGCGACCGGGAACTGCTCGGGCGCACGACGCCGGTCGGCTTCGAAACTGAGACGGTCGTCGTGGTAGTCGTGCCGCCCGGTCCGCCGGGCGTCGGGGACCGTGGCGGAAACCGCGACGAGACCTCGACGGGGTGGTCGTGAGTCGGAGCGCGACGGGTTCGGCATCGACTCGGCGCACGGCGATTCCTCCGACGACCGGACTGCACCACTGACACCGACGACCCGGCGTGCGCCACTGACACCGACGACCCGGCGTGCGCTGGAGCGACCTCGTGTCGCGCCATCAGCGCGCGAGGTCTGCGCGAACGGACGTGAGCGCAGGCTCGGAAGACGCGGGTTGTCTTCCGGCGGCCGAGTAGAGCACCGCAGGGAGCAACACAGGCGGGCGGGGTGGTGTGAGGCTGATGCGGTGCGGTGTCGTACTGTGCCGTCACGGTGCGGTCGCGGTACTGTGCGGTCCGATAGGCGTCGGCGACAGTGGCGGTACCGTGCGGGGCGGTTCGAGCGGAGTCGGCAGTAGCGGAGGTTCGGAACCGGACGAAAGCCGAAGCGCTTCCCCGGACGAACTACCGGCCCGAACACACGTCTATCGAAGTGAAACTCCTTTTACGCCGGGGACCCTCGACTCGACCATGATTTACGACGACATCGAGGACCCCGACGCGACCTCGCCCGCCGAGTTGCGCGAGGAGTACGTCGCGGACCTCGCCGCAATCGTCGAGGCGTACGGCGTCGAGTCGGTCGCCGAGGAAACCGGTGTAGACCGCGAGACCCTCGAATCGCTGGCCGAAGAAGAGACCGGCGTCGCCGACGAGTTGACGCTGGAGGACGCCGCGGCCGTTTCTGCACTGGACGACGACGCGCCCCCGGCCGACGCCATCGTCGCCGAGGTCCGGGACACGCTCCTGCTGGGGATGACCACGGCGGTCCTCGACGTAGACACCATCGCGGCCGAAATCGACGATTTGGACGGCAAGCAGGTCCATCAGAAGGTCGAAGGGCGCTCGCCGATGACGCTCGCCGAGTACGCGACGCTGAACCACTTCATCGCCAGTCGTCAGCGGTAGCGTTCTTCTCGGAGTTCAGTTTTGCCGGTGCCTGGCCTGCTTTCGACGCTTGAAACGGTGTCTCCGAAGACGAGACGCTATCTTCGGAGTCCATCGGAGAAATACGGGACATTCGAAGGAGATTCCACAGTGACTAGCAAGCAAGACGAATCGTTCTAAGCCTGCCGCCGTCGCGGGAGTTATCCCGGCCACGCCCCAACGCGAACGCATGAACGTGGCGATACTCGGATGCGGCTACGTCGGTCTCGAACTCGGTCGCCAGTTGACCGCGGCGGGCCACCGCGCGGTCGGCGTCCGGCGCTCGGAGGACGGACTCGCCGAAATCGAGGACGCGGACTTCGAGGCCGTGCAGGCCGACGTGACCGACGCCGACTCGCTGTCGGCGGTCCCCGACGCGGACGCCGTGGTGTTCGCGGCGAGTTCCGGCGGGCGCGACGCGGCGGCCGCCCGCGAGGTGTACGTGGAGGGATTACACACCGCTATCGAAGAGTTCGCGGGGCGCGAGGACCCGCCGGAGCGACTGGTCTACACGTCCAGCACGGGCGTCTACGGCGACCACGGCGGCGACTGGGTGGACGAGGAGACGCCGCTGGACCCCCGGACCGAGAAGACCGAGGTGCTGGCCGAGGCCGAGCGCGTCGCGCTCGAAGCGAGCGCCGACCGCGGCATCGACGGCACCGTCGCGCGCCTCGCGGGCATCTACGGGCCGGGCCGGACCCGACTGGAGCGGTATCTGGAAGGGCCGGTCACGGAGGGGTATCTGAACATGATTCACCGCGACGACGCCGCGGGCGCGGTCAGGTTCCTGCTGGAGGAGGACCTCGCTCGGGATGAAGTCGTGCTCGTCGTGGATGACGAACCCCTCTCGAAGTGGGCGTTGGCCGACTGGCTCGCCGACGAGTGCGGGGAGCCACACCCGCCCAAGCGGACCACCGAGGAGCGACTGGCCGACGACGACCTCTCCGAGCGCGTCGAGCGCCGGATTCTGACCAGCAAGCGGTGCGACAACGCGAAGTTGCGGGACCTCGGCTACGAGTTCGGCTATCCGACCTATCGGGACGGTTACCGCGCCGAAATCGAGGCGTACCGAAATCAATCGGGCTAAATCCCTCAACTTTCTTTCTCTCGGGAAAATTTCTTGTTCGTCGGCGTTGTCAGTGCGAGTCATGCAACTGCCGGTCGTCCCGGAACTGCGAGTTCGGGAAGTCGTACAGGCCGCCGAGACGTGGGGCCTGAGTTCGCCCGAACTCGCGGGAGCCGCCGCCCTCGGAGCGATTGCGCTGGTGGCGTCGCTGTGGCTGGTCGTCCGCTGGATTCGGCGGCCGATGGGTTCCAAACTCAAGCGCGCCCTCTCGAAGCGCGAAGAGGTCGCGATTCTGATGCATCCGAACCCGGACCCCGACGCGATGGCCTGCGCCATCGGGGTCGCCCACTTGGCCAGCGGGGTCGGCACCGACGCGAGACTCCAGTTCGCGGGCCAGATTCGCCATCAGGAGAACCGCGCGTTCCGGACGGTGCTGGACCTCGAACTCGAACAGATAGACCACGTCCGGGAACTGGCCTGCGAGGACGTGATACTGGTGGACCACAACACGCCCCGAGGCTTCGAGGGGGCCGAGCGACTCGAACCCTACGCGGTCGTGGACCACCACCCCGGCAACGGGACCGGCGAGCGGTTCACCGACCAGCGCACCGACTACGGGGCCTGCGCGACCATCGTCGCGGAGTATCTGGAGGACGTGGGCGGCACGCCGGTCGGTCCCGACGACGACGGCGACGTGGACGGCATGACGGTCCCCTCGGAAGTCTCGACGGGCCTGCTCTACGGCGTCCAGTCCGACACCAAACACCTGACCAGCGGCTGTACCGGCGCGGAGTTCGAGGCCGCGGCGTACCTCTACGAGGGGGTGGACGAGGACCTGCTCGACCGCATCGCCAACCCGCAGGTCAGCGCCGAAGTGCTGGAGGTCAAGTCCCGCGCCATCTCGGGCCGTGACGTGCGCGGGTCGTTCGCGGTCAGCGACGTCGGCAGAGTCAACAACGCCGACGCCGTCCCGCAGGCCGCCGACGAACTCCTCCAACTGGAGGGCGTGACCGCGGTGGTCGTCTACGGACGCCGCGACGAGACTGTCCACCTCTCGGGGCGGTCGCGCGACGACCGGGTTCACATGGGGAAGGCGCTCGAAACCGTCGCCGACGACATCCCCGGCGCGAGCGCGGGCGGCCACGCTCGCATGGGCGGCGGACAGGTCCCGGTCGAGGGCGCGGCCTACGCCAACGGCGGGGAGGCCGCGATGTGGTCGCAGGCGGAACTCGCGGACGACGTGTTCGCCGCGCTGAACGGCGACGTGTAGGAATCTTCGCTCTTATCCCGGTCGAACCGCTACCTCCGGGCATGGCCACCGACGACGGCACTTACGAGTACAAACTCCAGCACGGTGACGACTTCGGTCGGACCTACTTCCGGCGGTTCGACGGGCTCGCCATCTCGTCGCTCGGGGTCGGAACGTACCTCGGCGACTCGACCGACGAGGTGGACGCGCGCTACCGCGACGCCATCGCCACCGCGCTCGAAAGCGGTATCAACGTCGTGGACACCGCCATCAACTACCGATGCCAGCGAAGCGAGCGCGCGGTCGGTCGGGCCATCGAGGACGCCGACGTGTCTCGGGAGGCCGTCTTCGTCTCCACGAAGGGCGGCTTCCTGCCGTTCGATGGGTCGCGCCCCGACGACCCCGGCGAGTACGTGAAACGGGAGTTCGTGGACTCGGGGCTGGTCGAGCGCGAGGACCTGGCGCGGGGGAGCCACTGCATCGCGCCCGACTTCGTGGACGACCAACTGGACCGGTCGCTCGACAACCTCGGAGTCGAGGAGATAGACCTCTACTACGTCCACAACCCCGAGACGCAACTCCACGCAAGGTCCCGCGAGGAGGTCTACGACCGGTTGGAGGAGACCTTCACGCGCCTCGAAGAGCGGGCGGCCGAGGGCGACATCTCGAAGTACGGCGTGGCGACGTGGAACGCCTTCCGAGTTCCCGAGAGCGACGACCAGTACCTCTCGCTCCCGGAAATCGTCTCACGCGCTCGGAAGGCCGCCAAGGCCGCCGAGAACACCGCGACGCACCTCCGCGCGATTCAACTGCCGTTCAACGTCTTCATGGCCGACGCGTTCACCGTCGAGGCCCACGAGGGACCGGAGGGACCCCAGAGCGCGCTCTGGTTCGCCCACGAGGCGGGCCTGAACGTCTTCACCAGCGCCAGCATCGCGCAGGGCGAGTTAGCCGCCGAGATTCCCGAGGACGTGGCCGAGCGGCTGAAGGGCGACACGACGGTCCAGCGCGCCATCAACTTCGCCCGGAGCGCGCCGGGCGTGACCTCCTCGCTCGTGGGGATGAGCCGCCCCGAACACGTCGAGGAGAACGTCGAGGCCGGCCGGTTCGACCCGCTCGGCGCGGACGCCTTCGACGCGGTGTTCGAGTGAGAAATCGGCGACCGTCCGCTCACCCGCCGGTCGTCCGCCAGCGCGGCGCGGTCGTTCTCCACGACCGGCCGCACTCCGGGCACGACCGAATCGTCTCCTCGCCGTCCACCGGTTCGTCGGTCGCCGCGGAATCGGCTACACCGGGGCCGTCCATCGCTGGCGACTCGGCAGCGTCCGGCGACTCACCGGACGCTGCCGAGTCGCCGGTCGGCGCTTCGGAGGGCGTCAGCGACACGCGACAGATGCGACACGAGAACCTGCCGCGGGCGTCCTTGCCGACTTCGCCGTCCCAGAGCCCGCGACGGATTGATTTCATGGCCATACACCTACGACGAGAAGAATGAAAAGCTTGGGGGCCGATTCGCCGGATTCGGAAGGTTTGACTGTCCCCTCAGAGTAGGCCCGTGTGTGTCACGTGGTCGGGTCTTCGCGTCGATGTGTTCGATGGTGTTTCTCGTCAACCTCGGGCGGGTGGTGTTCGCGCCGCTGTTGGAACCGCTGTCGGCGGCGTTCTCGCTCTCGGCGTCCACGGCGGGGCTGGTAGCGACGCTGGCGTGGTTGGGGAGCGCGACGCCCCGAATCCCGACCGGCTACCTGCTGACCCGCGTCGAGCGCCACAAGGTCGTCCTCGGGGCCGGTGGGGTCCTGACCGGCGCGGCGACGTTCATCGCGTTCGCCAATTCGGTGGTCGTCCTCGAGGTCGGAGCCTTCCTGATGGGCATCGCCAGCGGCGCGTACTTCATCGCGGCGAACCCGCTCATCTCGGAACTCTACCCCGAGCGCGTCGGCCGGACGCTCGGAATTCACGGCACCGCGAGCCAACTCGCCGCCGTCGCCGCGCCGCTGTTCGTCGGTGCGGTCCTGACCGCGAGCCTCTGGCGCGGCGTCTTCGGGACCGTCCCGTTCGCGCCGTGGCGGGGCGTCTTCGTCGTCGTCGCACTCGTCGCGGCGACTGCCACCGCGGTCTTCTACTGGACCGCCACGCGGACCGAGATGCCCGACGCGGGGTCCGAGGACCGCGCGCTCCTCGCGGCGGCGCGCAAGCAGTGGCCCATCATCGTCAGCGGCGTCGCCATCCTCGGACTGACCGGGTTCGTCTGGAACGGCCTGTTCAACTTCTACGTCAAGTACGTCACGGCGACGAAGGCGGTGGACCCCGGAACCGCCAATACGCTCCTGACGGTCGTGTTCGCGGCGGGCGTACCCGCGTTCTGGGTCACGGGGCGACTCGCCGACCGCGTTCCCCACGTCCCGCTGATGCTGTCGATTCTGGCCGGGTTCGTCGCCTGCCTGTTCGCGCTGACCGCGGTGAAGGGACTCATCGCGCTCGCGGTCGTGACGGCGATTCTGGGCTACGTCATCCACAGCCTCTTCCCCGCGCTCGACACCTACCTCCTCGACTCGCTCCCCGACGAGAACCGCGCGAGCGCCTACTCGCTGTACAGCGGCGCGATGATGATCGTACAGGCGACCGGGAGCGTCGCCGTCGGGACGCTGGTGGACATCGGGTTCGCTTACGACACCGTTTTCCGGACGTTCGGCGGCATGTTGGTCGCGGTGCTGGCCGTACTGGTCGTCCTCTACGCGACCGACTCGCTCCCGACCGGCGGGCGGGACCCGAGCGTCGCGCGCGGAGATTAGCGTTCGCAGACGAGCGTTCCGCTTCCAGTCCCTTTTCAACCCCTCCGTCCTAACCCCCGGCCGATGGAGTACGGACAGGAGCGAATCGCCACCCTGCACGACCTGACGGGCCACGTGCCTGACGCGCCGACCGACCGCGCCGCGGTGGTCGTGCCGATGACCGAACGCGAGTACGCCGGTCTCGCGGCCGAGCGCGTCCTCGCGGAGTTGGAGTCGGTTGCGCCCGGCGAGGTCGTCGTTCCCCTGCGCGCGCTGCCCGAGAAGGTCGGGCCGTTCTTGGACTGGCTCGACGGCTTCGACCTGCCGCTGTCGGTGGTGTGGTGCAACGGGCCGGGCGTGACCGACCTGTTGGCCGAACACGGCCTCAACGGCGAGGCCGGAAAGGGCCGGGACGTGTGGCTGGCGCTGGGCGTCGCGGCCGCGCGCCGGGAGTACGTGGCGGTCCACGACGCCGACGCCAAGACCTACGAGGCGGCGGACGTGGCGCGACTCCTGTATCCGCTCGCGTCGGGCTACGAGTTCGCGAAGGGCTACTACGCCCGCGTCGAGAACGGCAAACTCTACGGCCGGCTCTGTCGGCTGTTCTACGCGCCGCTGGTGCGCGCGCTCGCCGACGCGCACCCCGACGCCGCGGTGCTGGACTACCTCGGGGCGTTCCGGTACGCGCTGGCAGGCGAGTTCGCCGCCACGCGCGGCCTCGTGAACTCGCTCCGGGTCGAGCGCCACTGGGGGCTGGAGGTCGGCACGCTCGGCGAGGCGTTCGGCCACGCCGGGTTCGCCGACAGCGCGCAGGTGGACCTCGGGCGCTACGAACACGACCACCGGGCCGTCTCGGGACCGACCGGTCTCTCGGACATGAGCCGCCACGTCGGGACCGCGCTCCTCCGGGCGGTCGAGTCCTACGGGGTCGCGCCCGACTACGACAGCCTGCCGGACCGCTACCGGGCGGTCGCCGAGGAGTTCGTCGCGCAGTACGCCGCGGACGCGGGGTTCAACGGCCTCGACTACGACCGGAGCGAGGAGCGCGAGCAGGTGGACATTTACGCGGAGGCCGTCGCCCCGCCGGGCGAGGACCGGCGACTCCCGGCGTGGCGCGAGGTGGAACTGGCTCCCGAGACGGTGCTGGAGACCTCCCGGCGCGACGTGTTCGACCTCCGCGGCGACTGAGAGCGAGACCGGCGTGGACCGTGAGGTGCGGATTTTCTCGGACTACCGGCGATAGGAAAGACCGACGGGTACACAAGTCCCGACGGACTACCTCCGGCAATGAGCGAACTCGACGTGGAGCCGGTCGAACGCATCGACGAGACCGACGTACCGGAGGGAGTGGACGCGCCCGAGTACGTCCTCTACGGGGGGAAAGGCGGCGTCGGCAAGACCACGATGGCGGCTGCGACGGGGTTGGCGAGCGCCCGCGACGGCACCGCGACGCTGGTGGTCTCGACCGACCCCGCCCACTCGCTGTCGGACACCTTCGAGACAGAGATTCCGGCCGACCCCGAGCGCATCCGCGAGGACGTGCCGCTCTACGCCGCGGAGATAGACCCCGACGCCGCGATGGAAGCCGGCGAGGCGATGTTCGGCGGGGCCGCGGGCGGAGCGGGCGGCGGGGACGGTACCGACGCCGCGGGCGGCGACGGTCCAACTGCGGGCGGCGACCCGGCCGCGGGTCCGACCGGCGGCGACGGACCGATGGGCGGCCTCGCGGGGATGCTCGGCGGCGAGAACCCGATGGACGCGATGCTCGGCGGGCCGATGCCCGGCGCGGACGAGGCCGCCGCGATGCAGAAGCTCTTGGAGTTCATGGACGACCCGCGGTTCGAGCGCGTGGTCGTGGACACCGCGCCGACCGGTCACACCCTCCGACTGCTCGAACTGCCGGAGCTGATGGACACGATGGTCGGGCGCATCATGAAGCTCAAGCAGAAGTTCGAGGGCATGATGGAGGGAATGAAGGGGATGTTCGGCGGCGAGGACGCCGACCCCGAGCAGGGACTGGACGACCTCGAAGAACTGAGCCAGCGCATCGAGCGCCTGCGAGCGACCCTCCGCGACCCGAGTCAGACCGACTTCCGGGTCGTGATGGTCCCCGAGGAGATGAGCGTCTTCGAGTCCAAGCGGCTCCTCGATCAGCTCTCGGAGTTCGGCGTCCCGGTCGGCACCGTCGTCGTCAACAAGGTGATGGAGGACCTGACCGACGTGGCCGGCGGCGCGAGCGGTAGCGAGGCCTTCGTCTCGCCGAACCTCGACACCTGCGAGTTCTGTCAGCGACGGTGGGACGTCCAGCAGGGCGCGCTCGCCGAAGCCCAAGAGGTCTTCCGCGGTCACGACGTGAAGCGCGTGCCACTGCTCGCCGACGAAGTGCGCGGCGAGAAGATGCTGGCGCTCGTGGCGAACTGTTTAGAATAGGATCCTCAGCTCACCTTCGTCACGAGCGAGAACGCGAGGCGGTAGAACTTGTCGCGCAGTCTCGCGGGCACGAACCGACCGAGCATCGCCACCTTTGCCACCTGTCCGACCGGGTAGCGGTCGGCGGGGTCGGTCAGGTTCGCGGCGTCGAGGATGGTCTCGGCGACCTCGCGCGGCTGGACCGCGCCGGGACCGCCGCCGCCGATGGCCTCCGAGTCGTCCAGAATCGAGTAGAGTGAGTCGTAGGCGTCCGAGCGCTCCAAGCCGTCTATCTCGTCGTTCGCGCGCTCGACGAACGCGGTATCGACGGGACCGGGTTCGACCAGCACCACGTCGATACCGAACTCCGAGACTTCGGGCCGGAGCGCGTCGCTGATACCCTCCACGGCGAACTTCGAGCCGTTGTAGATGCCCATGCCCGGCGTTGCGAGTCGCCCCGCGACGCTGGAGACGTTGACGATGGTCCCGGTCCGGCGCTCGCGCATGTGGGGAAGGACCTCGCGCGTGAGTCGGTGCGGGCCGAAGACGTTCACCGCGAACTGGTCTTCGACGCTCTCGACCGGCACGTCCTCGACCGGTCCGAGTTGGGCGTATCCAGCGTTGTTCACGAGGCAGTCCACGCGGCCCTCCTCGTCGATGATGCGCTCGACCACGCGCTCTACGTCGTCTCCGTCGGTCACGTCGAGCGACGCGATGTTGGCCCCGGCTTCCCCGAGTGACTCGACGTCGGCGGGGTTCCGGGCGGTCGCGTACACTTCCCATCCGTCTTGGAGGAAGGCGCGAGCCGTCTCCTGCCCGATGCCCGACGAGCAACCAGTGATGAGAACGGTTTCGGTCACGCTTCCACTGTCGCGGCGCAAACAGTTAAATTTCGTCGCTTCGGGGCGTCCTGCTGGTTTCGGAGATGGCACGCTTAGCGTGGCAGAGAGGATGAGTCGGTAGTGTCAACGGATAGAGTGCAGTAATCGGAGGTGGACGTCACCGAGCGCGCCCACGGTGGATTGCGTCACCGAGCGCGCCCGCCTCAGTCGCCGACTTCGGCTTTCACCTCGTCGGCGAACTGGTCGGCGAGGCGGGTCGGTTCCGGGAGTTTGTAGCCCGCGCAGAGTCGGCCCACGAGGTCGGTCGCGGTGTCGGCGCTCACGCGGTGGCCCGGACTCACGTAGAGGGGGTTGACGTGGCGCTTCTGCGGGTTGTCGTACTGGCGGGACTGGTAGGCGTGACCGATGACGGTTCCCTCGGGCGCGGTCACGCTGTCGTCGGCCTCGATGGGGACGCGCTCGCCTTCGCGCAGGTAGTCGTCCAGCGACTCGGCGGGGCGACCACAGAGCAGGTTCTTGGCGACGCCGATTGCCGGCAGGTCGAGCATGACGCCGACGTGGGTGGCGATGCCGGCCTGCCGGAAGTGGATGCGCCCGCTCCCGTCCACGACCGCGAGGTCCGGTTCGACGGACAACTCCTCGAACGCCGAGAGGATGGCCCCGCCCTCGCGGAACGAGAGCAGGCCCGGAATGTAGGGAATCTCGGTCGGTTCGACCGCGTGGACGCGCTCCACTACCTCGCCGCCCCGCGAGGCGACGATGGCGCTGACGGCCTTCTCGCCGTCGGCGGCGAACGCTTGGTCTACGCCCGCGACGATTGGGGCAGTAGTCTCGCCGGAGTCGCCGGGGGAGCCGTCGCTCGACTCATCGGGGGCGGACCCCCCGAGCGTGGTCTGGGTCGAATCGCCGGCGCTCGCTGAAATCGACGCGGGGTCGAACTCGAAGTCGTCTTCGAACAGGGCCTCCGCTGCGAGGTCGCGCTGGAGTTCCTCCATCTCGGCGCGCGAGAGCGAGGGGTCGGGCGCGAACTCGGGACGAACTGGCGTCATGAGAGAACAGACGGGCGCGAGGGATTAGAATCGTCCGCCCGGACCGCCCGGGCCTCTGCCGGGACCGCCGCCGCCACCGCCGAGTTGGAGTTCCTGTGGAGCGCGCTCGCCCTCGCGCTTGAGTTTCGCGCCGTAGAGTAACCCGATGCCGACGCCCGCGAGGTGGGCCAGTTGGGCGACGCCGCCGGCACCGATGCCTCCGGTCGCGGAGACGAACACCGAGTAGCCGACGAACAGCATCGTCGCCAGCCAGAGCGGCATCGGGAGGATGAAGTACAGGTAGATGGTCAGGTTCGGGTTCAGGACGGTCAACACGCCCAATATGGCGGCGATGGCACCGCTCGCGCCGACCACGCCGCTCACGACGCCCGGCGACATGATGGCCGAGACGCCGACCTGCGCGAGTCCCGCCGCCATCCCCGCGACGAGGAAGAGCGCGACGAACTTCTTGGTCCCGATGCGGCGTTCGACCACCGGGCCGAAGAAGTACAGCACGATGGAGTTCAGCGCGATGTGGCCGAAGCCGCCGTGAGCGAAGATGGAGGTGACCCACGTCCAGACCCGGAAGATGTGGTCCGACCGCAGGACGAACAGCATCTCCGCGAGGAGCGGTCGTCCCAGGACGTACGAGACCACCAACTGTAGGGCGAAGGTGATCCACATCAGGCCGAGGAACACGAACGTCATGTTGTCCCGGAAGTAGCCCAGCGGACCGCCCGGTCCCGTGTTCACGCCGATGCGGTCGGAGATGCCCCCGGACCCATCGCGGTCGTTCACGCTGTCGTCGAACCCGCTGTCGAACACGCCCTCCGGGTCGTCCCACTGGTTCAGTCCCGGACAGTCGTGACTCTCCGGCAGTCGATGGGACGAGCAGTAGGTGCCGCCACAGCGTCGGCACTTGTACGGCATGTTCTCGTGTTCGCCACACTCGTCGCACTGCGCCATTGGGAGAGTCTTTGGGGCCGGACCTGAAAGGGATTTGGGTCGTCGGCGAGCGCGGCGGGACGACGGACGCCGAAAATCGGCGTGTCGAGAATCGTAACTGACGCCGGGTTCACTCGGATTTGCCGCCGCCGTACACCGCGAAGTTGTAGTACTGCCAGATGGACGTGACCGCCTCGAAGCCCGACTCGCGGAGCCAGACCAACTGGTCGGTCAGCGTCGAGGGGTCGTCGTAGTCGTCGCTGGCCTCCCACTCGTCCATGAATTCGGACTCCTCCCACCCTTTCGAGCGCACCCAGTTCTCTATCATGTCGCCCGAGAGGGTTTCGAGGTGCGGTGCGTCGAACCGAATCACGTCGCCGTTGATGAACCAGCCGCCAGGCGCGAGCGAGTCGTAGATATCGTCGAAGAGGTCGCGCTTGCCCGCCTCGTCGAGGTGGTGGACCGCCAGCGAGGAGACCACGAGGTCGTACTCGCCGTCGGCCCGCGGGTAGTCGTCGGGGAACGCTCCCGATTCGAGGGCCACGCGGTCGCCGAACGTCGCCAGTTTGCGCTCGGCCTGTTCGAGCATCCGGTCGCTGTGGTCCACGGCCAGCACCTCGCTCTCGGGGAACCGCGTGAGGAGTTTGGTCGTGAGTTCGCCGGTCCCCGCGCCGAGTTCGAGGACGCTGACGGGTTCGTCTCGGTCGTGGGGCGGTGCGTTGAGGATGGTGTCGTGGAGTTCGTCGTATCGCGGGACGATGGCCTCGATACCGGGGTCGTAGACGCTCGCGTCCGCGAACACCTCTCCGGGCTTCTTCATGCACCCCCGTAAACGCTCCACCCACCTATGCTTTGAATCGAGTCATAGCGCCGCCCCGCGATTATTTCCGGGGCGCATCCCCCGGCAGTCGTCGCCCGTATCTGTGACGGCGCGTCGCGCCTCCGGAACCGCGGTCGCCGACGAGCGACGACGCGGCGGGCACTCCCGGCGAATTTTTGACGCTGGCGGCCCGAGAGGGAGACGTGAAGGAGTACGAGCGCAAGCAACTGCTGGAGCGCGTCGAGCGCGAGGGCGCGACGGTCGGCGCGACGATTCCCGAGACCATCGACGTGCAGGGCGAGGCGATCGACCTCCGGGAGTTCGTCTTCGAAATCAAGCGCCGCGACACCGTCCCGGCGGGCGAGCGTGAGCGGGTGGACGAGGCCAAGAAGAACCTCCGACGCGAGCGCGTCCAGCGCCGGCAACTGCTGGAGGAGGCCGACATCAGCTTCGAGGAGGGCGAGGAACTCGTGGCCGCCATCATCGGCATCGACCGGGCGCTCAACGCGCTCGAAAGCCTCGGTCCGACCGACCTCGAACGCGAGAGCGAGGCCCAAGAGGCCGCCGACCAGAAACGCTGGATGTCGTTCCTCAAGCAGGCGCTCGGCCGGGAAGACGCCAACAAGCGCGGACGATTATAGAGCCATGTCACGAAACGCCGAAGTCGCCGACTTACTCGAAACGTACGCCGACCTACTCTCCGCCCAAGGCGTCGATTACAAGCCGAAGGTGTACGAGCGGGCGGCCGAGAGCATTCGCGACTCCCCCGAGGATATCGAGAAGTTGGCCGCCGAGGGTCCGGAGGCCGTCCAGCGGATTCAGGACGTCGGCGAGTCCATCTCCGAGAAGGTCGTGGAAGCCGTCGAGACGGGCACCTTCGAGCAGTTGGAGGAGGAGCGCGCCGAGATGCCGGTCGAGATGGCCGAACTCACGAGCGTCGAGGGCGTCGGTCCGAAGACGGTCGGGGACCTCTACCGGGCGCTCGACGTGCGGGACTTGGACGACCTCGAGAACGCCGCCCGCGAGGGGGAGATTCGGGACGTCTCGGGGTTCGGCGAGAAGACCGAGCAGAACATCCTGGAGGGTATCGAGTTCGCCCGTCAGTCGCAGGGCCGCGAGCTACTGGGCGACGCCCGGCCGGTCGGCGAGGCCGCGCTGGAGTTCTTCGAGGCGATTCCGGAGGCGGGCCGGTGTGAACTCGCCGGGTCACTGCGGCGCTGGAAGCCGACTATCGGCGACATCGACGTGCTCGTCGGAAGCGACGACCGCCAAGCGGTCATCGACGCGTTCACCGAGTGGGACGAGGCCGACGAGGTAATCGAGGCGGGGACCGACAAGGCCAGCGTGCGCTCGGACGGCCAGCGCGTCGATTTGCGCGTCGTCGTGCCCGAGGAGTTCGGGTCGGCGCTCCAGTACTTCACCGGGAGCAAGGAACACAACATCCGGTTCCGGAACTACGCCATCGACCGGGGCTTCAAAATCAACGAGTACGGCGTCTTCGACGTCTCCGACGTGGAGGACCCGGACGCAGGCCAGCGCGTCGGCGAACGCGTCGCCGGCGAAACCGAGGAAGGGATGTACGAAGCGGTCGGCCTGCCGTGCGTCGAACCCGAGATGCGCGAGGACCGCGGAGAAATCGCGGCCGCCGCGGACGGCGACCTGCCGGACCTCGTCGGAGAGGGCGACGTCCGGGGCGACCTCCATCTCCACACCCACTGGTCCGACGGCGGATTCACCATCGAGGAGATGGCCGAGGCCGCCGCCGAGTTCGGCCACGACTACATCTCCGTCTGCGACCACGCGACCGGGCCGGGGATGGTCGGCGGCGTCGGACTGGACGACGACGAACTGCGCGAGCAGTTGGCCGAGATTCGAGCCATCGAGGACGACCTCCCGATCACCGTCTTCGCGGGCGTCGAGGCCAACATCGCCGAAGACGGCGGAATTAGCGTCGCCGACGACCTGCTCGCGGACCTCGACTGCGTGGTCGCCTCGCCCCACAGCAAGTTAGAGGGCGACGGGACCGACCGTCTCGTCGCGGCCGCCGAACACCCGAGCGTCGATATTATCGGCCACCCGAGCGGCCGGATGATACACCAGCGCCCCGGTCTCGAACTGGACGTGGACGCGGTGGCGCGCGCCGCCGCCGACCACGACACCGCGCTCGAAGTCAACAGCAACCCCCACCGACTCGATTTGTGGGGGAGCGCGGTCAAGCAGGCCGTCGAGGAGGGCGCGACTATCGCCATCGACACCGACGCCCACTCCCCGCCGGAGTACGGACTCGTCCGGTACGGCGTCCACACCGCCCGCCGCGGGTGGGCGCAGGCCGACGACGTTCTGAGCGCGCGCGACGCCGAGGGCGTCCGGGAGTTCCTGCACTGAGCCGATGGCGGACGACTCCGGCGACCGGCCGCCGTCAGCGGGCGGGTCCGCGTCGCGTCGCGCACCCGCCGACGCCCCGCTCCTGCTCGACGTGATGCTCGGCAAGCTGACGACGTACCTCCGGATGTGCGGCTACGACGCGGCGTACGCGCTCGACAGGGGAGTCGAGGCCGACGAGAAGTTGGTCGAGATAGCGCGCGAGGAGGGCCGCCTGCTCGTCACGCGAGACGTGCAACTGGCCGAGCGCGCGGACGGCTTGCTCCTCGCGTCGAAGTCGGTGACCGACCAGTTGCGGGAACTGGCCGAGGAGGAGTTCGCGCTCGAACTCTCGGAGCCGTCGCGGTGCGCGGAGTGCAACGGCGCGTTGGTCGCGGTCCGCGAAGCCGACTCGACGCCGGAGTACGCGCCGGACTCCGCCGAGATTCGAGTCTGGCGGTGTCCGGACTGCGGGCAGCACTTCTGGGAGGGAAGTCACTGGGAGTCGGTCGAGGCGACGCTTCGAGACCTCTGAGGCGGGGACTACTCGGCGGTCGGGAGGCGTATCGTCCGGTCGGAAGCGAACAGCGCGAACAGCGCCGGTTCGTTCGCCCACGCGCCGAGGACGCCCAGTGTCCCGAGGACGCCGAGTCGATTCACGCTGAATTCGGGCATACGGGACCGTCGTCGCTCCAGCAGAAAATACGCTCCGCCGAACACGTTCGCGGTCACCGACGGGTCAGCCGTTCGGCTGCCACTCCTCGCAGGCGTCCATGTCGTCCATCTCGCGGCCGTAGAAACCGCAGTGGGGCTTCATCCCCTCGTTGGTCCGGACGTACTTGAAGTACTGGCAGTTGCCGCAGTAGGCGTCGGTGGTGCCCTGCGTCCGGGTCGGGGCGTCGGCGTCGTCCAGCGGTGACCGGATGTCGTTCGCGGTGGTCCCGCCGTCGCTGGTCGGACGCGCGCCGCGGCCCGACGCGCCCGTCGCCGACCGACCGCTCGGCTGGTTGGTCTGTGTCGGGGTCTCGCCGTCGGGCGTCGCGCCCATGAACGCGACGCCGCCGAGACCGGTCTCGCTCGGGTCGGTAGAGACGGGGTCGGGGTCGTTCTCCGGGTCGCCGGCGGCCGAGTCGGCGAGTTCCGTCTGGAGCGCGTTCAGGTTCTCGATGTCCTCGAACTCGTCCAGTTCGCCCTTCCGGACCTCGACGGTCCGGACCTCGCCCTCGTGAGCGACTTCGAGCGTGACGGTACCGCCGGGGTCGTTTCGCGTCTTGAAGTTGACCACGGCGACGAACAGACAGCCGAACGTGACCAGTACGCCGAAGAAGTAGACGGCGACGACCGGGAGCGTCAACTGTCGGTTGTAGCCCGCCCAGTGTCTCGGATAGGCGTAGGTGAACAGCGCGACGCCGAGTATCGAGACGCCCGCGCCGATGGCGGCCGCGGCCCGGACGCGCTCGCTCGCCGGCAGGACGCTGAAGATGCCGACGAACACGGCGGGGACGCCGAGTCCCGCGAGGACGCCCGCGACCTCTCGGGCACCCAGCACGCCGAGGCCGAGGGTCGCGTGTAGACTCGTCGTGGCGACGAGGATGCCGAGGACGACGAGCAGCGCCCCCGCGGCGAACAGACCGACCCCGAGGTAGAGGAGTCGGACGTTCCCGACCTCGCCGACGTTCTCCTCGTAGGCCTCCGCGAGGCTTGTCATGGGCGGACAATTGCACGCGAACAAGTAAACGTTGCGTCAGACGCCTGTCGGTCGCTACGGAAGTCGGAGCCGAGCGGGAAGTCGAAGCGGTCGTGACCGGTCTGAAGCCGGCCGAACCTCCGCGACCGAAAACTGCCGCCTTCCCGAGACACCACGTTTTTCCACCTCCACCCCGAATCCCGAGTCATGGCAGACGACGAATCCAACGAGAACGCACCTGACGAAACCGAATCCGAGGGCGAGGACGGAGAAGAGAAGTCCTTCCGCGAGCGCGTCGAGGAGATTCGAGAGAAGCGCGCCGAGGAAGGCGAGGGCGAAGGCGACGAGGACCGACGCGAGAAGATGGAAGAGATGATGGGCGGCGGCCCCGGCGGCATGGGCGGCGCTCCCGGCGGCGGCGGCAACCCGTTCGCGCAGATGATGAGCGGCATGATGGGCGGCGGCCCCGGCGCTGGTGCCGGACCGGGCGGTGCCGGTCCCGGCGGCCGACCCGGCGAGAGCGAGTCCGGCGGCAACGAGGAACTCGTCCGCGAGGTCCGACAGCTCCGCGACGAGGTTCGGGACGCGACCCGACAGCTCCAGCGCATCGCCGACGCCGTCGAAGACCTCGACGACTGAGGACTTCGGATTCCGGAACCGAGTTTCGTTTTTCGTGACGTTACGGCCGGTAGCGACGGACACGGACGAGCGCCCGCCGAACTCGGTCGAATGTCGCGCCGTCTGGCGGTTCGATGCGCGGAGCGAGCGCGTCGAACCCGCGTCTCTTTCCGGGAGCCGTGAACTTATTACCGGGGACCTAGCTATTTCGAATCGTAACTGTGGGAGAGACGAGCGGCGGGTCGCTCCGCCTCTTCGGGAACCGCGAGTTCGTGGCGCTCGCCAGCACCGCGTTCGCCCGGAGTCAGGCCTACTCTACGATTCTAATCGCGCTGGCGCTGTACGCCGACATGTTCGGGACCTCCGGCACGGTCGAGGGACTGTTCGGCACCGCGTTCGCGGCGGTCCAGTTGCTCATCGTCCTGCCGCTCGGTCGGTACGTGGACCTGCGGGACTCCAAGAAGTTCCTCATGGCGGGGCTGGCGCTCAACGTCGTCGTGTTCGTCGGGTTCGCGTTCGTCTCCAGCGTGGAACACGTCATCCTGCTCCGGGTCGTGCAGGGGTTCTCGGCGAGCATCCTCTGGCTGACCGGCACCACCGTCGTCGGCGAAATCAGCCCCGACGAGTCGCGCGGCCTCTGGATAGGCACGTACAATCAGGTCGGCGCGTTCTCTAGCTTGCTCGGCGACGTGTTCGGCGGCCTGCTCCTGTTCCTCTACGACTTCGAGGTGACCTACGCGGTCCTGTCGGTCATCACTATCGGCGCGTTCCTCTCGGTGTTCGCGTTCCTCCGGGACAACCCCGGCGGCCGCGCCGACCCCGAGGAGGCCTCCGGATACGAGACCCTCTCGGACCTGATGGGACGCCGGGCTATCAAGGCCCTCGTGTTCTTCAGGGGGTCGTTCAGCGTGGGGAAGATGGCGGTCATCATCTTCCTGCCCATCTTCGCCCGGACCGAGTTCGGCATCAACGCCTTCGTCATCGGCGGCATCATGGCGGGCGGGAAGTTGACGAAGTCGCTCACGCAGGGGAAGGTCGGCGACCTGACCGACCGCGTCGGCGAGAAGTACCGCTTCATCCTCGCGGGCGCGCTCGTCTACGCCGTCGGCACCGCGCTCATCCCGCTCGCCAAGTACGCCGACGGCTACGTCTCGGAGATGACGCTCTCGGCGTTCGGGCGGTCGCTGGCACTCCCCGGCGCGTTCTTCGTCCTCTTCGCGGCCTACGCGATTCTCGGCGTCGCCGACAGCCTCCGGCTTCCCGCGAGCATGGCGCTGTTCGTCGAGGAGGGCGAACACTTCGACGCGGTGGGGTCGAGCCTCTCGCTTCGCTCCATCGCGTGGAAGGTCGGACAGGTCGGCGGCCCGGTGCTGGTCGGGGCCATCTGGGACGCGACCTCGGTCCTCGTCGCGTTCTGGACCGCGGCGGCGTTCATCGTCGTCTCGGCGGTCGTCTTCGCCGCGATGTTCACGATGGAACCCGCGCCCGAACACGTCGCCACGCCCGCGGACGACTGACCGACGGACGCCTCCGCTCGCCGGTCCCGCGTCGGCGACCACCTATTTCTGGGTCGTCGTGGTACCCTCGACATGAACGTCGCAATCACCGGTGCCGCTGGCAGGGTCGGCCGCGAGGCGCTACTGGCGCTGTGCGGCCACGACGTGACGCCCATCACCCACCGAGACCACGACGAGTTGGAAGGGCCGACCCTCGACGTGACCGACCGCGAGGCCTTCGCCGAGGCGCTGGCGGGGCAGGACGCGCTGGTCCACCTCGCGGGGAACCCCTCTCCAGACGCCGACTGGGAGAGCGTCTTCGGACCCAACGTCGGCGGAACCTACAACGCCTACGAGGCCGCCCGCGAGAACGACCTCGACAGGGTGGTCTTCGCGTCCTCGAATCACGCGGTCCAGATGCACAACGCCGCCGACCCCGCGGAGCCGGAGTCGCTGCGCGAAGACGCCCGGACAGTCCGCCCCGACGACCCCACGCGCCCGGACTCCTACTACGGCGTCAGCAAGGTCGCCGCCGAATCTCTCGGGGACTTCTACGCCGACCGCCACGGTCTCGAAGTCGTGAACCTCCGCATCGGCTGGCTGATGGACGAGGACGAACTGCGCGAGACGCAGACGGGCGACGAGAGTGAGGAGGCGAAGCGGTTCGCTCGCGCGATGTGGCTGAGTCCCGGCGACTGCCGGGAAGTGGTCGAGCGCGCGGTGGACGCCGACCTCCCGGAGTCGCCCGTCGTCGCACACGCCGTCTCGCGGAACGACGACCGCTACCTCTCGCTGACCGAGACGATGCGGAAGCTGGACTACCGGCCGCGAGACGACTCCGCGGAGGCAGTAGAAGCCTGAACTCGGAAATCGAACGGAAAAACTACGAGACGGCGATGTCGTCGGCGCGCTTGATGACGTCGATGGCCTCGGCGTCCACGGACTCGGTGTCGAGCCAGTGGGGCACGTAGTTGCGCTTCTCGAAGTCCTCGCGCTCGTCCTCCGAGCCGATGACGCACCACAGTTGGGGTTCGTCCGGGCCGTGCCAGTCGCCCTGCCGACTGATGGCGAAGCAGACGACTTCGTCACCGTCGTAGTCGATGATGGCATTCTTCCGGATGCCGGGATTCCCGTGGATGATGAGTCGCTTCATGCCCGGCGATTCGGAAGGAGCGCGTTTAAGCGCTTCGGGAACGGTCTCGGACGCGCACTCGCTCACCCGTAGGAGGCGGCGTTCTCCATGTGCGAGACGATCTCGGCGGCGCAGTTCTTCATGTACGTCGAGTGGTTGTTACCGACCTGCGAGGTGGCGTCGAACTCGGTGTAGTTCGGCGCGGGCGTGTTGCCGTCCTCGTAGCCCGTCTCGCCGAGGGCTTGGTCGAACTCGATGCTGTTGTAAATCCACTGGAGCGTGTCGTCCTCGTGGCTGTGGTAGTTGAACGCGCCCGTGACCACGTCGCGGATGGCGTTGTAGGTGTCGGTGGTCTCCTGCGTAGGTGCTTCGTTGTCCTGCGCCGCTCCGAGAAGGTGCGTCGAGTGGACCTTGTAGCCGTTGTCGGTGAACCACGACCCGTTCAGCGAGCGGAGCGAACTCAGCAGGACTTGAGCGCCGAGCGAGTGGCTGGAGAGTCGGACCGTCGAGTTCGGGCACTGGTACTTGTAGTCCACGAGGAACTGCGCGAGTTTGACGCCGTTCTTCTGCGCGACGGTTTGGGCCTCGCCCCAGCCGTAGTCCGCGCCGCCGCCGACGTCGTTGTCCCACGTGTAGCCGACGACCTGTCCGCCGTATCCAGACGCCGTGAGTTCGTCGCGGGCGTGCTTGATCTTGTCGCGGGCGGCCTGTTCCGCGTCGGATTCGCTGCTCTTCTTGTCCCAGCCGTGGATGAACACGGTCAGGTCGCCGACGCATCCGGTATCGACGCCGGGGACGAGACCGTTCGTGTCGTAGCTGTACTTGGTCTCGCCCGAGACGAGCGTCGTGCCGCTGTAGTGGTCGCGCGTCGATATCAGCGGGACGTCGTAGGCCGCCGCGGACCCCGACGACCCGACGAGGGCGGCGACTCCGGTGGTGGCTACCGCGCTACGCTTGAGGAAGCTGCGCCGATTCATCGACATCGAATTTACCGAGGAGATGGATTTACTTAGTTATTTCTTTTATATAAAGAAATCCGGGAACGAACACCTGCGGAGAGAAATGTATGAGGACCTATGTTTCACCGGAAGAAGTCGTCGATGGCCTCGGACACCGAGTCGTCGCGGTCGCGGACGCGCCGGTCGTAACAGGTCTCGCAGACCAGTCCCCGCTCGCCGACCGGCGAGCGGTCCTCGCCGTGGGACTCGTGACCGAAGTAGTAGCCGCAGTCGTCGCAGACGAGGAGGTCGTCGGCCGGGCAGAGCCAGCCTCGAAGCGAACAGAACGCCGCATCGTCGGCCAGCAGGTCGTCGGGCGCGAGTTCGTCGGGCCAGTCGGGGTCCCGGACAAGTCGGTCCTCGTGAGTCTCGTTGACGTGGGTCGCACCTTTTTCGCGGGCGTCCTGTCGGGCGGTTTCGCAGTCCTCGCCGGTCCCACGGACGCGACGGCCGCAGTGGACGCACTCGAAGCGATGCTGGACCGTCATGCGGACTCGGCGGACTCGGGTCGGTCCGCGTCCAACGTGGCCCCGTCGGCGAGTTTATAGACCGTCGCCGCGGCCTTCGAGACCCAGCACCCGCGCCGGTCCTGCCGGACGTAGTAGGCCCGCTCGGTCTCGCGTTCGGGCACGAGTTCGGCGACGATCACACGGTCGCTCCCGGCGACCGATTCGAGGACGGTCTCTTCGGCCAGCACCAGCGGGAGTCCGAACGCGACTTCTCGCGGTCCAGTCGGGAGCGCGGCCGCGAGCGCGTCCGCGTCGTGCCGGTCCACGGCCGGGTCGGCCAGCAGGTCGGCGTATCGCTCGATCCGAACTCGCTCGGCGGTGAGCGGGCCGTCCTCGGCGTTCGGTTCCGACCCGCCGTCGGTGGCGACGGCGTCCGGAGTCGGCGAAGTCTCGCCGACTCCAAAACCGGTTTCGGGCGCGGCGTGCGCGTCTCGCTCCGCGAAGACGCCCGGAACGTCGGCGGCCGCGACGAGTTCGGGGCGAGCGTCCCCGAGCAGGTCCAGCACGCGCTCGTCCCCGCAGGTCTCGACCCGTTTCCGGTCGCGGTGGCGGTCGAACTCGGCGCACTCCCAGTCGGGACCGGCGTACCGGACGAACCGCTCGCCGGCGGCGTCGGTCCACCGGAGACAGACCGCGCCGTCAGTCCGTCTGGCCGCGGTCAGGAAGTCCCGCGGCCGGGGACTCGCGGCCCGGTCCGTCAGGTGGTAGTTACGCACGCGCTGGACCGGCGCGCTCGCCGGGACCGACGCCAGCAGTTTCGCGACCCCGGTCATCGCGACCCACCCCGAACGCGCGTCGTCGCTCGCGTCGGTGCCGTCGCTCGCGTCGCTTCCCCCCGACCGTCCATTCCGTATCGTCCGAACCGATTCGAGTGAGAGCCTAGCATCGTGTCCTCCGGCGACCGTCGCGGCGGACTCGTCGTCACACCACCACGCACCCGCTGTACGACGGTCGTTACCCAATAGTTCGCACGGATCGGACTTAAAATCGCGCCACGCGCGGCGAAAGTAAAACTCCGGACGAGAACGACCCGACGTCGGTCGAGCGGAGAGCGCGCCCCGCGGGTGGGCCGGGACGGAACGCCCGCCCTCGGGTTCGACCGTGAACCAAACGGGTTTTAAGCCCCGTGGCCCTACACCACGGCAAGGTAGATATCTATGCAGATGCCACGACGCTTCAATACGTACTGCCCGCATTGCAAGGCTCACGAAGAACACGAGGTCCAGAAGGTCCGAACCGGTCGCTCGACCGGCATGAAGTGGGACCAGCGTAAGCAGCGCGAAGGCTCGAAGGGTATCGGGAACCGCGGTCGGTTCTCCAAAGTGCCCGGTGGCGACAAGCCCACGAAGAAGACCGACCTGAAGTACCTCTGCAGCGAGTGCGGCAAGGCCCACCTCCGCGAGGGATGGCGCGCCGGCCGACTCGAACTGGAGGACTAACCCATGGCAGGAAACTTCTACAAGGTGCAGTGCCCCGACTGCGACAACGAACAGGTCGTCTTCGGCAAGGCCGCGACCGAGGTCGCCTGCGCCGTCTGCGGCGCGACCCTCGCCCGGCCGACCGGCGGCGACGCCGAGTTCGAAGGCGAAGTGATCGAGACCGTGGAGCGTCGCTCCGCGAGTAGTCGGACCGAGTCCGACGAGACAGTGGAAGCTCAATGAAGTACAGCGGCTGGCCCGACACCGGCGAACTCGTCGTCGGCAAGATAGACGAAATCGAGGACTTCGGCGTCTTCGTAGACCTCTCGGAGTACGAGGACAAGCGGGGTCTCATCCACGTCAGCGAAGTCGCGTCCGGATGGATAAAGAACATCCGCGACCACGTCAACGAGGGCCAGACGGTCGTCTGCAAAGTGCTGGACGTGGACACGGGCGCACAGCAGATCGACCTCTCGCTCAAAGACGTCAACGACCACCAGCGCTCCGAGAAGATTCAGGAGTGGAAGAACGAGCAGAAGGCCGACAACTGGATGGAGTTGGCCTTCGGCGAAGACGTGGACGACGACAAGTACGCCCACGTCGCCAACGAACTCCTCGCGGAGTTCGGCGGTCTCTACGGCGGCTTCGAGCAGGCCGCGATTCACGGTCCCGAGGCGCTCTCGGACACCGACCTCACCGACGAGGAGGTCACCCAAATCGTGGACACCGCCCGCGAGAACGTCTCGGTCCCCTACGTCACGGTCACGGGGTACGTGGACCTCGAGAGCGCGTCGAGCGGCGGCGTGGACGACATCAAAGAGGCGCTACAGGCCGCCGAAGGGAACGGCGACATCCCCGACGAGATCGACCTCGAAGTCACCTACGTCGGCGCGCCCGAGTACCGCATCCGGGTGCAAGCACCCAACTACAAGACCGCCGAGGACCAGCTCAAAGAGAGCGCGGCCCGCGCGGAGAAGGCCATCGAGTCGGTCGGCGGTACCGGGTCGTTCCACCGTGACCGACAGACCGAAGAAGAGCAGTAGCCGGGATGAAATCCGACATCTTCGTCTGCTCGGCGTGGCGCGACGAACACCCGCGACCGGTGTACACCCTTTCTACGACGTGTCCGGAGTGCGGAGCCGAGGCCGTCAACAGCGCGCCCGCACCGTTCAACCCCGAGGACCCCCACGGCGAGTACCGACGGGCACTTAAGGAGCGCGCCCGCGAGTAAAACCACATGGACGAACTCGACATCGAGGTTGTCGCCGACCCAGACCTACAGGACCCGGTTTTGGTCGAGGGCCTGCCGGGCGTCGGCCACGTCGGAAAACTGGCGGCCGAACACCTCCTCGAAGAGAAGGAAAGCGAGTTGGTGCGACGGATATACTCCGAACACTTCCCGCCCCAGGTCAGCGTCGAAGACGACGGGACGACGGGGCTCGCCTGCGCGAAGATTCACGCGGTCGAACTCGACGAGCGTGACCTGCTGGTGCTGACCGGCAAACACCAAGCCAGCGACAACACCGGCCACTACCGACTGACCGACGCGTTCCTCGACGTGGCCGAGGAGTTCGGCGTCGAGACGGTCTACGCGCTCGGCGGCGTCCCCACCGGCGAACTCATGGACGAGTACGACGTGCTGGGCGCGGCCACCGACGCGGAGTTCGTCGAGGAGTTGGAAGACGTGGACGTCGAGTTCCGCGAGGACGAACCTGCAGGCGGCATCGTCGGCACGAGCGGACTCCTCCTCGGACTCGGCGAACGCCGCGGCTTCCGGGCGGCGTGTCTGATGGGTGAGACCAGCGGCTACCTCGTGGACCCCAAGAGCGCCCGCGCGGTCCTCGAAGTCCTCGAAGCGGTGCTGGAGTTCGAGGTCAACTTCGACTCGCTCGAAGAACGCGCCGACGACATGGAGGACGTGGCGAACAAGATTCAGGAGATGGAGAACCAGCAGTCCGGGATGGCGACCGACGAGAATCTGCGGTACATCGGCTGAACGGCCTCTTTTCTTCCTTCGAGATCGCGTTCAGGAGTCGAACAGCCGGTGGTCGCGCTCCGAGTAGGCGTGATACGACGCCGAGAGCGCGAACAGGGCGAGGAAGTACCACGACCAGAACGCGATACCGAACGACGAGACGAAAAGAAGGTCGAACCGGACCGCCGAGAGCGTGACCAGACCCAGTAGACTTACTCCGAGATAGTAGGTCGCCCACGAGATGTCGTCCTCGGCGACGACCTCCATGTACACCTCGACCTGTTCGGCCCGGTCGCGGAGTTCGAGTTGCTGGTCGCGCTGGTCGTACTCGACGATACCGAGGTCGTCGAGTTTCGGCAGGTGAGTCTGGTGGAGTGACACGTAGACGCTCTTGCGCACGTCTCGGGGCGGCGGCGACTCACCGGTCTCGGCGGCGGCGATGTGTTCCGCGAGCGCATCGACCGATATCGGCCCGTCGGACTCTCGCAACCGCTGTATCGCACGTCTACGTCGGTCGTTCCGGAGGACGTTGTGAATCTCGCCGGGGTCGAGTCTGTCCTCGCGATCGGGAGTCTGGTCCTGTACTGTCATTTGTCCGAGTACCGGTACCGACCTGACATACCGTTCGGTCAATCTAAGTGGACGGACATTAATGTTGGCATCGTTTCGTACCGAAATGGCGTAGAGCGGCCGGCGGGAGATTCTTTATCGTACGGCCCTTACGCCTTCTCGTGTTGCCAGAATGGCTGGCCGTCGGTCTCTGGCTGTCGGTCGGGGTCGGCGTCCTCATCGGCGCAATCTTCGTCGCAGGGGCGCGCCTCTACCCGAACCGGCCCTCGAACGCGACCTACACCACGGGCGAGGGCCGACGCCGCGTCGAAATCCGCCAGTACCTCTCGGCCATCGGCGAGGAGTTCGCCGAGGACCACTTCGTGGAGGGCCAGCACGTCGCGTTCTACCTGCCGAAACGCGACGTCGCCATCACCTTCGACGCGCAGGCGTACTTCCGCATCGAGCGGTCGCCGACCTACGCGGTCCTCGTGGAACACGAGATGCCCGGCATGCATCTGGGCGACCGCCTGCCGTTCGAGACGCCGGACATCACCGGCGACGAGGACGACGAGCGCGTGGACCCCACCGAGGCAGCCTTCGCCATTCTGGGCGTTCCTCACGGCGCGTCGCTCGCCGAGGTCAAACGCGCCTACCGGCGGAAGGTCAAGGAAGTTCACCCGGACCACGGCGGCGACCGCGAGGAGTTCCAGCAGGTCCGGGAGGCGTACACCGCGGCGAAGAATCGGGTGAGTTAGGTCGGAGCGCAGCGCGACGGGCCAGTCAGGAACTGAGTTCCGAGACTTCGTAGGCGATGTTACCGTCCCGTAGCGCGTCGGTGACTCGTCCCACGATGTCGGCGGTGGCGACCACCACCGCGTCGAGACCCCGGCCCGCGGCCTCGGCCGCAACCTCGCCGGCGGCGAAGGTCGTCGCGGGGTCGCAGTCGGCGCGCCGGAGCGCCACCACGGCCTCGACGCCCGTCGCGGCCACGAGGTCTGCCGACTCGCAGGCCCCCGCGAGCGTCCGGGCGTCGGTGGCCGACGCGCCGCCCGACCGGACCGGCGGCACCTGATACACCGTGACCGTGCCGGGTTCGAAGTCGATGATGCCCTCGAAACCGGTCACGCCAACGTCCCCGTCGGCCTCGGCGTCGGTGGTGGCGACGCCCGTCGCGGGACCCTCCTCGCCGGGCGTCGCGTGGAGCAAGCCGTCGCGCAGCGAGAGCGTGACGGCCTCGCCCTCCGAGACGTCGTCGGTGGCGATGGCGGCCTCCTCTTGGACGCTCCCCAGCACGTCGTCGGTGACGTGGTCGGCGTACCGGCGAACGTCCGTGGCCTCCTGCAGCAACCAATCGACGCCCTCCTTGGTGACGGTGTAGCGCGAGCGACCCTCCTTCTCGACCAGTTCCTCCTCGACCAGCGCCCGGATGTACTCGCTGACGGCCTGACTCGTCACGCCGACCGCCTCTGCAATCTCGCCCTGACTCACCGCGGGTTGGCGCTCGGCGATCTCGGCGAGGATGCGGAACCGCGTCGCGGCGCGCTTGTTCTCCAAAACGTCGGCCATACCTACCGGTTTCACCACGACGAACATAAATCCCCGGCGGTCGGCCGTTCGAGCGGTCGGGTCGGTGACGAGGCCCGTTCGAGGTCGCTCGACCGCGGTTCGGGACGCTTTTCGTTCGCCGGCCCGGATCCGTCGCCGTGAACCGGCCGACCGTCGTCTTCGACACCAACGTCCTCGTCGGGGAACTCGCCTTCCCCGACGAGCCGTTAGCCTGCGTCGCGCTCGCGGAGTCGGGCGACGTCGAAGTCGCCGTCTCGCCCGCTCTCCTCCGGGAGTTCGCGGCAGTCCTCGCCTACGACCACCTGCCGCTCCCGTCCGGACGCCGCGCCGAGACCGTCGAGCGCGTCCTCGACGTCGCCCGCGTGGTCGAACCCGCGGTCGAAATCGACGCCGCGGCGGACCCCGACGACGACGTCCTCGAATGCGCGGTCGCGGCCTGCGCCGACTGCGTGGTCTCGGACGACTCCCACCTCCGGGACTGCGACGGCGTCGCGGGCGTCGCCGTCCGCACTCGCGAGGCGTTTCTCGGCCGCTTCGGCGACCCGCCGTGACCGGCCGCCCGACGAAGAGCGCTCGGTGACACGGACCCCGGACGAACGCTACCAACCGCAACCCGGAAGACGGGCCGGACCCAACACCGCGCCGATGGACGCGCAGTTCCGCGACCGGGCGGTCTACCTCCCCAACGAGGACGCGCTCGTCGTCGCCGACCTCCACGTCGGCCGCGATGCCGCCTCTGCGGTCGAACTCCCGCTGGGCGAGCGCGCCGACCTAACCGACCGACTGGCCGGCCTGCTGGCCGCCTTCTCGCCCGCGACGGTCGTCGTCGCGGGCGACCTCCTCCACGCGTTCGACCGAATTCCAGAGGGCGTCGCCGAGACGGTGGTCGCGCTCCGCGAGACCGTCGCGGACGCGGGCGCGGAGTTGGTCGTCGTTCGGGGCAATCACGACTCGATGCTCGACTCGCTCCGCGGCGACGAGTCCGACGCCGCTCTCGACTCGGAGTCGGTCTCGACCCCCGACGAGTACCGCGTCGGCGACGCGCTGGTCGTCCACGGCCACGCCGCGCCCGACGAGTCGGCGGCCCGCTACGTCGTCGGCCACGACCACCCGGCCATCGAAATCGAGGGCACGCGCCACCCCTGTCTGCTCTACGGGCCGGGAGCCTATCGGGGCGGCGACGTGCTGATGGTGCCCGCGTTCAACCGCCTCGCGCCCGGCGCGACGGTCAACGGGATGTCGGCGCGGGACTTCCAGTCGCCGCTCGTGACCGACGCCGACGCGTTGCGACCGGTCGTGTGGGACTCGGACGGCGACGAGGTGTTGTCGTTTCCGCCGCTGGGCGAGTTCCGACGGATGCTTTGAGGACGCGAGTGAGTTACCGGCGATTCCTACGACGGGACGGACAGTTTCTGTGTAAGGAAGCTAGCTATTGCCGACTCGAAGGAGTCTACCGCAATCGCACACACAGTACCACGCCGAAGTAGAACGTTCATCAGGGGTCGCCGCCGCGGTTCTCGACGTTCACGAGTCCAAGTCGAAGTCCTCGGCCACCGCCTTCGCGGCCGTCCGACCGCTCGTCATCGCGGCGTTCAGCGACGACGCCTCGGTGAACTCGCCCGCGAGGTAGACCGGCCCGTCAGGGGCGTCCACGTCGGGCAGGCGGCGGTGGACCCCCGGCGGTTGGGCGAACTGCGCGAACTCGACGCGACTCGTGTGGAGCGTTTCGAGGTCGAGCCGTCGCTCGGGGTACCACGAGTCGAGCGTCCGGGCTGTCTGCGCCGCGAGGTCCTCGTCCGGGTCGTCGGGGACGCCGAGGAACGTCGCGCTCAGGAGGTTGCGGTCCTCGGGCGCGTACTCGGGCGCGACAGAGGAGAGTTGCGCGATTTGGTTCGGCGCGTCCGACTCGGCGTTGAGAAGCAGTCGCTCGCCCGCGTCGAGTTCCGGGCCGTCGAAGGCGTAGTACTGCGTGACGCAACCCTTCGCGTCGGTCGGAATCGACTCGACACCGGTCAGTTCGCGGGCCTCCTTCGGGTCGGTGGCGACCACCGCGGCGTCGGCGCTGGTCGAGTCCCGGCCGAGTTCGAGTTCCGGGCCGCGGTCGTCCGCGCGCAGGTCGGTCACGGTCTCGTCGGTCACCACCTCGACGCCCGCCTCGCGCGCCGACTCCGCCAGTCGCTCGGTAATCGCCGCCATCCCGCGGGCGGGGACCGCGATGCGACCGACCGTCAGCATCTTGAAGGTGAACTCGAAGACCTTCTTCGACGTTTTCAGACTCCTGTCGAGCGTGATACCGCCGTAGAACGGCGCGGCGAAGTTGTCCACGAACCGCTCGGAGAACCCCCGCTCGCGCAGGTACTCGCGGGTCGAACTGTCGCTGCCGGCGAATATCTCGCGGTCGGGCTTGTCGGCGAGTTCCCGGCGGAGTTCGAGGACGTTCAGTTTGTCGCGCAGGGTCACCTCGCGGTTGAGCGCGGTCTCCAGCGCGGCGTCCACGTCCCGAAACGGGTCCGCGAGCGTCGAGCGCTCGCCGGGCCGGGCGACCACCGCGCCGGGCTTGAAGTAGCGCAGGTCGAGCGAGTCGAGGTCCAACTCCCGCCGGACCGCAGGGTAGGCGGTGAACAGCACCTGGAACCCCCGGTCGAAGACGAATCCGTCGCGGCGCAGGCTCCGCACTCGCCCGCCCAAATCGTGGTGGCGCTCGTAGAGTCGCACGTCCGCGCCGGCGTCCGCCAAGTGACGCGCCGCGACCAGTCCGGCCAGTCCCCCGCCAGCGACGACGACTTCGGTCATACCGGACAGTTCGGGCGCGCGCCACAAATTTTTGCTGTTCGGCGGCAACCGGAAATCGCCGACAACACCTAAGGACCGACTCGTCGTAGCCCGGACCGTGACACGAGAAGTCAAACTCAGCCACGTCGAGTCGGTCCTCGACGAACTCTCGTATCCGGCCACGCGGGAGACGGCCGCCACCGAGTTCGAGGACGTGACGGTGCTGTTCGCCGACGGGGAGCGCAACTTGGGGGAACTGATTTCGGAGGTCCCGGCCGACGAGTTCGACTCGAACGACGAACTCCAGTCGGAGATAAACAACGCCCTGCCTCGGGAGGCGGTGGGCGAACCGTACCAGTCGGAGGGCGAGGGATAGCGGAATCGGCGGGCGAACGGCATGCGAGCGAAAACGGCGGACAAGCGAAAGCAGCGGCCGAACGCAGACGGCGGCCGGTCACGGGGTAGCGCAAAACACGTCGCTTAACTTGCCGGGTCGGTTACGGCGTGACAACAATGGAGTTCTGTGACGAGTGCGGTTCGATGATGAAGGCGGAAGACGAGCTTTGGGTCTGCGGAAGCTGCGGCCACAAGACGCCGAAGGACCCCGACGCGAGCTACGTCGTGACCGAAGACCAGGAGGCCAGCGAGATTATCGAGACCAACCAAGGCGACGAGGAGAGCGCGCTCCCGACCACCGAAGCCCACTGCCCGGAGTGTGGCAACGACCGCGCTCGCTGGTACATGCAACAGATTCGCGCGGCCGACGAGAGCGAGACGCGCTTCTTCATCTGTACCGAGTGCGAACACAAGTGGCGCGAGGACGACAACTGAAATCCCCTTTTTGCCGCACTCCGTCGCCCCCCGAGCCCGCGGCTCGGGGCTCGCTCACTCCCCTCGGTCGGTCGCTCGCGGGAGAATCGCTGGGGGAGAACTGCTACGAGAGAGCTAGCTGGTGCGAGCGAATTACAGGTGAGAGAGTAGCTTGTTCCCGAGTCTAACTCGCTACCACACGGTTCGTCGGGGATTCGAGGAGGCTACTCCACGGCCTGCCGGACTCGGCCCTTTCCCTCCTTGAGGACGTACTTCAGCACGTCGTCGCCCTCCGGGAGCGAGTAGAGGTCTCCGAGTTCGCCGGGGGACTCGGGTTCGACGCCCGACGCGACGTTTCGAACGCCCGCGACCAGCACGTCGTCCGAGACCGCGAACAGGCGCTCGCGGACCTCCGACCACGTTCGGGCGTCCGCGAGGTCCACGGGTTCGTAGGCCACGATTTCCCCGCCGTCCAGCGTCTCGGTGAGTCGCTGGAGGGTCACGCCGGCGGTATCCTCGTCGTTGAGGAACTCCCAGAAACCACAGGGCATCCCGCGGTACTCCCGGAGGTCGCCGTGGTGGAAACTCAGGACGCCGCGTTCGGGCGCGTCCAGCACGTCGCCCTTCAGGATGCCGAACCCGAAGCGAATCGCCACGTCGGTCTCGCCGACGCGTTCGACCGCGCGGTCGGGCAGGACGTTGCCGAAGTCGGGGGCCGGTTCCGGTTCGACCGCCAGCGTCTCCGGGTCGCCGATTCCCTCGATAGTTGCGACGTCGCGCGGCCGCCGGTAGCCCGGCCGGTCGCCGAGTTTGACCGTCGCGCCGATCGGCGTCCAGAGCGGATACTCCCGGACGCGGTCGAGATAGTGACTCAGACCGTTCGCCTCGCCGCCGGTCGATTCGGTAGACCGGACGACGAGCGAGACCTCGGCGTCGGTCCGGGCGAGCATCGACTCGATTGCGCTGGCCTGCCACGCCGGAACGTCGGTTCCGCGAACGAGAAGTGCGACTGATAGCGTCTCGGACATGGACGTTGACAGTCTACGAAAAGGGCCATCCGCGGCTTTGTTATGGAGTGGCTTCGCGCCGCGACGCTCGGCCTACCGCAGAACAGGGAGCGATTGAGCGGGCGGCCCCGGAGAGCGACCGCCGTCGCTACGGTCGTCGCGCGAAGGCCAGATAGCCCGTGTGCCCGACGCCCGCGGTCGAGGGCCGCGAGCCTCGGTCGTCGAAGTCCATCCGGCGCTGGATGGTCTCGAACGTCTCGACGTCGGCGAGACCGACCTCGCGGGCCGCCTCCACGACCTCGCGGGTCGATTCCACGAACGGGGAGTACACAGCGACGTAGCCGCCGCGGGCCAGCAGGTCGGGCGCACGAGCGACGACCTCGGGCGCGTCCTCGGTGTCGAGGGTCAGCACGTCGAACTCGCCGAGGTCGCCGTCGTCTGCGGCCGACTCCGACTCGTCGCCCGCGGCGGTCAGTTCCTCGGTCAGGTCGCCGGTACGGACCTCGACCGACTCGCCCACGTCGGCGAGTTCCATGTTCTCGCGCGCGACCTCGGCGAAGTCGGGGTCGCGCTCGTAGGTGGTCACGTCCGCGCCCATCCGACCGAGGTACGCCGAGAGGACGCCCGTTCCGGTCCCGGCGTCCAGCACGCGGTCGCCCGCCGCCACGCCGGTGTGGCCGACGATGAGACCCACGTCGCGGGGCATCATCGGCGCGCCGGTGCGCTCGAAGTGGTTGAACAGGTCGGGACCGCGGAGTCGCCGGACCTCGAACGGTTCGCCGAGATGGGTCTCCAGCGTCTGGCCGGGTTCAACGTCCTCGGGCACGTCTAAAACCCCGAGGTCGGTCTGCAGTTCCTCGCCCGGTTCCCGAAGGTACTCCCGGTCGCCGTGGACCAACAGGACCGTCACTCTAAGCGCTCGACCGCGGCCGCGAGGTCGCCGTCGGTCGCTTCGAGCGCCTCGCGCGCCTCGTCCTCGCTCGCGCCGGTCCGCATGGCGACGATTTCGACGTCGTCGTCGGGAATCTCGCTCCCGGAACTTCCGGCGCTCCCGTCGTCGTCGCCGGATTCGACCGCGCTGGCCTCGCCCGCGTCGCGGGTCTCGGGTTCGCCGACGACCTGATACGTCTCTTGGCCGCGGGCGTCCATCACGGTGATGTCCGGGTTGTCGAAGACCAACTGCTCGCCGTCGCTCTTCGTGATGACGACTTCCTCGGCGTCGAGTTCGTCCACGTCGATACCCATCTGCTTCATCATCTGTTGCATCTTGCGGGGGTCGAGTCCGCCGCCGCCTCCTCCTCCAAACATACTCGACTCGTCGGAGCGTGGAGAAATAAGGTTGGCGGACCGCCACCGACGATAGCCGGGTCGAAAGTTCGCGGCCGGTCACTCGGGGGCAGGCCGGCCACCTGCGGTCGAGCAGGCCCCGGCCGAGTCGGTGCGACGCACCGGGGTTCGAGTCACCGACAGCTTTCTCATCTCGCCCGTCGAGAGAGCGGGTATGACCCGAGGATGGGTCGCGCTCGCAATCGCGGTTTGCCTCGTCGCCGGTCTCGCCGCGGTCCCGTCCGCGGGCCTTCGAGACGAGCGCGCCGCGCAGGACGGGACGGTCGTCGGGCGGCCGAACTTCCGCCTCGTCGTCCCGAACGACACGGTCGCGACGGGCGGGACGGCAACGTTCTCGGCGGTGTTGGTCAACGACGCCCGCGTCCTCCGGGGCGGCGCGCCCCGCGAGGAGGCCCGCGTCACGACCGCCTACAACGTCTCGATTCGGCCCGGAACCGAACGCCTCCCCGAGCGCCTCGCGGACGAGTTGACCTTCCTGACCGGTCGGGTTCCGTTGGGGACGGTTCCGTCGGGCGTCTCGGACCCCATCGAGTTCCGGGTCGCGGTCGGACAACTTCCGCCCGGCACGTATCGGGTCCCCTTCGAGGTGACTTACTCGTACGCCGCCACCGTCCAACGGAATCGGACCGTGACGCTCCGGACCAGAACCGACGTGGTGAACGCCTCGCTGGTCGTCCGACCCGCGCCGCGACTCCGAATCGAGACGCCCGCCAACCAGTCGCTCGCGCCGGGCGAGAGCGAGTCGGTCTCGTTCGCGGTGACGAACGCGGGCACAGAGGCGGCTACCGAGGTCGGCCTGACGCTCGCGGTGGACAACGGGTCGGTGTACCTCGGGACGCCGCTCGACCACCGGGCGCGGGTCGGCTTCTACATCCCGGCGCTCGGACCCGGCGAGACCGAGAGGGTTACGGTCCGGATGGGGGCCGACGACGCGACCGCACCCGGCACCTACCTCGTCTCCGGGGAGGCGACCTACCGCGATACGCTGGGCGACGTCCACGAGGCGGAGTGGCTGGCGACCGGAATCGCGGTCGATGGCGGCAGTAACGCGAGCGCGGTCAGTGACGGAGGCAACGCGAGCGCGATTGGTGACGGAGGTACGTGAGTGAGGTCGGTGGCGAAGCTGGCGAGGATGGAGGAGGACGGGGTGGTGAGGATAGAGGATGGCGCGGATGATGGAGCCACCGCCAGCGCGCTCGGCTACTCCTCGGCACCCTCGCGGACCATCACGGCCATCCCGGTGTCGAAGTCGGTCATCGCGTCCGCCGAGAGTTCGGCGCGGCCGACCCCCAGAATCGTGCCGTCCTCGTGGACGATTGCCACCTCGTCGTCGGGTCGGACCGCCGGGCCGACCGCGGCGACGAACTTCGCGAAGACGTTCTTGCCGTCGCGGACGAACGGTTCACTCTCGTCGCCGACGACGACCCGGCCGGCCGGCGCGTCGAGCGCGACCGCGACCCGGCGACCGCCCTCCAGTCCGAGAGTGAATCGCCCGTCGGTGCCGTAGGTCACGAGTCGCCCCGAATCGGCGACGACCTGCTGTGGCCGCCCGGACGACGACCGCTTGACGTCGAGGTCCTCGTCCTCGGGGAACAGCGCCGCGCCGACCCCCGCCCCGAACTGGTAGTCGGCCGTCGTCCGGAGTCCCGGGAGGTCGTCGGTCTGGCTCGTACTCATCGGCCGCGAGTTGGCGTGCCGCGGCGAAAAGGCTTCGTTCTCGGCGGCGTCTCCGTGTGTATTGGTGACTTCAGACACAATTTAGCAGAATAACATAACGATTAATCACCATCTCCTCCGGCGGTTACGGTTTAATTTATAATCTTGGAGCGACTACCTCCGCTTACCATGAAAGCAAACCTCGGTCTCGCGCTCGTCATCGTGGCCGGCGCAGTCGTCTTCGCCGTCGCGACCACCCAGACGTTCACGACCTACCTCCTGTCGGCCGTCGCGGTCCTCGTCATGGCGGCGGGGGCGCTCCTCAGCGGCACCGCCGACGAAGACGGCCGTCCGGTCTGAGAGCGGTCGAAACGCGGCGCGATTTTTACGACGGCTTCAGAGCAGGAAGGTGTCCGGCCGCTCGGACATGTCGATAAAGGCGTCTGCGGCCTCGGTGAGTTCTTCGGACGTCGATTCCGCGAAACTCGTGACCTCCGTCCGGACGCCCTCGTGGCGGAGATGCGAGCAGAGCCGCGAGAAGTCGCCGTCGCCCGTACAGAGGATGACCGTATCGACGTGGTTGGCCAGCGTCACCGCGTCCAGACTCATGCCCACGTCCCAGTCGGCCTTCTTCGACCCGTCGCCGAACGTCTTGAGTTCCTTTATCTTCGTCTCGAATCCGATGTCCCCCAACGCCTCGAAGAACCGCTCCTCGTCGGGGCTGTCGGCCTGAATGACGTAGGCGATAGCCCGCGTCAGTTCGCGGTCCTGCACCGACTTCTCCAACAGCGCCGAGTAGTCGATGTTCCGACTGTAGACGCTTTGAGCAGTATGATAGAGGTTTTGAGCGTCCGCGAGAACGGCGACCCGCTGATGCGGGTGAATTTCCGTCATAGCGCATGCTTGGTACGCCCGACGGTATAAAGGTGGTTGGCTGGCAGTCGCTCGTTCGCGGTCGAACGGAGGCGTTCGCCGCGAATCGGTCACTCGGTCGGCGTCGCCCGGTCGGAGAGTTCGAGCGTCTCGGGGTCGAGTTCGTAGTACCGTTCCCACGCGGGCGCGAGGCTCACGGCTCGCGTGTCGCCGTAGGTCGCTTCGACGTGGCGCTCGTGGTGGCCGACTAGACAGAGGTCCGGTTCCAGCGCGTCCAGCAGTTCGTCGATTCGCTCGCACCCGGCGTCGTAGCCGTAGTAGACGAGACCGTGCGGCGCTTCGTGGGTGAGCAACACGTCCACGTCCTCGACCCGCTTCAGGCGTGCGACGTCCTCGCGGACGAAGTGGCGGCGGCGCTCGCCCGTGAGGTCCGCGCGGGCCTCGTCGTACTTGGTCGGCGCGTAGTTGCCCGACAGGCCCGCCACGCGCAGGCCCTCGACTTCGGCGACCGAACTGGCGAGGAGGGTGGCGTTCCGGACCGTCGCGCCCGCCGACGAGTCGGCGGGCGCTAGGCCTTCGCCATGCACTGAATCTTCGGCGGGCGCTGAGTCCTCGCCGCGGCGGAGCGCGTCGATGACGTCGAAGTCCTCGTTGTTGCCCGCGACGAAGTAGGTCGGAGTCGGCAGGTCGTAGTGGAGCAGGTCGCCGGTCTGGAGGGCGACGTCAGCGTCGCTCTCGCGGTAGGCCGCGAGGAGCGCGCGGCGGCGGTCCGGGTCGTCGGCGTGGGCGTCTCCGAGGACGAGTATCGCCGGAGTGTCGGCGCGACCGGAGGTAAGGGCTGTGGCTTCTACGCCGGCGGCGTCGGGTGCGACGTGAGTTCCAGCGTTCCGGGGTCGAGTTCGTAGTACCGCTTTTCGACCGACGCGATGCTGACGACTCTGGTGTCGCCGTAGGTCGTCTCGGCGTGCTGGTGGTGGTGGCCGACCAGACAGAGGCGCGGTTCGACCGCTTCGACGAGTTCGTCGATGTACCGACAGCCGACCTCGTAGTCCTCCGAGACCGGCAGGCCGTGGGGCGCTTCGTGGGTGAGCAACACGTCCACGTCGTCGGCCTCCTTGACCGCTTCCACGTCCCCGCGGACGAAGTGGCGGCGGCGCTCGCCTTGGAGGTTCGGCCGCGGTCGTTCGTACTGGGTCGGCGCGTAGTTGCCCGACAGGCCCGCCACGCGCAGGCCCTCGACTTCGACCGGTTCGTCGCCCAGCAGGACGGCGTTGCAGACGTCGGAACTCTCGACGCGGCCGTGACGGAGCGCGTCGATGACGTCGAAGTCCTCGTTGTTACCGGCGATGAAGTATGTCGGAATCGGCAGGTCGTAGTAGAGTAAGTCGCCCAACTGCAACGCCACGTCGGCGTCGGCCTCCCGATAGGCGGCGAACAGCGCGCGCCTATTGTCGGGGTCGTCGGCGTGGGCGTCTCCGAGAACGAGCATTAATCACCGCTTCGGCCGTCAGAAAGATAAAACCCACTCTCGAAGGTTCGGCGTGGAGAGCGCGACCCGCGCCGTGACTGCGTCTGTCGAGGTCGGAGCAGTCTAAAGTCACCGGCCGGACACCGTAATATAAATAGGCCGAGTAGCGTATTCACTGACGAACGCAGAGAATCGTGCCAGACACAGAAGACGATTCCGGCGGTGACGGTCCCCCTCCGCGCTTCGACTGTCCGAGTTGTACGGACTACGAGGCCGAATACGGCCTCAACTTCACCGACTTGGAACCCCTGTCGTACCGCCCGGAGTTCTGCGAGGAGGTCGGCGAACGGGTGGAGTACCGAACGCTGTCGTTCGACCAGGAGTGTCGTCTCCTCGGCGCGCTCGGCGACGTTCACGGGGCCGATAACGTCTGTGCGGTTCTCGACCCCCATTACCGGTGGAAGGTGTCTTCGCACCCGAAACACGGGTATCCTCAGCGTCACGAACTCCTCTTCAAGCAGACGTTCGGCGTCGAGTGTGAGGTTCGCGGCGAGGACCCACCGACCCACCGAACGGACCCCGACCACCGAGCGGTCGCCGGGGACCTCTACTGTGTCACGCAGGCGTTTCTCGACCGGACGGAGGGACCGGAGGTGACCGTCTACCGCGGACTCTCCCGTCACGCTCCCCACCTGATCGCTCGGACGCTCCGGGCCGAAGCGCAACCGAGCTACGAGGTGCCCGCGAGCGTACTGAAGAACTTCACGACCTCCGAGGCGTTCACGTCGTACTACAGCCCGCTCGTGTTTCGAGTTCGCCTCTCTCGGACCGCCGTCGCCATCGCCGCCGACCACCTCGCCAAGTACCGCGAAGGCGGGAGTCCGGCGGAGCGCGACGCCGAGTATCGCGTCTTCGGCGACGAAATCGGGGACGCGTCCTGCGACGACATCTACGTCCTCGCCGACGAGAACCGAACGCCGCTGTTCGATTTCTTCGCCGACAAAACGTCTTACACGAGAGCAGAACATCGCTGCTACGTCGATGCGATACGACACTTGGCGGCTAACGACGAGCGGGTCACGGACGCCCCCGGCTACTCCCGAATCGCGGACTGGTACAGCACGCTCGTCGCGGACGAGTACGAGTTCGCGGAGGCCATCGAGGAAATCGTGAACTACGTCGTCGGGCGAACGAACGACCCACCGAGCGACTGGAGAGCGGACGTGACGGCGAAGTTCGGGGAGAACACGATTTGAACAAAACCTATAAGACTGTGGCAGGGAAATATAACCACAAGAGACCCACTTATGTCCGACGAGAGTCTCTCCATCACGGTCGACCTCAGTGACGAGGACGAAGAGTGGGTTCGATACGCGCGAAACCGAAAGCGACCCGCTTCGGAGATCGACAGCGACGACCGGACGCTCGAAGCCGACACGAGACGGAAGCTCCGGCAGGCGGTGTACGACTATCTCGAAGCGCTCGACAACGATATTCTCGACGTGGACAAGCGATTCGCGCTCCACGACGAACAGCTGTTGGGCGAGTTAGCGAGTCTCGTGGTCCGACGCGCGCGAAACGTCGAAGCGATTCGCGAGAGCGTCCGAGAGCGACTCCGCTCGGACGAAGACGTTTCGGCGTTCGACCTCCCCGAGCGGACTCGGGAGGCGACGGCGGCGTATCTCGTCGAGGAGGCGGTCGGAAAGGCAGAAATCCGAAGTCTGGCCGACCTCCTGTTGGAGAAGGAGCGAGCGGTCCTCGACACGAATGAGTTCGACACCGATACTCCCCGGACGGAAACCAGTTGGGTTTCGGACAGAGTGTGGACGAGGCGACGAGACGAGCCGGTCGCGGAGAACCGAACCCGACTGAACAGCAGGGGATAGATGAGGCCGACCGAGTACCACATCACGGACTTGGACCTCTTTCTCTCCGAAATCTCGCCGGGACAGACCCGACCTGCGCGAACGAAGTTCGGCATCTCCTACGGGAGCAATCCGCGGTACGAAGCCGACATCGGAGCGTTCGTGACGCCCTTCGAACTCGAAGTGCGACTGTACGAGAGCAACGTCCCCGAGGCCCAAATCGAGGAGTCCGACGAGCCGACCGGGACCATCGAGTGCCAGTTCCTCGCAATCGTGGAGGGCGACGAGTCGGAGTTCGAATCGATTCTCGAACGGTGGAAACGCGACGGGTACGACGCGGTGTCCGCGGACTTTCGCTCTCACCTCGAAGAGGGAATAACCGACGAGGTCGTCGTACCGATAGCGGGTCTCCTGCGGCCCTCCTACCGGGGCCTGATTCCTCGCCTGCGCGCGGGCGACGCGCTCGCCGAATCGGCCGACGACGCAGACTTGAGTTGACGCGTCGTCACCGGTGGCGTCTCCGAGACGCGAATTAGACCGTGCTTCCGACGACCATCGCGGCGAAGTCGAAGACCAGCAGGCCGACCGCGTAGAAGAACAGCTTCAGGTCGGCGTCTATCGCGGTTGCGAACGCGTCGTCCTCGGTCGGGTCCGTGACGGTCCCCGAGAGCCCCGGCGAGTCGGCGTTCGCCATCGCAGTCCCCATCCGAACCGTGCCGGTGCCGCCCGCGACGAACAGCAACAGCAGGAGACCGAACACCAGCACCAGCAGTTGGAGCATCGACCAACCGGTCAGCGCGACGAGGAGGGCGGTTCCGCCGCCGTAGGCGACGGAGTAGCGGCCGCCGGAGCGTGCGATGAGTTCCCAATCGACCACGTTCGAACTCCCACCTAGGCGTAAATAAAGGTTTGCTGACGAGTGGTAGGTATCGCACTCGACGCAACAGTTAAGTTCCCGGCAATGAGTGTGTCGCACATGCACCCCGACGCCACCGCGGCCATCGACGCTCGCTCGGCCAGCGGCGGGTCGGTCGGTTTTTCGGGGCTGAAACGCACAAAACCCGGTTACTGATAGGTCCTTGGCGGCGTGGCGACCCGTCGCGGGCCACTTTCGTTCTGCACCAATCTCCGACCAGTTACCAGCGAACCAGTCCCGAACGCACCACATGACACGCACCGACGAACCCTTCAGCGGGGTCTACCCGGCGATGACGACCCCCTTCGACGCCGACGACGGTATCGACTTCGAACAGCTCCGAGCGGACGCCCGACGGCTCGCGGACGCGGGCGTGGACGGCCTGCTGGCGGTCGGCTCGACCGGCGAGAGCGCGACCCTGACCCACGACGAACACGTCGAGGTCGTGGACGCCGTCACCGATGCGGTTGACGTTCCCGTCATCGCGGGGTCCGGGAGCAACAACACCCGCGAGGCCCTCGAACTCTCCCGGCGCTCGGCCGACGCCGGGGCCGACGCCCTGCTCCTCATCTCGCCGTACTACAACAAGCCCGAACCCGAGGGGATGGAGCGCCACTACCGGACCGTCGCCGACGAGGTGGACGTGCCCCAAATCGTCTACAACGTGCCGTCGCGGACGGGCCGCAACGTCGCGGTCGAGACCGCGGTTTCGCTCGCGGAACACGAGAATATCCAGGGTTACAAGGCCGCCAGCGGCGACCTGAACCGCATCGGCGAGGTCATCGAGCGGACCCGCGACGAGGAGTTTTCGGTCCTCTCTGGCGACGACTTCCTCACCCTACCGATGCTCTCGCTCGGCGCGACGGGCACCATCAGCGTCTCGGCGAACGTCGAACCCGAGCGCACGTCCGCGTTGGTCGAGGCCGGGCTGTCGGGCGACTTCGCCGCGGCCCGCGAGGTCCACGAGGAGTTGGCTCCGCTCGTCCGCGCGCTCTTCTCGGAGACGAACCCGATTCCGGTCAAGGAGGCGATGGAGATTCGAGAGTACGGCCCGGCGCGCCTCCGTTCGCCGCTGAGTCGGCTCTCCGAGGAGCACCGCGCAGAACTTGCGGGTATCCTCGCCGAATTAGAGGGCGAACCGACTGGTGTACACCAATGAGTGTAGCGGACGACGGAGAATCGGCGAGCGTCTCGGTCGCGGTCACGGGCGCGACCGGCGAGATGGGTCGCGCGGTCGTCGACGCCGCCGCGGACCGTGCGGACGCGTCGGTCGCGTTCGCGGTCAACCGCGACCCCGAGGAGGGCGCGTCCGTCGAGGGAGTCCCCGTCGACCCGGCCCGCGAGTTCGACCGCCTGCTCGCCGAGCGCGAGCCCGACGTTCTGGTGGACTTCACCGGCCCGGCGAGCAGTCAGAACTACGTCGCGGTCGCCACCGAGGCCGGGGTCGCCAGCGTCGTCGGCACGACCGGGTTCGACGAGTCGGGCGAGGAGGCGCTCCGGGAGTGTTCGCGGTACGCGCCCGTCCTGAAGGCCTCGAACTTCGGCCGGGGCGTCCACGCCCTCCGCTCGGCGGTCGAGGCGGCGGTCGCCGACCTGCCGGGTTACGACGTGGAAGTGACCGAGACCCACCACAACCGAAAGCGAGACGCGCCGAGCGGCACCGCGAACGCGATTCTGGAGACCATCGAGGACGCGAGAGCGGCGGGCAGCGAGGAGTCCGGCGAGCGCGTCCACGGCCGCGAGGGCGAGGCCCCGCGCGAGGCGGGCGAAATCGGGGTCCACGCGCGCCGGGCCGGGACCATCACGGGCGAACACGAGGTCCTACTCGCCGGCAACCACGAGGAACTCCGGCTCACCCACCGGGCCGAGGACCGCGGCGTCTTCGCCGAGGGCGCGCTGGACGCCGCGGTCTGGCTGGCGGGCCGGGAACCGGGCTGGTACGACTTCGCGGACGTGATCGACGGCGCGGACGGCGAGACGAATTCGAGCAGCGAGAGAGGTGACGACCGATGAGTCTGGAATCCGACATCGACGACCTGTGGCATCGCTACGACGGCGGAACCCTCACCGCGGACTCGGCGGGCCGCGAGGAACTGGACGCGCTCGACGCGTTCCTGACCGCGCTGGAGACCGGCGAGGTCCGGGCCGCCGAACCCGACGGCGACGGCGACTGGCAATCTAACGAGTGGGTCAAGCGCGGCATCCTGCTCAACTTCGGTCTGCGCGAAATCGCCGGCCGGGAGTACGGTGACGTGACCTACCACGACGTGTTGCCCCTGCGCGAGACCGACGACCTGCCCGGCCGGGGCACCCGCAACACGCCCGACGGGACCGTCCTCCGGCGCGGGTCCTACGTCGGCGGCGACGCCATCATGATGAGTCCGAGTTTCGTGAACGTCGGCGCGTACGTCGGCGACGGGACCTTGGTGGACTCCTGCGACACGGTCGGGTCGTGCGCCCAAATCGGCGCGGACGTGAAGTTGGGCGCGAACACCCTGATAGGGGGCGTCCTCGAACCCGTCGAGGACGCGCCGGTCGTGGTCGAGGACGGCGCGTCGCTCGGCGCGGGCTGCCGCGTGACCTCCGGGTTCGTCGTCGGCGAGAACTCGGTGGTCGCCGAGAACACGCTTCTCACGCCCCGGATTCCGGTCTACGATCTGGTCGAGGAGGAGGTCCTCTACGGCCACTTGCCGCCCGAGCGCAGAGCGTTCACCCGGTTCGTGGAGTCGTCGGTCGGCGACCACGACCTGTTCGACGGCGGGGCGTACAAGCCCGCGGTCGTGGCGATGGACGTCGAGGAGACCACGATGGAAGCAGTAGAGCGCGAGGAGGCCCTGCGAGAATGAGCGGAGAGAGAGCGCCGACGGCGGAGAATCCGCCGGTGCGACGCCTCGCCGACTGGTCCCCGGAGCGCCTGCGCGAGTTGGCCGACGACCACGGCACGCCACTCTACGTCTTCGATCTGGACCGCGCCCGCCAGAACTACCGGCGGATGGCCGAGGCCTTCCCCGAGGCCGACGTCTACTACGCCGCGAAGGCCAACACCGCCCGACCGGTCCTGCAGGCGCTCGCCGACGAGGGCGCGGGCGTGGAGTGCGCGTCGGCCGGCGAGTTGGCGCGCGCGCTCGACGCCGGGGTGGACGGCTCGCACGTCCACTACACCGCGGTCAACCCGCCCGACAGAGACCTCGACGTGGCGGTTCGCCTCGCCGAGGAGCATCCCGGCGTGACGATTACGGTCGGGGCCGAGGACACCCTCGACCGACTCGCCGACCGGGGCTACGACGGCAGAATCTGCGTGCGGGTCAACCCCGGCGTCGGCGCGGGCCACCACGAGAAGGTGACGACCGGAGCCGACGCCAAGTTCGGCGTGCCCTACGAGCGGGCCGCCGACCTCGCGGAGTCTGCGGCCGGCGCGTTCGAGGTGGTCGGCATCCACGCCCACGCCGGAAGCGGTATCTCGGGCGAGGACCTCTCGGCCCACCGAGACCTCGTGGGACGGATGGGCGAGTTGGCCCGCGACGTCGAGGGGCGGGGCATCGACCTCGAATTCGTGGACGTGGGCGGCGGCTTCGGCGTGCCCTACTCGCCCGACGAGGATCCCCTCGATTTGGAGGCGGTGGCCGAGGCGACCCGCGAGGCGCTGGGCGAGACCGAGGCGACGCTGGCGGTCGAACCCGGCCGGTACCTCGTCGCGGACGCCGGCGTCCTGTTGACTTCGGCCAACACGGTCAAGGAGACGCCATCGGGCGTCGTGGTCGGGGTCGGCGCGGGGATGACCACCCTCGCGCGGCCCGCCATCTACGACGCCCACCACGAGATTCGGAACGTGGCTCCCGGCGCGGACGAGCGGCCGTCGCGCGAGGTGACGGTCGCCGGCCCGGTCTGCGAGAGCGGCGACTCGCTGGGCGACCACTGGCTCCCGGACCCCCAGCGCGGCGACCTTCTGGCGGTCGGCAACGCGGGAGCCTACGGCTACGAGATGGCGAGTCAGTACAACTCCCGTCCCCGCCCGGCGTCGGTCGTCTCGGACGGCGACGACGCCCGACTGGCGCGGCGACGCGAGACGATTGCGGACGTGACGGCGGTCGAACCGGAGGTAGACAGATGAGCATCGAATTCGAGAAGTTCCACGGCACCGGCAACGATTTCGTAGTAGTAGACGCGGACGAGTACGTCCCCGACCGGGGCGCGTTCGCCCGCGAAGTGTGCGACCGACGCGACGGCGTGCAGATGACAGACGGCGGCGTGACCGCCGAGCAGGGCGAAGACCCACCGTCCGTCGGCGCGGACGGCACCCTGTTTCTGGCGCTCGAACCCAAGTTCTCGCCGCCGCGCGCGGTGATGACGCTGGTCCAGCCCGACGGCTCGACCGCGGCGATGTGCGGCAACGGCGCGCGCTGCGCCGCGAAGTGGGCCGCCGAGCGCACGGGTGCCGACACCGTGATGCTCGACACGCAGGCCGGGACCCGCCGGGCCGAAATCGCCGACGACGAGGTGACCATCGAGATGGGCGCACCCTCGTTCGCGCCGAGCGACGTGCCGCTCGCCGAGGGGCGCGACGAACCGCTCGTGCGGGAGACCGTCGCGGGCGTCGAAGTGACCGCGGTGAACACGGGCGTCCCCCACGCCGTCGCGTTCGTCGAGGACGTGGACGAAGTGGACCTCGACGAACTCGCGCCGGCGATTCGCCACGCCGAGGTTTTCCCCGAAGGCGCGAACGTCAACGTCGCGTCGCGCCGGGACGACGGCCGACCCGCGTTCGACCAGCGGACCTACGAGCGCGGCGTCGAGGGCGAGACCCGCGCCTGCGGGACCGGTGCGGTCGCTATCGCCGCGGTCGCGCGACGACTCGGACGCGTCGAGACCGATGCCGAAGCGGTCGAGGTCTTCCCGCCGGGCGGTCGCCTCGGCGTGACGTTCCGCGGCGGGCGCGCGAGTCTGACCGGCCCGGTCGAACGCGAGTTCGAGGGAGAAATCGCCTCGACGCCCGAACCGTGGCGCGTCTCCGAGGCCTGAACCGAAGCCAGTCCGACGACTTCTCATGACATTCGACCCGATAGACTTCCTCGAAGATGCAGTACAGACGCCCTCTCACGAGGACGCGACCGAGATGCGCGAGTTGCTGGTCGAGACGCTCGAATCGGCGGACGGTGCGGACCGCGATTCCTGCCCGGACTCCGGTTCCGACCAGGACCCCGATGTTCGGGTCTCGGTGGACGACGCCGGGAACACGCTCGCGGTCCGCGACGCCGGGCGGGACGGCCCGCACGTCGTCCTGAACACGCACATCGACACCGTGCCGCCGCACGTCGAGTTCTCCCGCGACGGCGAGGTGATTCGCGGCCGAGGGTCCTGCGACGCGAAGGGACCGCTCGCGGCGATGCTCGCGGCGTTCCTCGGCGTCGAAGTCGAGCGCGGACGGCTGACACTGGCGGTCACGCCCGACGAGGAGACGGACTCGACCGGAGCGGCCGCCTTGGATTTCGACCCGGAACCCGACGCCGTTATCGTCGGCGAACCCACCGAACTCGACGTGTGCAACGCCGCGAAGGGGCGGTTTCAGGCGACGGTCACGGTCCGAGGCGCGAACGCCCACGCCGCGGAACCCGAGTCGGGCGTCAACGCGGTCCGGGCGGCCGGTGGCTTACTCTCGGCGCTCGACTCGTTCGACGACCGCGAGGACCGGCCAGACGCGAGCGACGCGCTCGGCGACTCGACGCTGACGCCGACGACCATCGAGGGCGGGACCGCGACGAATCAGGTGCCGGCGGAGTGTTCGTTCGTCGTGGACCGTCGGAGCGTCCCCCCGGAGACCGCCGAGGGGTTCCGCGACGCGCTGGCCGACCACCTCCGGGCGCACGCCCCGGCGGACGTCTCCGTCGAGGTGACGCTGGCCGAGCGCGACACGCCGTTTCTGGCGGCGTTCGAGACGCCGACCGACGCCGAACTGGTCCGGACGCTCCGGGAGTCGAGCGGCGGGACCGTCCGGCCGTTCGGTGCCGCGACCGAAGCGTCGTACTTCGCCTCCCTCGCGCCGACGGTCGTGTTCGGGCCGGGCGCGCTGGCCGACGACGAGGGCGCGGTGGCCCACGCGCCCCGCGAGTACGTCCGCGTCGCGGACGTCGAGCGCGCCGGCGAGGCTATCGAGGCGACGCTGGCGACGCTCCTCTCCTGAATCGGACGGCGGTCACGCTTCGGGGAGAAGTCGGTATACCGTCGTAAAGCATTTCTATAGCGTGTCTATAAGTCGATATTCCGTTTTCTCCTCCACTTCGTCACCGATGCGCCGCGCGAAGAGCGACCAATTTCGTCCGACTAGCACAATAGTTAACAACAATATACGTTATTAATTATAAGTTATTTAGGTGTGGAATATGCTCTGTCGCATGACAGACGATTCGTCTCACTCGACTCGCACCGACCGTCGAACGTTCCTGCGCGCGACCGGCGTCGCGTTGAGCGGCGCGGCAGTCGCCGCGAGCGGCGCGGCCGCTCGCGGGCCGCCGGAGAGCGACGCCCACGTCGCCAAAGCCGACTTCTCGAACGGCATCTCTGCCGACCGCATCGCCGAGATTCGCCGGTCGGCTCGCGCGGAGTACAACGCCCGCGGCGGCGACCTCGACGTAACGCCGGTCGTCTCGGACCCCATCCCCGAGGAGGGCACCGTCGTCGCGTACTCGTACAAGATCGACCCGAACGGGATTCCGCGCCAGTACACCGGCGTCGCGGGCGACGCAGGGTCGGCCGCGCGACTCCACGGGAAGGCCGTCGAGCGCGCCACCGCATTCGACCGCGTCTCGCCCCGCGACGGCGTCACCACCCAGAGCAGTTCGTGGGGCGACGTCCTCCACGACGAGGCCGACTTCTGCAAGGACCCCTACGGGTGCGTCACGAACAACGTCGATCTGAAGCAGTTGGACGGCGACGGCGACTCGTCGCAGGACGCCTACGCCGTCAAGCACTTCTTCGTGATGGAACCCGGCGTCCAGAAGTACGGCTCCGACTGGGTGAACGACGTGGGCGAACCGAAACACGACTGGAGCAAGAACGACATGGGCAACGCCGACCTGAACGAGTACGACCCGCTGGGCACCCACGACGGGAGCCAGAGCATCAACGTCACGGTCGGGACCAGCGGCGTGAACCTCGGCTGGAGCTACACCCAGCCGGCGGTCACGACCATCGACGAGTCGAGTCCGAGCGGCAACTACGCGACGTGGAACGAGGAGTTCAACACCAGCGACGCCCGCCAGAACACCAACGGCATGAAGCCCGGTAGCTCCTGTTGGGTCGATCAGGAAGCCACCGGGAGCGGCCAGTACGACCTGCTCGACGTCGTCTCGAAGGGGAACTTCTACAGCGGCGGGTGGGACTCCGACGACTACTATCTCAAGCACACCTTCAACGTGAAGGTGAACTACTGAGGTCCGACCCGGCGCGAGGCGGAATCAGCGGTGCGTCCACACTGCGGTCCGGTGGGGGAAGTGGTGTCGCCGGACCGCTTCGCTGACGACGGCGAGACCCGCGAGGGCCATCGCTATCGCGCCCATGCCGAACTCGGACCGCCAGTTGAAGAAGATGCGACGGGTGACGAGATACGTCTCGCCGCCGCGATTGACCGCCAGCTTCCCCTTCCTCTTGCGCGGCCCCGGCAGTCCGCTGGGGTCGCGGACGACGACTCGCTCGCCCGCTATTACTCGCTCGACGGTTCGCTGGTCGCTCGCCGACAGGTCGCCGTAGGAGACGACCGAGCGCGTGTTGTCCGGGAGTTCCTCGACGGTCCCGAGCGATTCGACTTCGTACTCGAACGCGCCGACGCCGACGACCATCGCGCCGGTCAGCAGGCAGATGCCTACCAAGAAGAGACCGAAGTGGAGGGTGTCGCTCATACTCGGAGGTGTATCGCAGTTTATAAATTCGTTTCGCCGGGATGACGGGTCGGGTTTCGTCCGCTCGACCCCCGGACCGGCGAGCGAAACGAGTGGGAGACTTTACTTCTCACCCAGCGAATCGACTCGGCGACCGCTCCGAGACGACGTGGTGTTCGAGGACTCCGATGCCGGTGACGAACGTCGTGTAGAGAAGCATAACTGTGTGGTTGATTACCGCACACTCCTTTAATTCGACGAAAAATTTCTATGGTTTGCTATCATCTAAGTACATCGTGGTGTCCCCTCAGCGGAAGAACATTGCTCAGTGGATACGGATTCTGTTCCTCCCTCTGTATATCCTAGGGATGACTGCGGTTGGGATATCGCAATTTCTCAGGAAATTCAACAACTCTGTGTTAAATGCTGTAGGAGTCGTCTTAGGCTATCTGGGTTATGGACTTTGTTGGCCTTCGACTTGGTTAGACGAGAAAAACTGGGCTCCCTAACCAGAAGGTACTCTGCTAAAATCCACGTTCGATTACTGTTCGATATAGAATACTCTTATTCGTAAGCATTTTCGACCATCTGCCCGGCGGCACCCGTGTACCCGGCGGGCGTCAGGTCGAGCAACTCCTCGCGCGTGTCCTCGTCCACGTCCAACTCCTCGAAGAGGTCCCGGAAGTCGTCCAAGGTCACGCGTCGGCCGCGCGTGAGGTCCTTGACGCGCTCGTAGGCGTCGGTGTGGCCCTCGCGTCTGAGGATGGTCTGGACCGCCTCGCCGATGATTTCGGGCGTCGATTCGAGGTCCTCGCGCATGACCTGCTCGTCGGGCACGACCTTGCCGAGTCCGGCCTGTAGCTTGACGTAGCCCAGCAGGCAGTAGGCGAACGCCGCGCCGATGTTTCGCTTGACGGTCGAGTCCGAGAGGTCGCGCTGGAGGCGCGAGGAGGTCACGTAGTCGCCGAGGAACACGAGGTCGGAGTTGGCCTTCGAGAGGTTGCCCTCGCTGTTCTCGAAGTCGATGGGGTTGACCTTGTGGGGCATGGTCGAGGAACCGGTCTCGCCCTCGGTTGCCTCCTGTCCGAGGTAGCGGTCGCTGACGTAGCGCCACGCGTCGCGGTCCAAGTCCAGCAGGACGTTGTTCGCGCCACGGAGGGCGTCGAACAGTTCGGCGAGGTCGTCGCAGGGGTTGACCTGCGTGGTCAGGGGAGCCTGTTCGAGTCCCAACCCCTCCACGAACTCCCGAGCGAACGCGGGCCAGTCCACGTCGGGGTAGGCCGCGACGTGGGCCGCGTAGGTGCCCGACGCGCCCGCCAGCTTGCCCTGAAGCCCGTCGCGGGCGTCCTTCACGCGACCGATGGCCCGGCCGAGTCTGGACGCGAACACCGCCATCTCCTTGCCGAAGGTGGTCGGGGTCGCGGGCTGGCCGTGGGTGCGCGCGAGCATCGGCACGTCTCGATGCTCGCGGGCGAGGTCGGCGAGCAGACCGCGGACCGACCGGAGGTTCGGCAGGAGGACGTTCTCGACCGCCCCCTTCACCAGCAGGCGGTGGGCGAGGTTGTTCACGTCCTCGCTGGTCAGCGCGAAGTGAATCCACGGGACGACGTGGGACAACGCCGGGTCGCCGACGCGTTCCCGAACGAAGTACTCGACGGCCTTCACGTCGTGGTTGGTCGCCGAGTAGTCGCCGTACCCCTCGGTCTCTATCTGCTTGACCAGTTCGGCGTCCGACTCGTCGAACTCCTCGTAGAGCGTCCGGAGGTACTCGCGGTGGTCGTCGCTCAGTTCCAGCGGCGTCGCGTCGAGGTCCGCCAGCGCGATCAGGTACTCGACTTCGACCTGCACGCGAGCGCGCATGAGCGCGGCCTCGCTCGCGTACTCGCGCAGGCCGTCGGTCCGACCGGCGTACCGACCGTCCAGCGGCGAGACGGCGTAGAGGGTGTTCATGTGGCAATCTGCCGGGGCGGGCGGCAAAAGCGTGTCGGTCCGACTCGTCACGGTCATGCATACAAGCGGAGAGATAGAGAGAAACGACGCCGGAAATATGCTCGTTCGTGTATATCTCGCGGGGCGAGACCGCAATGCCTTTTTCCTCCGCTGGCGGGGATTCGAACATGACTCGCATCGCTGGACTCGCCAGCAACCGCGGACGGAACCTGCTCCACATCGCCGACCGCACGCCCGGCGGCGCAGAACTGGGCGTCGTCCTGACCAACGACCCGGACGCGCCCGTGCTGGACGACGCCGAGAAGCGCGGGATTCCGACCGAAGTCGTCGCCCGCGAGGAGGGCGAGAGTCGGCGCGACCACGAGCAACGCGTCGTCGCCGCGCTCGCCGACTACGACTTCGAGTTGGTGTGTCTCGACGGCTACATGCGTATCCTCTCGGACGCCTTCCTCGACGAGATGCCCACGACGCTGAACGTCCACCCGTCGCTCCTGCCGTCGTTTCCCGGCACGGACGCCCACGAGCAGGTCCTCGACGCGGGCGTGAAGGCCACCGGCTGTACGGTCCACGTCGTCACCGACGCCACCGACGAGGAGGGGAACGTCGTGGAGAGCGAGGTGGACGGCGGTCCCATCGTCACCCAAGAGCCGGTGCCGGTCTACGAGGGCGACGACGAGAGCGACCTGAAAGAGCGCGTCCTCTACGAGGGCGAGTTCAAGGCCTACCCGCGGGCCGTCCGATGGTTCGCCGAGGGCCGACTCGACGTGGACGCCGAGGTGGGCGCGGTCCGCATCGAGGGCGACGATGACGGTCGGTTCCCGGTCCGAAAACTCGAATCCGCCGACCGGGTAGCCGACCTCCGGTACGGCGAGAATCCGCATCAGGACGCCGCGCTCTACGGCGACGCAACCTGCGAGGAGGCCAGCGTCGTGGACGCGCCCCAACGCAACGAGGGCGCGAAGGGGATGGGCTACAACAACTACAACGACGCCGACGCCGCGCTGAATCTGGTCAAGGAGTTCGACCGCCCCGCGGCCGCGGTCATCAAGCACACGAACCCGGCGGGGTGCGCGACGGCCGACACCCTCGCGGACGCCTACGAGGACGCGCTCGCTACCGACCCCAAGAGCGCGTTCGGCGGCATCGTCGCCCTGAACCGTGAGTGCGACGAGGCGACCGCCGAGCAGGTAACCGACTCGTTCAAGGAGGTCGTCGTCGCGCCGGGGTACACCGACGACGCGCTCGATACCCTGTTCGAGAAGGACAATCTCCGCGTTCTCGACGCGGGCGACGAGGCGGACTTCGGCGAAGTCACGGAGACGACCACCGAGAAGGACCTCGTGGGCGGCCGACTCGTCCAAGAGCGCGACCTGCAAGCCCCGACTCGCGAGGAACTGGAGGTCGTGACCGAGCGCGAACCCACCGAGGACCAGTACGAGAGCCTGCTGTTCGCGTGGCAGACCATCAAGCACGTCAAGTCCAACGCCATCCTGTTCGCCGACGGCACCGAGACGGTCGGCGTCGGCGCGGGGCAGGTCTCGCGGGTGGACGCCGTCGAGATAGCGAAGATGAAGGCCGAGAAGGACGCCGAGGGCAAGTCCGCCGCGGGCGCGGTCATGGCCAGCGACGCCTTCTTCCCCTTCCCGGACGCCATCGAGGCCGCCGCCGAGGCGGGCATCGAGGCCGTGATTCAGCCCGGCGGGTCGGTCAACGACGACGACGTCATCGAGGCCGCCGACGAACACGACATGGCGATGGTGTTCACCGGTCAGCGGTGCTTTAGACACGACTGAGCGTTAGCGAAGGAGTCGTCTAAAGCTCGGAAGACGCGGTTTGTCTTCCGGTGTCTCACCGAGCGGAGCGAGGTGAGGCTCGTCAGAGTTTGCCTCTGACGGTGTTTCCGGCACGACTGAGCGTGCGCTAAGCGGTCGTTCTCTCCGCTCGAAAGTCGGACGCCTCGGCCGAGTCAGTCGGCCTGCGGCGTCCAATCGTGTTGGTGGTTCGCGTGTCCACCCTCGGCCTTCGGGATGGCGCTGACCGCCCGAAACACCGTGACGGGGTCGCGGGACTTCTGCCAGTGCCAGCGCGTCTTCGCCCAGAGCCACGCCGCGCGGAACGCCCCCACCTCCGGGGGCGACGAGAACACGTCGTAGTCCAACGCCCGGATGAGGCGGTGATGCTCGGCGTAGAGTACCGCGGCGTACAGCACCGCAAACTGGCAGTCCTCGGGCAGATACTCGATGCCCGCGACGCCCTCGCGGTACTTTCGTTCGGCGCGTCGTAACTCGTCGGCCATCGCGGCCCGGAAACCGTCGGTCGGGTTGCAACGCCGAACGTCGGCCTCCGTGACGCCGTGGCGGTCGCGGGTGTCGCCGGGCAGGTAGATGCGGTCGTGGTCTTCGATATCCTCGCGCACGTCGCGCAGGAAGTTCGTCAACTGGAACGCCTCGCCGAGCGCGACCGCGTGCGGTTTCGCGCGCTCGGGGTGTTCGACGCCCATCACGGCCTGCATCATCACACCGACCGCGGCGGCCGACCCGCGCATGTACTCCGCCAGTTCGTCGTAGGACTCCCAGCGATTCTTCTCGATGTCCGAGAGCATCGCGTCGATGAAGATCTCGATCTCCTCGTCGGGAATCCCGCGTTCCTCGCTGACTTCCTGAAACGCCGCGAGAACGTCGTCGTCGGTCTCTTTTCGGCCCAGTGCCTCCGCTCGGAGTCGTTCGAGTCGCTCGCGTTGCTCCTCGGGCGGTGCGTCCGTCACGCCGTCTACGACCTCGTCCGCGACGCGGAAGAACGCGTAGAGGACGTAAGTCGGCTGGCGAATCCGCTTCGGGAGCAACCGCGTGGCGAAGTGGAAGGTTCTGCCGGTTCGCTGCTGAATCGTTTTGCTTCGTCGGAGTTGTTGGTCGGTGACCATTCTGTCTCCTGTGTTGTGCAGAGTCCGGCCGAATAGCAGCGGCCCGCAGCATCCTGTCTAGGGAATCGTCCGAGTTAATTCTTGGCGTCGGGAAAACCTGCGCGACCGACGGGAGTCGGCGGGCCTTTTTTGTCGCTGGAACGTAATTCGTGTTACCAAGCCGCTCACCGTCCGAACGACGATTTCCGTGACGAGTTCAGACTCTCCCACGACCGACGACGACGCTTCGACCGACGGCTCGTTCCCCACGGCGGCCGACGGCGACGCCGATGCCGACGCCAACACCGACGCCGACCGCGTAGCGGAGTTGGAGGCCACGGTCGCGGCGCTGACCGACCGAGTGGCGCAACTCGAACGCACGGTGGCGTGGATGGCCCGCCAGCAGGCCGCCGAGACGGGCAACAGCGTCTGTCCGGAGTGCAATACCGGCGGGGCGTTGGAAGTGTCGCGCTCGCCGACCGGCAAGGAGCAGGTGAAGTGCAGGAACTGCGGCGAGAAGATGAACTGACGGGACGACTGCCGCGGACGGGCGGCGCTCTCCCTCGCTTTGATGAGTCGCCGGTGAGTCGGTTGGTCTATGAACGTTCGACACGGCTTCCTCGTGGAGTGGCCTGCCGACCTCGACGCGGCGCTCGACGTGGCACTCGAACGCGACTTCGACTACGTCGAACTCAATATGGACTACGCGTTCGAGCGCGAACGAGTGGACGCCGCGTCCGTCCGCCGGGCGGCCGCCGAGCGCGACGTGGACCTGCTCGTCCACTTACCGTACCGACTCGCGGCGGCGTCGCCCCACGAACACGTCCGGGAGGGAGCAGTCCGGGAACTGGAGGCTACAATCGATGCGGCGGTCGAGTTGGGTGCCGAGAAGGGCGTCTTTCACGCGGTTTCGCTCGCCCACCCTGCGAAGTGGGACCGCGACGAGGTTCGAGCGCGAATCTACGAGTCGGTCCGACGAATCGACGAGTACGCCAGCGAACGAGGGTTCACTGCGTGCGTCGAGAACCTGAAGACCGACTTCCACGACGCGAGCGACTTCCCCGAACTGTTCGAGCGGACCGACGCGGTGGCGTGTCTGGACACCGGGCACGCGCACGTGACCGGCCAGTCGCTCACCGAACAGGCCGACCTGCTCAGGGAGTGGGGCGAGCGCGTCGCGCACGTCCACGTCAACGACACCCGGCGCGACGACGAGGACGAACACCTGCCGGTCGGTCTCGGCAAACTCGACTTCGGAGTGCTGGCCGACGCCATCCGTGAGACCGACTGGTCCGGTACCCTCACCCACGAGGTCGAGACGTTCGACTACGAGTACGCGGCGTGCGGCCGGGACCGACTCGTTCGCCTGCTCGACGCGAGCGCCGACTGACGGCCGACCGCCACCACGCCTTTTTACGTCGCTCCCGTCGTCTCGGACGTGAGTTCTTCCGACGCCGTCACCGAGACGCTAGACGAAGGGAGCAACGGATTCGCGGCGCGACTCGGGTCGCTCGCGGAGTCGGTCGGGCCGGCGCTGGCCCGGCAGGCAGAGTCGGGCAACCTCGCGGCCGCCTCCGGGGTCGTCTCGCTGGTCCGCGCCGGACGGACCTTCCTACGGGGCGACCGCAAGCGCGGCGTCGTGCAGGCGCTCGCCGGCCTGTTCTGGGTCGGGGTCGCGCTCGCACAGCGGCGGTCCGGCGGGTTCGGGGCGACCGGCGAGTCCGGGACGACCACCGGGCGCGACGAGTCCGACCTCTCGGAGGTCGCCACCACCTCGCCGGACGTGGAGGACGCGGTGGAACCGGGCGAGCGCGACGCGGACCACGCCACCGGCGAGGAGGTCGTGAACACCACCGACGCCGACGTCGAGGAGTCCGACACCGCGCCGGAAATCGAGAGCGACGCGGACGCCGCCGACGTGGACCAGCGCGACGTGACCGACGTGTCGGACGCGGTGGACGATGACGACGAGCACGAATCGGACGCGGACGACGGGTCCGAGTCCAAGAGCGACGAGTCCACCGGCGACGCCGAAGACGAGGCGGACCTCGGCGAGTCGTCGGAGACCGGCGACTCGTCGACGGGTGACGACGAGGACCCGACCGTGACCGACGACGCCGACGAGACGGCGGCAGAGAGCGACGACTGAGAACCGCCGGGCGAGACGGCCGAACCCGTCTGGCCTACGAGTTCGAGACGAACGACCAGCGCGCGTCCGCTCCGCGGAGCGGACGCGCGCTCGGCCATCGAACAGCGTCTTCCGTCCTATAGAGTTTGCGTAGGCTTCGATTCCGCGGGTCGGGCGTCGGCCCCGCGAGTTTTACGCCTCACCGTTCAACTCCCACCGTGACCGACGAACTGCTCATCTACGGGTCGTACGGCTACACCGGCGCGCTCGTCGCCCGGACCGCGGTGGACGAAGGGCTGACGCCGGTCCTCGCGGGCCGGACCGCCGAGAAGGTCGAGCGACAGGCGACCGACCTCGGCCTCGACCACCGGGTGTTCAGCCTCCAGCACCCCGAAGTAATCGAGCGACAGGTCGAGGAATTCTCGGCGGTACTGAACTGCGCCGGCCCGTTCTCGAAGACCGCCGAACCGCTCTACTCGGCGTGCCTGAACGCCGGGACCGACTACCTCGACATCACCGGCGAGATAGACGTGTTGGAAGCCGTCGCGGGACGCGCCAACGAGGCCGAGGCGAGCGACGTGACCCTGCTCCCGGCCGTGGGGTTCGACGTGGTGCCGACCGACTGCCTCGCGGGCTACATCGCCACCGAACTCCCGTCGGCGACCAAACTCACGCTCGCCATCGACGGGATGGGGACGTTCTCGCCCGGCACCGCCAAGTCCATCGTGGAGGGCCTGACCCGACCGGGCGCGGTCAGACGGGACGGCGAGATTCGGACCGTCCCGGCGGCGTGGAAGACCCGGCGCCTCGACTTCGGGCGTGGTCCCAAAACCGCGGTGACGATTCCGTGGGGCGACGTGTCGTCGGCGTACTACACCACCGGTATCGAGAACGTCGAGACGTACGCCACGGTGCCGGAGTACGCCGCGACGGTGATGGCCAAGACCGGCCCGCTGGCTCCGATATTCGGGTCGAAGCCGTTCCAGCGCGCGATGAAAGCCGTCATCGACGCGACCGTCTCGGGACCGACCGCCGAGGAGCGCGCCCGGAGTTCCGCGCGGGTCTGGGGCGAGGTCGAAGACGACGACGGGAACCGGTTCGCGGCCAGGATGCGGACGCCCGACACCTACGACCTGACCGCCCGGACCGCGGTCGAGGCCGCCCGCCGAGTCGTCTCCGGCGAGGTCCAAGCGGGCTACCAGACGCCGGCGTCGGCGTTCGGCCCGGAGTTCGCGCTCGAGTTCGAGGGCGTCGAACGCGAGGACGTGCGCGAGTTCTCCGCGGTCGGCGCGAGTCCCGAGACCTAACCGTAGAACTCGTCGCGGCCCGCGCCGCCCGCCCGGAGCATGGCGACGGTCGCCTCGTAGGTCTCGGGGTACGAGGCGGCTTCGACGGCGGTGGTCCGGCCGCCCGCGCGCTCGACGTTCGGCGACCCCGCAGCGCGCGCCGCGGGGTTGGTCGTCGCCCAGTCGGCCTCGATTCTGGTCGGCGACTCCACGTCCGGAACCTCGACGTCGCCGTCCGCCGCGCGCTCGACCGCGCGCCGGGCCGCCGACCGAATCTCCTCGGTCGTCTCGCTCGCCGGGCGACACGCCGCGGTGAACCGGTCGATGCCCTCCTTGACGGCGACGGTCTCGGGCGCGTCGCCGAGTTCGTCGCGCGCTTCGGCGACCGTCGCGTCGTCGCCGGTGACGAGACCGACGGGGACGCCCTCCGCGGCCGCGAGCCGAGCGTTCCAGCCGAGTTCCCCGACTTCGTCGTCGCCGACCCGGAGTCGGAGCAGTGCCTGACCGAAGAAGGTGTGGTTCAGGACCGCCTCGGGCGTCCCGGCCTTCGCGTGGTAGCCGACGAACAGCGCGCAGTCGCGGTCGGCCACCCCCTGCATCATCGACCGGGGCTTGGTGTTCCCGCGGACGAGCGTCGCCCGGTCGTCCACGGCTTCCCGGTCCAGATTGCGCATCGAGGAGTGCGAGTCGTTGACCAGCACGTCGGTCGCGCCGCCGGCGAACGCGCCCTCGACGGCGGCGTTCACGTCGCCGTGGAGCAGTTCCTTCCCGCGCTCGTACTCGGGTTCGCCGCGGACCACGTCCTCGGCGGCCGCGACGCCGGTGATGCCCTCCATGTCTGCCGAAACGAATACTCGCATACTCGTCCCTCTCAGAGGGCGGACAAAAACGTTCGGCGTGTCGGCGTGCGCATCGAATCGGAGACCCGTCGCTCGGCGAGTAGTTCGGAGTAGAAGAGCCGGTGGAGGGATTTGAACCCTCGGCCTATTCCTTACGAAGGAATCGCTCTAGCCAGTCTGAGCTACACCGGCGCGTCGCAGTGCGCACTCGAATATAGTCGGGAGAATCGGCTTAAGGATTGCGGAATCGCCCGCCGTTAGCGAGACAGTCGCACGTCGAGACAGACGTTGAGTTCGTGGGGCGCGTACGACCGGACGACGTGGCGCGTCTCGACTTCGACCTCGTACTCCGGTTCGGCCGCGTCCCGAATCGCGGTTTCGCCCGGCCCGAAGGGGTCGTCCTCGTGCTGGATGTCGTAGTAGTGGACCACGCAGTCGTCGCCCGCGAGTTCGACCGCCGAATCGAGGAACTCGTCGGCGCTGTGGGGCAGGTTCATCACCACGCGGTCGGCCCAATCGGCGTAGTCGGTCGCGACCTCCCGGACACCGTCGGACACGTCCGACGAGCCCGAGACTACGTCTCGGACGTCGCCGTGAATCGCGGTGACGCGCTCCGCCACGTCGTTCCGGCGGGCGTTCTCCCGGAGGTACTCGACGGCCTTCTCGTTCAGGTCCACGCCGACGACCTCCGCACCGCGCTCGGCGAACGGGACGACGAAGGGGCCGACCCCGGCGAACATGTCGAAGGCGCGCTCGCCGGACTTCACCTGTTCGGCGACGCGGTGACGTTCGGTGGCGAGGCGCGGCGAGAAGTACACCTCGGCCACGTCGAGCAGGTACTCACAGCCGTACTCCCGGTGGACGGTCTCGGTGCTCTCGCCGACCAGCACCTCCCAGTCGCGGACGCGTAGCTCTCCTTTCACCTTCGAGGCGCGGTTGACGACCGTCTCGACCGGGATGTCGGAGGCCACCACGGCGTCGGCGATTTCGCGGGCGCGCTCCGGGTCGTCCTCGTCGAGGATGACGATGTCGCCGAGTCGCTCGTAGGTGGGTTCGAAGCCGAGCAAGTCCGCGGGGGTGTCGGGGGTCTCGCGCTCCCCGACCGACCGGGAGACGACGTCCGCGTCGAGGTCGTCGGGCACCGCCTCGGCGTCGGTCACCGGCAGGTAGAGGTAGCCGTCCTCGACCTCGATTTCGAACTCGGCCGCGAGCAGTCCGTCGTCTGCCAACCGGCGTCGGGTCTCCTCGCCTCGCTCACGCGCGACGCGGACGCACGGCACTTCCATGTCTATCGGTTCTCCCAGGGGCCGGTAAGCGTGACGCTTCCCGAATCGCACTCGAAAGGCTATAGCAACCGCGGACGCCTACACCCGGTATGCTCACATTCGTCGGACTCGGTCTCTACGACGAGCGCTCGATAACCGTCGAGGGCCGCGAGGCCGTCCGCGACGCCGACCGCGTGTTCGCCGAGTTCTACACCAGCAAACTCCTCGGAGCGACCGTCGAGGACCTCGAAAACTACCACGACACCGCCGTCGAAGTCCGGGACCGCGCGGGCGTCGAGCAGGACCCCGAGGCCATCCTCCGGGCGGCCGAAGACGGCGACGCGGTGTTCCTCACTGCGGGCGACACCATGATTTCGACCACGCACGTCGATCTGCGACTCCGGGCGGAAGAGCGCGGTATCGATACCCGCGTCGTCCACGCGCCGACCGCCGAGTCCGCCGCCAGTGGACTCACCGGTCTCCAAAACTACCGGTTCGGCAAGGCGACGACCCTCCCCTTCGAGTACGCTCACGGCGCGGACGGGGTCCCCGCGAGCGTCACCGACGCAATCGACGAGAACCGCGAGCGCGGCCTCCACACGCTGGTCTACCTCGACATCAAGGCCCGCAACGACGAGTACATGACCGCAGACCACGCCGCGGACCTGCTCGCCGACGAGTACCCCGACCTGTTGGCGGTCGTGGTCGCGCGCGCCGGAAGTCCCGACCCGCTCGTGACCGCCGACCGCATCTCGGCGCTCGCCGATCGGGAGTTCGGCGACCCGCTCCACCTGCTCGTGGTACCGGGCGAACTGCACCACATCGAAGCCGACGCGCTGCGCGAACTGGCGGACGCTCCCGCGGACCTGCTCGACGTAGAATAAGGGAACCGAGCGAGGTACCTTCTACCGCCCGTCGCCGTCGGTCGCTAGCGGGCGATCGGTACCGACGGCGTCGTGGAGGTCGTACTCGTCGCCGGTGACGATGTACAGCACGTCCTCGCCGACCGTCAGCAGTTCCGGCACCTCGCGGGCGACGGCCCACGCGATACCCACCAGTGCGACCACCGAGAGGCTCTGGGCCAGCACGCGGTCGGAGATGAAGTACGACACCATGTTCGGGTTCTCGTAGCCGACCAGCGCGACCGTCGGCTCCACGAATATCTGGAGCCACTGCTGACTGAACGCGAGCGTGATGAACACGACCCGGACGAGGTTCAGCGCCCAGATGATCGGGATGGCGATGGCGATACCCTTGAGTTTCCGGCGGAGCGGTGCCCGAACCGCGGCGATGAGACCGCCGAAGATGGCCATGCTTCCGATGCCGGTACACGCCAGCAGGACGTTGACGGTGAACACGCCGTGGGTAGGGTTGTCGAAACGGTACGTCCCGTCGAGACCTCTCCCGTGCTGGATAATCTGGAACTCGTAGCCCAACTGCTCCATCACGAACCCGCCCTGCCACGCGACGGTTTCGATGAGCCACGTCTTCGCGGACGGAATCATCGTGAACGGCATGTAGATGAGACCCATGAACGCGACCGCCCGCGAGAGCAGAAAGAGCGTCTCGCGGCCCTGCGCGAGCAGGTACGCCGTGTAGAGACAGGCGGGAAGCGCCGCGAGACTCAACGCTCCCTCGACGAAGCTCTTCTGCTCGAACGCGAAGTGGGGGAACAACGCGAGCCAGAAGACGCCAAAGACGACCCACGCGGCCGACCCGAGGTAGCGCGCCCGGCCGCGTCCGTGGCCGTCGTCGTACCAGTCGAGCGCGGTCGCCGCGGCGAACAACCCGACCGCGAGCCACGCGAGTCCGTCTGTCAACGCGGAAGTCACTGTTACCGGTGTCAAAGCGGTCCCCGGATAAAGAGTTGACGGCTCTGGCCGCCTCGGAGTACGGGAAGGTTAGCGTACGGAAACGGTTCGTTTCTTCGCCCGACAGCGCCGCCGCTACCGAGTCGAGTACGCGAAAAATGGAAACCGCGAAACCGGAAGATCCGGTGGTTAGTTAGCTACGCTTAGTTGCTGCGGCGGAGAGCCAGCAGCGCGGCAGCGACGAGCGCGACGAGAGCCACGCTGACGCCGAAGCCGGGGATGCCACTGTTGCCACCGCCCGTGGTGGTCTTAGTGGTGGTGTCCTCGGTGGTGGACGTCGTAGTCGTGGTGTCCGCGGTCGTGGTCGTCGTAGTCGTCGTAGTCGTCGTGGTCGTCGTCGTGGTCGTCGTCACGTTACCACTCGTCGTGGTCTCGGTCTGATCGACCGCGTTGACGTTCACGATGCCGTTGATTTCGTCACTGCTGCCGGGGAAGTCGTTCCGGGTCGAGACCGAGAACTCGGTCCCGTTCGAGACGTCACTGAAGTCGAAGGACGCAGTGAACATCCCTTCGGAGCCGACTTCGACCTGCGTGGTCTTGAGGAACTGGCCGCCGGAGCGAGCTTCGACGGTCACCGTCGTACCGGGCGCGAGGTTGGTCTGACCGGAAACGTTGGTCAGGCGCTGGCCGACAGTGATGTCGTTACCTTCGTTCAGCGTGACCGACTTCTCTTCGACCGTGAAGGTCGTCGAGACGGTCTGTGTGTCGCTCACAACGTTGAAGGCTTTGTCAACCGTGAACGTGGCGTTCCACTCACCGGTCGGGAGCTGCTCGGTGGAGTCGTCACCCTCGTAGTCGATCTGGTTGGTCGGGATGACGACGTAGAACGTGTTGTTCTGGCCGTCGACGATCGTCTTCACACTCTTGTTGGAGGCGTTGAAGCTGATCGGGTCAGCGTTGACGCCAGCGTCAGCCTGTTCGACCGTCAGGTCGAGACCGGCACGCTTCCAGTTCGTGTTCGAGTCGTTGAACGATCCGTAGAGGCCGGACGCTTCGACCTGCACGACTGCGTAGTCGCCGGAGGCGACCGCGCTACTCTTGGAGACGACGTCGGTCACGTCGCTCGGACCGAGGTCGTTTCCGCTGAGGCTGTTGCTCGGGGCGACCCACGAGCGAGCGGCGTCGGTCGAGCGCTGACCGATGCTCAGGGTCGCAACGTCGAGCTCGTTGTCGATGTTGCCGTCAGTCGTGACGTTCAGCGGGTAGTTCCCGCTTGCGAGGGGGTTGCTGACGTTGTTCTGACCGTCCCAGCTGTTGTCGATGGACGCCGTATCGTCACCCTCGGCAGTGACGTAGACGGACTTGTTGGAGCGGTAGGTGTTGAACAGGACCGTGACCTGCTCGTCGTCGTCGTTACTGTCCTGGACGTTGATCCGCTGCTGGTAATTGACGTCGCTGGCACCGACGTAGACGTCGGCCCTCGACGTCGAGGTCAGGTTGAGCGAGATGGAGGCGACGTCACCGCGCTGCTCGTTGAAGACAGATTGGGTGAACGTCGCGTCGTCGTCAGCGGCCTCCGAGACGTTGACCGTGTAGGTCGTCTCGGCGGTGGTGTCGGTCACGTTGAGGGTGACGTCGTAGGAACCGGGGTCAGCACCCGAGAAGTTCGCGTAGACGCTACCCTTCTCGTTGACGCTGAAGGTGTTGTTGACGTCGTAGCCCGAGGAGTTCACTTCGACCACGGAGGCTCCGGGTCGGTTCGTGTCCGCGAGCTTGAACGAGATGTTCCCGTTGTCGGTCGTCACGTTGGTCCGGTTGGCGGACCACTCGGTGGTCTGTTCGACGACCTCGAAGGGAACCGTCGTTCCGGAACCGTACCGGAAGAAGTAGTTACCTTCGAGGTTCTCCGTCTCGATCACGAGGTGGCCGTCGGCGTCCGTCGTGTAACCGTCGACGTACGTCGAGCCGTCGCTCGTGTTCGCGCGGAGTTCTACGTCTGTGTTCGCTGCACTAATGTCCAGGAGCGCATCCTGGCCCTGGAAAATCGGCGAGTTTTCGCCGATTTCCGCGTCTGCGGAAGTACTGTGGTTTGCAGCGGCAGTCCCTGCGAATGCGACCGTGCCGGCGAAGACCGACATGACCAGCATCGCAGTCAGGAAGACGCTGCGAAGTTTGTTGTTTGTCGTTGTCATGGTTGGGTTGGTTATTCGATCGGCGACAGCACCTTTCCGCTGCCCGTCGGGGGAACCCGGCACCGCACCGGGCGTGGGCAACCTGTACTCGCTACTGCCACCATGGGTAGGGGTACGGATGAAAGGTTACGCGCCGGTTATAAGTGCTTTGTGGTCTCGGAATTGCCCCGTTACTCCTTCGCACGACGCTGCCGAGGGGTGCGAAACGGACGCTTGAAGGGCCGAGAGAGGCGAAACGTGCCAACCATTGCCGGGAGTCTCCGTAGAACGTGAGTTTTGCCCTATTTTCTACGCAGAGCGCTTCTATTCGTTCTAGAAGCCAGTTTAGGAAATTTCGGACGGATGAGAGCGGGGGAGAGTCAACTGACGTCCTCACTTATAAAAGAATAGTGGCAAACGAGAATGCTCGATGACGCGGAGATTCGAGCGCTCGACGGGAGGTAAGCCAAGCGTACTGTCCTCGGATGACACGTATTTCGGGCCATCCTCCCAGCTAAGCATCCTACGAGGGGCTGAGAAAAAAGAGAACGAGCTGCGACCTTACCGACTCCGCCGGAGCGCCAGCAGGGCCGCCGTGAGGAGTGCGACGAACGCGACGCCGACACCGAAGCCGGGGATGCCGCCGTCACCGCCGCCTTCAGTGGTCGTCTCGGTCGTCGTTTCGGTCGTGGTGGTCGTGGTCGTCGTAGTTTCGATTGTCGTGGTGGTCGTAGTGGTCGTCGTCGCGGTCGTAGTCGCCGGGGTCGTCGTCCCGACAGCGCCGCCCTCGGCGATCAGTCCATCGACTTCGGCGTTCGCACCGTTGGCCGTCGCCGACACCGTAACCTCCGTCCCCGGTTCGACGCTACTGAAGTCGAACGGAGCGGAGAACGTGCCGTTCGGACCGACGGTGGCTCGTGCGGTCCGGACGAACTGGTCGGACTGAACCTGCACGTTGAACGTCGTCCCCGGAGCGATGCTCGTCTCGCCGGTGATGTTCGTCTCGGCGCTGGGAATCGTCAGCGTGCCGTTTTCGTTCAGTCCGGTGAAGTCGAGAGTGCGCTCGACGACGCTAAACGTCGCGTTGGCCGTCCGGGTCTGGGTCACGAGCGGACTGCGCTGGGCTATCTTGAACGAGGCCTGATACTCGTCGCCGACTTCGATGCCGTTGGTCTGCGTATCGACGACGGCGAAGAACGTGTTGTTCACCTCGTCGAAGTACACTTCCTCGACGGCCGAGCCGTTGAACCGGTTCACTTCGGCGTTCGCGCCCGCGTTGGTCTGAGTGAAGTTCAGTGCGTAGTAGTCCGAGAGGTCACTGTCGAGCACAGTCTGATTCGTGAGGTTTCCGTACAGTCCCGACGCTTGCACCTGCAGCACCGCGAGGTCCCGCATGGCGACCGTATCGCTGGCGGCGACGTTTTCGAGCAGACCAGTGACGTCCTCGGGGAGGTTCTCCGTCTCCGTGATGGGATGCGTCCAGACTTGCGCGCCCGCGACCGACCCGTTCTGCAGGACGAGTTGGGTCACGTCTTGGGTCGAATTACCAACCCCGACGGTCATCTCGTAGGTGCCCGTACCGATGGGGTCGTCGATTCCGCCCGGACTCAGATTCGTCCCGGAGAAGACTCCCTGACCGGAGCGGACCGCAATCTCGTCTTCGCCCGCCGCGGTGATGAACGCCCTCGGGTCGTCGCCGCTGCCGCCGGTCGCGTACGTGTTGAACCGCAGCGTCGCCCGTCCGTCCGTGTTGTTGTCGTAAACGGTGAAGTTGGTCTTCCAGTTGACCGGGTCGCCGCCGATGGAGACGGTGGCGCTGTCGGCGTTCGAGAAGTTGACGGTGAACGTCGCGTTGTCGCCGCGCTGCTCCGAGACGACGCCGTCCGCCGCGAAAGTGGCTGCCGCGTTACCTCCCTGCCTGACGTCGATGGTAGCTGTGGCGGTCGCACCGGTGTCGTTCACCTCGACGGTGAACGGGTAGCTTCCGGCGTCGATGCCGCTGAAGTTCGCCCGAAGGGTATCGGTTTGGATGTTGGTGATGGCGACGCCGTCGTCGGTCCTAACGGGAGACTGGTCGCCCTCGTTCAGGACGTTCTGCAACTCGCTCGGCGTCAGGCCGTCGGCGGTGATAGTGGCGTTGTACCCGGCCCGCCGCGATTCGAGGACGAGCGACGTCGAGGTGTCGAACTGGTTGTCGACGGTGCTCTCTTGGAACGAGGCGTTCAGGTCCTGTGACGCGACCGAGAAGTTGGCGATCAGGGAGTCGTTCTGAGCGGTCTGGAGCCGATAGTCGCCCGACAGGTCGGTCGTCTCGAGCGTGAGCCCGCCGGTGGCGTTGGTGAAGACCTCCTTGGCGAGTTCGGTGGTGTCTCCGTCGCTGTCGACCTGCATCACTTCGAGCTTCACGTTGCTGCCGACGGCACCGCTCTGGGATGCGCTCTCGTCGTACTGTACGTTCTCCGTTCGGATAGTCTGTCCTTGCCAGTAGCGCTCACCGTCGGTCAGGTCCGCGGCGACGGCCGTGCCGCCGAACGCGACCGTGCCCGTCAACGCCGAACCGACGAGCATCGCTACCAGCAAAACGCTGCGAACTGTTCGAGTTGTTGCTGTCATGGTTCGAATTGATCGTTCGGTCGGCGACAGCAGCTTTCGCGGACTGGGAGACCGCGACCCATCGAACTGACTAGCCCGTACTCGCTACCGCCGCCGTGGGTAGGGGCGCGGTTCAATGGTACCTCTATAATTTATAAGTGTCTTGTGGCGACGCCACTTCGAATTAACCGATTTCGGCCGTGTAAGCCGATATTACCGGCGTTTCGGATCGAGTAATTTCCTCGATAGGTGCAGCGTCCATCGACCGGGCGAATGCGCTTCGGTGAACTTCGTCGGAAGTGGTTGACGGCGAGACGGCAACGAAGCATCGACTCGCTCTCGGTGAGAGTAATCTGCGAAAAAGGAGGGGCAACGACCGAACACCGGCAGGCGTCGCTACTCGTCGCGCTCGATGACTTCGATTTCGTGGCCGTCTTGGTCCTTGGTGAACGCGTAGCGGTTGTCACAGGACTCTGGGTCGCGGAAGTCCTCGGCGTCGCGTTCCATGAGCGTCGCCCAGTCGTCCTGCAAGTCGTCGGCGCGGACCGCGAGGTGGCCCCACGCGTCGCCGAGGTCGTAGGTGCGCCCGTCGTAGTTGTACGTGAGTTCGACCGCCATCGCCTCGTCCGCCGCGCCTTCGGGCTTCATGAAGTAGTTGGCGAAGGTGTCGGACTCCCAGCGGCCGGTGTGTTCGTACTCCAGCTTTCGGGTGTACCAGCCGAGCGCTTCGTCGGCGTCTTCGACGCGAATCATGGTGTGGTCGAGGCTCCAGCGCGCGCCGTAATCGCGCTCGACGATTTCGACCTCGTGGCCGTCGGGGTCTTTGACGAACGCGTAGGAGCCGCCACAGGAGTCCGGGTCGCGGTAGTCCTCGACGCCCTCGTCCATCAGTCCCTCGTAGGCGTCGTACACGTCGTCCACGCGGACCGCGATGTGACCCCAGCCGTCGCCCAACTCGTAGCTCCGGTCGTCGTGGTTGTACGTGAGTTCGAGGACCGCGCCTTCTTCGTGGACGTCCTCGGGCCCGAGGTAGACGTTCGTGAAGGTGTCGGCCTCCCAACGACCTTTCTCCTCGTAGTCGAGGTAGTCCTGATACCAGTCGAGCGACGCGTCGAGGTCCTCGACGCGCATCATCACGTGGTCGAGCGTGGCGTTCATGACGGTTCGAACGTGGTGGTTCCGGCGCAAAAGCGTACCGTTCGCGGAAGGACTCGGAGTGGATACGCGCGCACGCACGGACGAACAGTTATTGCCACAGCGCGGTCCGCAGGTCCGGCCAGTGGAACCAGCACGCCGCGGTCCACAGAAGGACGGTTCCGACCGGCACCGCCAGCAGGCCCGGCGTCCGAAGGCCGAGCGCGAACCAGAGGTCGCTGACGCCCGCCAGCGCGAGGAGACCGCCCGTGACGCGCCGGTCCTCCCGCTCCGGGGCGACGGTCCCGAGCGCGGCGTTGGCGACCGCGAGGAGGTAGAGCAGGACCGCGACGGGCCACGCGAGCAGTCGGTTCGGGAGACCCTGCGTGTACACCAGCAGGTAGTCCGAGAGCGTCGTGACGTGAATCGGGTCGGTCGTGGCCAACCCCCACGCGAAGACCAGATCGCCCGACGTGAGAACGGTCCACGGGAGCGCGGCGAGTGCGAGGAGCGCGAGCGCTCGCCGCGAGTCGGCGGCCATCACTTCCGGACGACGAGTCGGAGGACGTCTTCGTCGGCGAGTTCGTGTTCCTTGCCGACCTGTTGCTCGTCGTGCTTGGCGCTCGGGCCGCTGACGCGGGCGAACCGGAAGCGCTCGTCCATGTTGCCGCCGATTTTCCGAGCGGCGTCGCCGACGGTCGAACCCCGTTCCAGGACCAGCGGCTCTTCTTTGTCCACGCCGCGGCCGGGCTTGTCCATGTAGATTCGCATCAGCCCGAGTTCCTGCCAGATGGTCTCTTTGAGCGAGTCGAGACCCCTCTCCTCCTCGGCGGAGATGAAGATGGCCTCCTCGGGGTCGATGCCGTGGTCGTGCAGGTCCTCGTTGACGGTCTCGACGTAGTCGGGTTCGATGAGGTCCACTTTGTTGACGGTAACGATGGAAGGGATGTACTCGCGGTTGTCCATCACGCCGTCCACGAGGCGGTCCACGTCCAACTGCTCGCGGATGGTCACGTCGGCGTTGACGTAGCCGTACTCCCGGAGCACCTCCTTGACCACGTCCTCCGAGAGGTCCAAGTCCACGCTCGACGTGACTCGGATGCCGCCTTTGCCCTTCTTGGCTATCTTGACGCTCGGCGGCTCCTGGTCGAGCCGAATCTTGTTCTCGTAGAGTTCCTTCCGGAGGCGCTCGTACTGGTCTATCTCGAAGACCGAGAGGACGAACACCACGAGGTCGGCCGCGCGCACGACCGACAGGACCTCTTGGCCGCCGCCGCGCCCTTGGGCCGCGCCCTCGATGAGGCCCGGCACGTCGAGCAACTGGATGTTCGCGCCGTTGTACTGGAGCATGCCGGGATTCACGTCGAGCGTCGTGAACTCGTAGTCGCCCGTCTCGCTCTCGGCCGCGGTGAGCGAGTTTAGCAAAGTGGACTTGCCGACGCTCGGGAACCCGACGAACGCGACGGTCGCGTCGCCGTGTTTCTCGACGTGGTATCCTTCGCCACCGCCGGCGGAGGACTGGTTTTCGAGTTTCTCTTTCTTCTCCGCGAGTTTGGCCTTCAGCCGTCCGATGTGGCTCTCCGTAGACTTGTTGTACGGTGTCTCGGCGATCTCCTCGCGGAGGTTCTCGATTTCTTCCTCCAGTCCCATTAGGGGAGAGTGGGCCGTGCGCGCCGAAAAACCCTTTCTTTCTTGGCAGTCACCCGGCACCACCGGCTCTCGGCCTCGCGCGCCGACCACCTCCATCTGCCGCGCCGCCGCTTCGCGGTCCCTGCCGCGCAGCCGATTCGCGGTCTGCGCCACGCCGCCGACTCGTCACCCCGAACCGCAGGGGTGACCCGCCCTCCCACACCGCCGACACGGACACGATTGACTTAGCAAGTCTTAAAACCGCTCCGGAGTGTTCGTTTAGGTATGGCTGAGACGATAGAAGTACTCGTCCCCGGCGGGCAGGCGGACCCCGGTCCGCCTCTCGGTCCCGAACTCGGACCGACGCCGGTTAACGTACAGGAGGTCGTCAACGAGATCAACGACCAGACGGAGGCGTTCGACGGTACCGAAGTCCCCGTGACCATCACGGTCGAGGACGACGGTAGCTTCGACATCGAAGTGGGCGTCCCGCCGACGGCGGCGCTCATCAAAGACGAGGCCGGGTTCGACACCGGAAGCGGCGAACCCCAAGAGGATTTCGTCGCGGACCTCTCCATCGACCAAGTTCGGAAGATCGCAGAGCAGAAGTCGCCCGACCTGCTCGCCTACGACACCAAGAACGCCGCGAAGGAGATCGTCGGCACCTGCGCCTCGCTGGGCGTCACCATCGAGGGTGACGACGCCCGCGAGTTCAAGGAGAAGGTAGACGCCGGCGAGTACGACGACGTGCTGGTTGACGAAGCGGCGGCGTAACCCCGCACAGTTCTTCTTACTTCCTGCTTCCCGAGACTCGATAGCTGCCGGGCCGGCCAACGCCACCGACCGAGACTCAGATTTCGAGGGCGCGTTCGAGGTTGGTCGTTCGGGCGGCCCGGACCAGCGTCGGTTCGCGTTCGCGGGTCCGCTCCAGTAGCGGGTCGAGGTCCGAGGTCGTCTCGGTGAATTCGACGGTGCCTTCCTCGCGATCGTACTCGACGACGCCCGCGTCGTCCAGTTTCGGCAGATGGGCGTGGACGAGCGACGTCTCGACGGTATCGCGGTCGGGCGCGTCGTCGCCGTCGGTGGACTGCCACGCCGCGATGCGCCGGGCGAGTTCGGAGACGCTGGTCCGACCGTTTCGCTTCACGGTGTAGATGACCCCCCGACGCCGCGCGTCACGGAGGAGGTCGAAAGCCGCGCTTACGTCGATGTTCTCGGTTCCGGTTTGCTCCGACATACGAGAGTGTCCTGGTGCTACGGGTACATTAACGGGTGCGTCGGTTCCATCGGTTTCGACGCGTGCGTCCCGACCGTTGCAACTGTTTCAATGCGTGATTTCTATCTTTTAATATAGCGTGCGTGGTCCGTCCGAGGCGTCCGGCCGGTCTCGACCGACCGCAACCCGCACCTCTTTAACCTATCAGGAACCGAACGTCGGGTAATGCTCGCGGGAGTCAACGTCGCGCTCGGGGTAACCGGTAGCATCGCGGCGGTCAAAGTAGTCGAGCTGGCCCACGAACTTCGCCGTCGCGGGGCGTCGGTCCGGGCGGTGATGACCGACAGCGCGCAGGGTATCGTTCATCCGTGGGCGGTCGAGTTCGCCACCGACAATCCGGTCGTGACCGAGATTACGGGGAGCGTCGAACACGTCGAACTGTGCGGCCGCGAGGGGTGGGCCGACGTGCTGCTCGTCGCGCCCGCGACCGCCAACACCGTCGGCAAGATGGCCGGAGCCATCGACGACTCGCCCGTGACGACCTGCGCGACGACCGCGCTCGGTGCGGACGTGCCGGTCGTCGTCGCGCCCGCGATGCACGAACCGATGTACGACCATCCGGGCGTGCTGGAGGCCATCGACCGCGTGGAGTCGTGGGGTGTCGCGTTCGTAGAGCCCCGAATCGAGGAGGGGAAAGCCAAGATAGCGACCGAGGACGCCATCGCGCTCGACGTCGCGCGCGCCACCTCGCCCGACCGGTTCGAGGGCGCGAACGTCGTCGTCACCAGCGGCGCGACCAGCGAACCCATCGACCCGGTTCGAACCCTCACGAATCGCTCGTCGGGCAAGACCGGTCGGGCGGTCGCACGGGCGTGCTACGCGCTCGGCGCGGACGTGACGCTGGTCCACGACGGCGACGACGTACCCTACGCCGAAGTCGCGGAGGTCGAGACCGCCGCGGAGATGACCGAGGCGGTGCTGGACCGCGTCGAGGGCGGGGCCGCCGACGCGCTCGTCTCGGCCGCGGCCGTCTCGGACTACACCGTCGAGACCGCGGACGAGAAGATTCGCTCCGGACAGGACCTCACGCTCGACCTGACGCCGACGCCGAAACTCATCGACCGGGTGCGCGAGGCCGGTGACCTCCCCATCGTCGGGTTCAAGGCCGAGACCTCGGGCGACGACGAGGAGATGGTCGCCGCGGCCCGCGGGACGCTCCGCCGGGCGGCCCTCTCGTTCGTGGTCGCCAACGACGCCGGCGTGATGGGCGACGACCGGACCCGGACGCTGTTCGTCCGCGAGAACAGCACGCGCGAGTACGAGGGGACGAAAGACGAGTTGGGGTGGCAGGTCGCCGAGCAGTTGGCCGACGAACTGTAGCGCGACGGAGTTTCACTGGTCTCGCCGGATAAGCGGACGTTGTACCACGAATTTTCTCAGGACTGTCCCTGCATTCGTCCTCGGTTCGGAGCGTGAATCGAGCAGACGAGTAGGTGCACCTTCGGACCGCCGTACTAATCGTCGTTCGCGTAGAAGGCCGGTGCTTCGCTTCGCGGGGCCGCAACCTCCAGAAACTGGACGTTCGGACTCCCGACGAACGCCACCAAGCTGGCCAAAAATACGGGCGTGATGCTCGCACCGTTCGTCAGTGCAATCGCAATCAGCGCCGACGACAGGGGAGTTGCCGTCACTACCGAATTGAACGCCGCCATCCCGGCCAACATCCCGAACATCGGCGGGAGGCCCGGCACGACGAGTGCAGCCGCTTGGCCCACTAGCGCTCCCATGAACATGTGGGGAATGATGAGTCCACCGAGCCAGTTCCCGTGAATCGTGAGCGCCGCTGCAACCATGGTCCCTGCGAGGGTCAACAGCAGGACCTCCAACGAAAACGAGTTCGAGAGGAGGACGTTCATCTTCGAGCCACCGTAGAAGTAGGTCAGGGGAAGCGCGTATCCCAAGACGCCGATACCGAGGCCCGCCAGCGTCGTGCGGACGTACACTGCCGGAGACCACTCGTTGAAGAGACGCCCGATAACTGCGAACGAGTGCGTGTAGATGAACCCGAACGGAATGCAGATCAAACCGACTCCGATAGCAGCCGCCAAGTGCCACGGTTCGACCGGCATCAGCGAACTCGCTCGCCACGCCGGGAAGAGTTCCATCCCGCCTAGCAGGACTTCGGTGAGGTAACCCGCGAAACTCGCGATAAACGTCGGGACGATAGCTTCGTAGTACTCCAGTCCGCGCTTGTGGGGCAGTTCGAGCCAGAGGAGCGCCCCGCCGATCGGGGCTCCGAGAATCGTGCCGAATCCGGCCCCCATCCCTGCGAGCGTGAGGAGCTTCACCGAATTATCGAACTCGAACACCTCGGCGAACTTCGACCCAAACGAACCGCCGACGATGCTCATCACCCCTTCGGGGCCAGCGTTTTGTCCGGCGATCAATCCGATAAGACCGACCGGGATGACCGGTACGTTCTCGGCCATTTCGACTCGGCCCTCGCGGTGAAACTGTTGAACGAGCGCCGAGAGCGCTCCCGGATAGAACGTCGCGTAGAGGATTGCGCCGATGAAAATCCCCGCTGCCGTGCTGACGATAACCCGCCAGACGAGTCCGTCGAGAGTCGTCCAGAGCTGGTGTTTGAGTGCCAACCAGACGACTCGGAAGGTCGTAGCGACCACGCCGACGCAGATACCGAGTAGCGCAGCGACGAGCATCTGGTGATGGAGGTGATGCTCGTCGGTCCATCGAAGTACGGTAGAGAGTTGCCCCGAGGCGCTTTCAGAGGCCATTACGCGGCCGTAGTTGGCCAAGCGGAAGATACCTTACGTTCTCGTGACGAGGTTGCTACGACCGTTGCACGGCGACGACGGGCAGTTCGCCCACGCGAATCACGCGTTCAGTGACGCTCCCCATAACTACTCGGCCGACGCCCGACCGACCGTGGGTACTCATGACGATGAGGTCGATGTCGTGGTCGTCAGCGTAGGCGAGGATTTTCCGATACGGAGTGCCAACTTCGATAGCGCTCGTCACGGAGAGGTCACGGGTAGTGGCGTCCTCGACCAGTGGGGTGACGGCGTCGTGGCCGCGCGCTTCGAGCGTGTCGAGGCGCTCGTTGCCGCGCCCGACGATAGAAGTACTCTCGTTCTCGGGAACGACGTGGAGTACGTGCAGTTCAGCGTCGTATCGGTCGGCGTGGCTGTAGGCGTGCTCGGCGGCGGCTTCCGCCGCCTCGGAACCGTCGGTCGGGAGAAGCACGCGGTCGTACATGGGAACCGATTGTACGCGAACCCCCTTAAGACTCAGTACAGCGACAGTACGCGAACTCCAATACGGATCGAGTAGTTGTCAGTCCGACCGGGACTCGTCCGGTTCTTCGGGCCACTCGGCCTCCTGCCCGTAGAACGGCACGCCCATCTTCTGGGCCGACCGCGAGATGAGGTGCGCGCCGGTCGGAGCGGTCACGAACAGGAAGACGATGCCGACCAGCGAGGTCAGGCCCGCGCCCTCCGGACCGTAGTAGACGAACACCGCCAGCAGCATCGAGGAGGTGCCGAGCGTGGCCGCCTTGCTGCTGGCGTGCATCCGATTGTACACGTCGGGGAACCGAATCAGGCCGACCGTGCCGACCAGCAGGAAGAATCCCCCGACGACGACGAGCGCCGCGACGACGAGTTGGTGAATCGCGTTCATGGTTATTCGATGATGTCTCCTTCGACGACGTACTGGCTGACCGCGATGGTGCTGATGAACCCGATGATGGCCAGGACGAGGCTCACCGTGACGAACAGTCCCTCCCCGGTGGCGAGCGCGAACAGCGCCGCGATTGCGACGACGTTCGTGCCGATGGTGTCGAGCGCGACCACGCGGTCGGGGACCGTCGGTCCCTTGATGACCCGGTAGCCCGCGAACAGGGTGAGCGCGGCCACGAGTATCAGCCCGCCCGTCACGACCGGTTGCAGGAGCGGGGCCTCACTCGCCATCGGACTCACCTCCTCCATCCGAGTCGTCGCCCGGTCGGTCCGACCCGGCGTCGGAATCCACTTCCGGCCCGCCGTCGGCGCGCTCGCCGACGCGGGGTACGCCGGGGACCTCCGGTACGGGGTCGCCGGGCTTGCGCTCCTCGTCGAAGATGACCAGCGCGTAGTCCTCCCACGCGCGGATGGGTTCGAGGATCGCCTCTCGGTTCCGACCGGTGATGCCGTGGACGTACAGCGTGTTGGTCTCGTCGTCGTAATCCATGGTGAGTGTGCCGGGGGTCAGCGTGATGGAGTTGGCGATGGTCGTGATGGCGGCGTCGGTCTCGACTCGCAGCGGCACGACCACCACGTCGGGTTCGAGGGGCATGCTGGGCGCGAGGACGCGGTAGGCCACGTCCACGTTCGCGGTCAGCAGTTCCTTGAGGAACAGCGCGACGTAGATCCCCGCGTAGGGGAGCGCCCGGAAGTGGCGGCCGAGCGCTGTCCGCTCGGCGTAGAACCGCCGGAAGGCGAACGCGACCGGCAGACCGAAGGCGAGACCGATGAGGAACTCGCCCAGAATCGTGGCCGGGTCGAGCGCCACGCCGCGGACGAACAGCCACAACACCGCCAGCAGGACGCCGACGACCGGCCACTTTCGGGTCGTCACGAGTGACCACCTCCGCCACCGCCGGCTGTGCCGTTTTCGGCACCGCTACCGCCCCCGAGGACGGTATCGACGTACTCTTGGCGGTCGAGCGCGGCCTCCGCGCCGGCCTGTGCGGCCTGCATCACCACGTCGAAGCCGACGCCGAGGACCGCGATAGCGAGCGCCATCGCGACCACGACGGCGACCAGCGTGAGCTTGGTCTCGCCGTGCTGGACGAGCAGGGACGGTTCGCCCCAGAAGCCGCGGTTCCACGCCCGCGAGAAGTACGCGATGGTGAGTATCGCGCCGAACAGCGCGACCGCGAGGGCAATCGTCGAGCGGGCCTGCCCCGCCGCGTCGAACACCAGCATCTTCCCGAAGAAGCCCGACAGCGGCGGGATGCCGATGAGTGCCAGCGCGCCGACGAAGAAGCCGCCCGAGAGCCACGGCGCGGACTCCGAGAGACCGCCGAGGTCGGGGAACTGCTCGGTGCCGACCGCGTCGTACACCGCGCCGCTGGCCATGAAGAGCAGGCTCTTGGCGAAGCCGTGGTTCAGCGCGTACACCAGCGCCGCGGAGACGCCCAGCACGCGAATCGACTCGTCGGTCGCGGTCGCGGCGATGGCCAGCGGCAGGACGATGAACCCGACCTGTCCGATGGACGAGTACGCGAGCAGCCCGTCGATGTCGTCGCGGCCGACCGCGCCGAGACCGCCGACCACGATGCTCGCGGCGGCCATCAGGAACAGAATCGGCCCGTAGAACGCGAGCAGGGCGCTCCCGCCGTCGGGGACCGACAGGCCGGGGAGCGAGAGGTCTCCGAGCGCGGCCGCGCCGAACACCGTGAAGTACACCCGGATGATGGCGTAGACGCCGACCTTCTTGACGACGCCCGCGAGCATCGCCGAGACCGGGGCGGGCGCGGCGCGGTAGGCCGCGGGCACCCAGAACTGGAACGGCGCGAGACCGGCCTTCAGCGCGAACACCGCGAACAGGAGCGCCGAGAGGCCGAGGACCGGGGCGACGCCGCCGTCCGCGAGGCCGTACGCGGCGGGGTTCGCCACGCGCCGCGAGAGGTCGGCCATGTTGAGCGTCCCGGTGGTCGAGTAGAGTCCGCCGATGGCCAACAGCATGACCGCGCTCCCGACCAGATTCAAGACGACGTACTGGAGCGCCGCGCGAGTGTGTTCCGGACCGCTGTAGAACACCACGAGGACGTAGCTCGACATCAGCATCACCTCGAACCAGACGAAGAGGTTGAAGATGTCGCCCGTGAGGAACGACCCCGTGACGCCGACCAGCATGAAGTGGTACAGCGGGTGGTACGAGACGCGCTGGCCGAACGTATCGACGTACGCCGCCGAGAACACCAGCGCGGCGAGCGCGACGACCGACGAGAACGCCAGCATGAACGCCGACAGCGAGTCGGCGACCAGCGTGATGCCGAACGGGGCCTGCCAGCCGGACAGCTGATAGCTGAAGACGTTCGTCGCGCCCAGCGGGTCCACCTTCGAGACCAGCCACGCGACCGCGCCGACGTAGCCCGCCCCGCCGAGCAGACTCAGCGTCATCTGCGTCCGAGCGAACCGTCGAGTCAGCAGGGTCGCTATCGCCGTGACGAGCGCGACAAGGAGCGGCGCGATGACGAACTGCCCGCTCACGCTTTCTCACCCAGTTCCAGCAGGTCGATAGTGCCGTGTTCCTCGTACACCCGGTAGGTCAGCACGAGCGCGAACGCGGTCGTGCCGAAGCCGATGACGATGGCGGTCAGCACGAGCGCCTGCACCAGCGGGTCCGTGACGCCCGCACCGTGGCCGCCGCCGTGCCCGCCGAGGATGGGGACGCTCCCCGAGAGGCCGCCCATCGTGACGAGGTAGACGTTCGCCGACTGGCTGATTATGGTGACGCCCCAGACGACCCGGACCACGTCGCGGCGCAGGACGAGGAACGTCCCCAGCGCGAACAGGACGCCCAGCACGCCCGCGAGGACGAACTGCGTCATTCGCTTCCCACCACCGCGAGGATGGTCAGGAGCGCTCCGACCACGACGAAGTAGACGCCGAGGTCGAACGCGAGTGCGCTCGCCACGTGCAGTTCGCCGTAGATGGGCAGATGGTGGAGGACCCAGAAGTCCTGATAGAGGAAGTTCGACCCGAACAGGATGGGTACCAGTCCCGCGACCGCGGCGACCGCGAGTCCGACGCCGAAGGCTATCTGGTAGTTCCCGACGATGCCGTGCTGAATGGACTCGATGATGGTCTCGCGGTTCTGGTGGAGCAGTTCCTCTTCGAGGTAGTCCAGCCCGTAGATGACGTATATCAGCGCGAACGCCGTCACGGTCAACACCCCGCCGATGAACCCGCCACCGGGGAGGTTGTGGCCCTGCAACAGCAGGGCGACGGCGGTCACGAGGATTATCGGTACGACTGTGCGCGTGACCGTTCGTGCGATGACCGTACTCATTGAGTCTCACCTCGTTCACGCATGGCGACCAGCGTCAGCACCGAGAGGGCGGCCATTGCGACCACCGAAATCTCGCCCATGGTGTCGAACGCCCGGAAGTCCACGAGGATGACGTTGACGATGTTGTGGCCGCCCGCCTCCTCGACCGTCACCGCGGGGTCGGTGAAGAAGTTCGCGATGGAATCGTCGGGCGACGCGGCCGTCGAGACCAGCACGGTGACGAACACCGTCGCGCCGACGACCGCGGACAGCACGCCGTCGCGAAGCATCTTCCCGCGGCCCGCGTTCCCGTAGAACGCCGGGAGTCTGTCGAGGACGAGCAGGAAGATGACCAGCGTGAGCGTCTCGACGACTAACTGGGTCAGCGCGAGGTCCGGGGCCGACGCGAGAACGTAGAACACCGCGACCATGAACCCGAGAATCGAGAGGGTCAGCACGCCCGAGATGTGCGAGGGCGCGAGCGACACCGCGACCGCGCCGACGATGGCGACGCCCAGTACGAGCGCGATGGGGACCGTAACGGCGAACCCAGTGAAATCCGGGAGTGCGACGCCCGATGCGGCGTATCCGGCGAGCGCGAGCGCCGCGACCGAGGCCATCGCCCACGTCGCGTAGGTCCGGAGAAGGCCGTTCTGGACGGTCTCGGCGGCGGTGTCGCTGAAGTCGTTCAGGCCGAAGACCGTCGAATCGTAGTACCAGTTCGCGCGCAGGAGGTCCACGTCGGTAATCCGGTTCACGCCGCGGTGAAGCCGGTCGTAGAACGGGTAGGCGGCCGCGCCGAGGGCGATGGTCACCGCGCTCATCGCCACCGCGGGCGTGATGTGGGTCGGGACGTGGTAGCTGAAGCCGCCGTGGAGGTCGGCCTCGGGCGCGACCGTGCTGGCCCAGACCTCGGTCACGAAGTGGTCGAACGGCTCGAAGTGGAATCCGAACGTGCCGAGGACGCCGCCGACGCTGACCAGCGCCGCCAGAATCCCGAGCAGGAGCGGCGGCGCGAGCATGGCTTTGGGCGGCGAGTGGACCTTGTGGAGGCCCGTGGGCTTCTCGCCGAAGAACAGCATCAGGAACCGGATGGAGTAGAGGAACGTGAAGACGCTCCCGAAGACGGCCACCACGGGGTAGAGCCACGCGAGACCGCCCGCGTGCGTCGCCGTCTCCCACGCCGCCTCGAAGAGGAGTTCCTTCGAGTAGAAGCCGTTGAACGGCGGCACCCCGGCCATCCCGAGCGACGCGACGGCCGCGATTGCGGCGGTGATGGGCAGGTCGTCTTTCAGCCCGCCCAAGTTGTCTATCTTCCGGGTCCCGGCCTCGTGCGCGATGATACCCGCGACGAGGAACAGCGCGGCCTTGAACGTCGCGTGGTTGATGATGTGGAACGCGCCGGTCTCGCCGCCGAGGTCCGAGACGAAACCGAACCCGGCGACGATGAGTCCGAGGTGGCTGGCGGTCGAGTACGCCAGCAGTTCCTTGATGTCGGTCGCGCCGACCGCGAGGATGGCGGCGACGGTCATCGTCGTCAGCCCGAGGACGGCGAACGCGACTTCCCACTCGTGGCTGACCAGCACGGGTCGGAAGCGCCCGAGCAGGTAGACGCCCGCCTTGACCATCGTCGCCGAGTGGAGGAACGCCGAGACCGGCGTGGGTGCCTCCATCGCGTTCGGCAACCAGATGTGGAGCGGGACCTGCGCGGACTTGGCGGCCGCGCCGACCCCGATGAGACCGAGGACGGGCAGGAACAGCCCGGCCTGTCGGAGTTCCTCCTGCACGAGTTCGGGGTTCTCCAGCATGTAGACGATGCTGAACTCGCCCGTGACCGCGTGGAGCAACAGGAATCCCACGAGCATGAACAGGCCGCCCGAGACGGTGATGAGCATCGACTTGCGGGCGGCGTACTGCGAACTCTTCTGGCGCTGGTAGTGACCGATGAGGATGAACGACGAGAGGCTGGTCAGTTCCCAGAACACGAACAGTGCGATGAGGTCGGCGGCGAACGCCACGCCGAGCATCGACCCCATGAACGCGAGCAGCGCCGCGTAGTACTTCGGCTGGCCCGGTTCGCCGTGCATGTACCCGCCCGAGTAGGTCAGGATGAGCACGCCGACGCCGCTGGCCAGAAAGCCGATCAGTAACGAGAGGCCATCGACGTAGAAGCTCACCGAGACCCCGAGCGAGGGAATCCACGGGAAACTCACGGTGCCGTGGGTGCCGTACTGGCTGGCCACGAGTCCGAAGCAGGCCAGCGCGACCGCGGCCGCGAAGTACGCGGTGCGCTCGCCCAGCGCGCGGTAGACGAGCGGCACCAGCGCGGCCGCTACGAACGGCAGGAACACGACGGCGAGGACCGCCGACGCTGCCGGGTCCGGTGTCGGTTGCACATCCGAGAGTGACTTCGGACCGGACTTAACAGTTCTCAAATCGGGGTCGGGAGCGAATTGCGTGAGTTCAGTTACACTACATCGAGAACCACCCGCACAGCGCCGCGATATACCGTCACCTTTTATTGCCGTGTCGAGTACCTCCGACATGGATAAGCTGAAGCAGTCTCTGCTCGACGCGCCGATCATCGAGAAAGACGGCTATCACTACTTCGTCCACCCCATCAGCGACGGGATTCCGGTTCTCGAACCCGGACTGCTCCGAGAAATAGTCATCCAGATTATCCGAAAGGCGGAGCTGGAGGACGTGGACAAGATCGTCACGCCCGCGGCGATGGGCATCCACATCTCGACCGCGGTCTCGCTGATGACCGACATCCCGCTGGTCGTCATCCGCAAGCGCGAGTACGGACTGGAGGGCGAGGTCGCGCTCTCCCAGCAGACGGGCTACAGCGAGAACGAGATGTACGTCAACAACGTCCACGAGGGCGACCGGGTACTGCTGCTGGACGACGTTCTCAGCACCGGCGGCACGATGAAGGCCATCACGGAAGCGCTCGAACACATCGGCGCGGACGTGGCCGACGTGGTCGCGGTCATCAAGAAGGAGGGACCGAACGAACTGGACGACACCGACTACGACGTGAAGACGCTCATCAACGTGGACGTGCAGGACGGCGAAGTCGTCATCACCGACGAACACGGCGACGGGTAGCGTTACTGAGCTCCTTTTCATCGACGTTTTGCAAGCGAGCGCCGAGGGCGCTCGCGCAGGAAAAGGTCGTCGTCGAGACGCTCATCAACGTGGACGTGCAGGACGGCGAAGTCGTCATCACCGACGAACACGGCGACGGGTAGAGCGGTCCGCCGAGCCGAACCTCGCGTTTCGTAATCGAACTCTCTTTCTTCGACGATTCGCGCGCGAGCGCCGCCGGCGCTCGCGCGGAAACCGTTCGGGAGTCGTCGTGTCGAAGGCTACCGAAACTGGTGGACTCGACGCTCGACGAGTGTCCGCTTCGATGACTACCCGACGGAACCGTAGCGAAGCCGCGAGAGCCGCGTTTTCGCGCGTTCGATGGGTGAGAATCTCCCCCGCATGTGTATGTGTATGATTATCCGAGTAGATTAATATTCGGCCGGCACGTTCGAAGAATTACGATGTACGTAGTCTCTCAGACGCGGACCGGACGCACAGCAACCGACGTGAAACGCGGTCGAGTCCACCGACGCGACACCCAGTTCGCGTTCCTGTAGTCGGCGACGATTCGACGCGTTTCGAACGGCGGAGAACGAGATTCATTTTTCGAACGGCGAAACACCCGATAGCGACGAGAGCAATCCCTACCGGCGAGGAATCAGTCCGAACGCAGCGTCTCGAACGCCGGAACGCGGTCGAAGAGACCGAGGGTCACGGACGGCGAGCGCAACGCGGCGATGGCCGCCCAGAGGATGCCGGTCACGAACGACCCGGACGCCGAGAACGCCATGCCCATGCTGTAGAAACTCGCGCCGTAGACGACGCCGAGCGCCGCCGACGGCAGACTCGTCCCGAGCGGAACGCGAGCTGTGCGGTCGGTCAGCGTCGGCGCGAGGAAGACGATGGAGAAGACGCTTCCGACGAGGAAGACGAGGTCTTGCCAAATCACGATACCACCTGTGTCGATTGGAGAGCCGCGGTCATCACTACTTCGTAGAGCGGTTACGGGTGTAACGCTGACCCGTATATTCATACGACCGAACGGCGCGGAAGGGTTCGATAACTAGCGCTGAGACGTGGTGTCGTGGTTCGGGGGCTTCCGATTCCGACCGCCGCAGGCGCACGGGGCGTCGTTTCCGCGCGAGTCGGTCGAGCGAGAGCGCAGACTGCGTACTGTCGGACCGAATACGAATGCGAAGGAATATAATAATCAATATCTAAACCAACTACTTCTGTTTCAAGCAACTATTTTTGTTTCTCCATTGTCGAGGATGCAGAATCCCGTAACGGTACGGTCGTCATCGCGGAACATTGCGGTCGCAGGAGCAGGCCGTTCGTCACGGGGATTCCACCGTGCGCGAGGAGCGATAGCGCGGCGCGAACGCCGTTCCGGGCTGTGATTCGCAGGGTTCGTACCCGCACGCTTCGTTTTCGGTCTCGCGGTGCTCGCCACGAGAACGGGCGTGACGGGAGTGAGCAAACGCGTTTGTTTGCGAACTACGTCACGCCCGCTCGGCTGAGCGAAGCGAAGTCGAGCGGGCGTGACGGGATTCGAACCCGCGGTCAGAAGGTTAGGAACCTCCTGCCCTAATCCACTAGGCCACACGCCCCGCAAAAGAGGTGAGTTATTCGCTGCCAGCGTCGCCGGTGCTGGTGTCCGTCTCGGTCACCGGTTCGCTGTCAGTGTTGAGCGATTCCGTGGTGCCTTCCTGCATCTCCTGGAGCTCTTCTTCGACTTCTTGACGCCCTTTCTTGAATTCGCCCATCGCTTCACCGGTCGAGCGGGCGAGCTTCGGAATCTTGTTCGCGCCGAACAGCAGGACGGCGATGAGGAGGATGACCATCATCTCCATCCCGCCGGGCACGGGTCCGAACAGTGGAATCATCTGTACCATCTCTACCTGAGGATAACTGATTCTGGACTATAGGCTTTTTGCTCGTTGTGCGACGGTGAGAACCGGCCGAACGCGTCCGTAGCGACCGGTAAATACGATTCGAGGTCCCGTTTCGGCGGGAACTCGGCGTGCGCGGCGCGAACGCCGTCCGACTCCGGAGCCAGCCGGACCTCTCGCAGAAACCGACCGGACTGACACGGACTCGACAGGTGGTGTCACGTTCGGCGTCCGTCGCGGGATTCGGAACTGTCTTTTCGCCGACGCACCTACGCCCGGACGCACATGGTCGAAATCGGAGACGACGCACCGGATTTCGCTGCACCGCTCGCAAACGGCGACGTAGAGGAGTTCACGCTCTCGGAGAACTTGGACGAGGCACCCATCGTCCTCGCGTTCTTCCCCGGCGCGTTCACCGGGGTCTGCACCACCGAGATGGCCACGTTCGAGGAGAACTTGGACGACTTCGAGGACGCGACCGTCTACGGCGTCAGCGTGGACGCACCGTTCTCGCTCAACGAGTTCCGCGACCAGCAGGACCTGAGTTTCGGTCTCGTCAGCGACTCCAACAAGGAGATTATCGACGACTACGACGTCGAGATGGACTTCGCGGACATGGGGTACTACGGCGTCGCCAAGCGAGCCGTCTTCGTCGTGGACGGCGACGGCGAAGTCACGTACAAGTGGGTCAGCGACGACCCCGGCGTCGAGCCCGACTACGAGGAAGTCGCGGACGCGGCGGCCGAATAAGCACGGGTCGCTCTCGGCGGGGGTTCTCGAAGTTCGGTCGCCGGGAGACGGTGACTCCACCGCCTCGCACTGCACCGCAACCGCGCCCCGAACCGTCCAACACCTCGCTGAACGTAGCGAAGCGACGACTCGGAAGACGCGAGTCGAACGGTGCAGTAGAGTTGTCTTCCGGCGTGCGTCTGCGCTCGCGCTCGTGCGTAACCGCGCGAGCGCGAGCGCAGGCGCAGCACGTTCTGTAGTCGGCGAGGGTTTCTGCAGTCGGCGGGGGTTCACGGGACTCGTTGTCGGCGGCGATTCGCCCACCCGTGGACGCTCGAAGCCGAACTCGGGATTGGTAGTTCGCCGACCGAAATTCGCTTAGCCGAGACTTTTTTCGGCTCGGGCACGACTATCCGGTATGAGCGAACCCGAGACCGAACAAGCGGACGACGAGAGTCGTACCTACGACCCCGACGCCGACCACGCCTTCCCCGACGAGCGACTCAACGAGGTGCTGGAGTTCGTCCACGATGACCCCGAGATTCAGGCCTACCTCGACGCCCAGAACGTCAACCCCGTCGTCCGGAAGGGGTACAACGACCACGGGCGCAAGCACATCTCCATCGTCCGGAACCGCGCGCTGGGTCTGTACGACCTGCTCAAGAAGGGCGGCATCGAGTTCAACGGCGCGTCCGAACAGGGCCTCGACGAGGCCGACGAGAGCGTCATCGTCGCGCTGGCGGCGACCATCCACGACATCGGTCACGTCGTCCACCGCGACGAACACGCCTACTGGTCGATTCCGCTCGCCGCCGACTTGCTGGACCGCATCCTCCCCCAGTTCGACTTCTACGACACCGAGGAGGTCGTCCGCGTCAAGGGCGAGGTCCTCCACGCGATTCTCTGTCACCACACCGAGGAGGACCCGCTGACGACCGAGGCGGGCGTCGTCCGCGTCGCCGACGCGCTCGACATGGAGAAGGGCCGGTCGCGCATGCCCTACGAGAAGGGCGGCCGGGGCATCGACACCGTCTCCAGTCAGGCCATCCAGCGCGTCTCGCTGCGACAGGGCGACACCGTGCCCGTCCTCGTGGAAATAGAGATGTTGAACGCCGCGGGCGTCTATCAGATCGACAACCTGCTGAAGGCGAAACTCCGCGACTCGGGACTCGAAGACGACATCCGTATCGTCGCGGTCAACATCCGCGACGGCGAGAACAACCTCGTGGAACGCGTCGAACTGTAGAACTTCAGCGCAAGACGGTCATCGGATGCGGTCGTACACGTCCTGCAACTTATCGACCGCGTGTTCGACGCTCACCTCGTCGCGCCGGGCCAGACAGCGTTCGCGCAGGTCGTCGCGCTCGTCCAGCGTCCGGCGAATCGCGTCGCAGAAGTCCTCGATGTCGCCGCTCTCGTAGTGATAGCCGGTCTCGCCGTGGTCGATGGTGCCGGCCAGCGCGCCCGCGTTCGCGCCCACGACGGGCGTCCCGCAGGCGTTGGCCTCTAGCGCGACCAGTCCCTGCGTCTCGACCGGACTCGGGAACGCGAAGACGTCGAGCGCGCTGTAGAACGCGGGCATCTCCTCGCGGTCGAGGAACCCGAGAAACCGCGCGTCGGCACCGAGCTTTTCGGCTTGCTCCTCCAAGTCCTCGCGGGCCGGACCGTCGCCACCGAAGACGACCGTCACGTCCATGTCGGCCGCGGCCGCGACGAGTTCCGCGAGGCGCTTCTCGTAGCCGTGTCGCCCGGTGTAGCCTATCAGGGGGCGCTCGCCCCGGAGGTCGTGGCGCGCGAGGAACTCGTCGGTCTCGACGGGCCGGAACCGCTCGGTGTCGATGCCGTTGGGCACGACTTCGACGGGCGTGTCCACGCCGACCTCCGACTTCAGGTGGTCGCGCGTCGCCGCGGAGGGAGCGAGTACCGCGTCGGCCCGGCCGTAGAACCACCGCTCGTAGGCTTCGGACACCCGGCCGACCAGCGACGCGATGGAATCGGTCGGCGAGATGTACTCGGCGTACTCGCTGGTCGGGGTGTGATAGGAGGCCACGAGCGGCACGTCCTTCTTCCGGGCGAGGCGCAGGCCGCCGACGCCGATGTTGAACGGCGTGTGGGCGTGGACGACCTCGGCGTCTCGGACCGCCTTCGGCACCTTCGGCGTGCCGACGTGGAAGCCGTCGTAGAACGGCAACGGGAGGCTCCCGACGGGATGCTCGCCGTCGTTCGGCCGGTGGCCGTCGGCGTTGGGGTAGACCACGTCCATCCGGCCGCCCGCCCGTTCCCACCGCTCGCGCCACGACGCGATGGTGTACGTCACGCCGTTGACCGTCGGCAGATAGGTGTCGGTGAACGCGGCGACCTGTTCCATTGTTGGCCACTTTGGTAACCGGTAGTTAAGTACTTTTGAAGTTCGCTCACGGCCGAGCGTCGGGGATGAGCCGTCGAAAGCGAGCCGTCACGCCAGCTGTTGATACAGTGACACGAGGTTCTCGCCGACGGCGTCGAGTTCGAACTCGCGGCTCTTCTCGGCGGCGTTGGCTCCCAACTCCTCGCGCAGGTCGGGGTCGCGCAGTCGGTCCAGCGCGTCGGCGAACTCGTCGGCGGCCGTCGCGGCGTCGGCCGACTCGTTACTGGCTTTGAGGCAGTGGGTACCGTCGTCCAGCCAGTCGTAGGTCGGGATGTCGCGGATGACCAGCGGTTTGCCACAGGACATCGCTTCGAGCAGGGCGATGCCCTCGTTCTCGTTCTTGCTCGGCCAGAAGAACGCGTCGCCCGCGGCGAACGCGCCTTCGATGTCCTCGACGTAGCCCGTGAACTGGCAGTTGTCGGGCGCGCTCTCGACGAGTCGCTTGGTGTCTCTGCTCTTGAGGAAGCGGTCGAGTTCCCCGCCCGCCGGGTTGAGGTAGCCGAACCAGACGAAATCGAGGTCCGGCATCGCGCGGGCGGTCTCCACGAAGGCCTCCAGTCCCTTGCGCTTGATGACGTGGCCGACGTTGAAGACGACCGGCGGGTCGAGGTCGTAGCGGTCCAGATACGTCTGGCGGAGGTCCGCGTCGTCGTACCCCGCGACCTTCTCGGGGTCGAACCCGTTGCTGATGACGGTCTTGGGCGCGTCGGCGTACTCCTCGATGACGCGGCGGTTGTGTTCGGAGGGACAGACGAGGTGGTCGGCCAACGAGTAGGCGTAGCGCAGGTAGGGCTTCATCGGCTTGGCGAGGACGTTCGAGAACGCGAAACTCTCCTCGAAATCCTCGGCGGTCTGGTGGGTGTGGACGAGGACCGGAACGTCGGCGCGCTGCGCCCGTTTGGCGTAGTATAGCGACTTCGGCCCCATGTTGTTGAGGTGAAGTAGGTCGGCGTCGAGAGTCGGTTCGGCGGTGTACTCGATGCCGTGTCGGTCCATGATCTTGCGCTGGTTGTCCACCGACTGGGCGTGCCCGCCCGTGATGTACTCCTCCCACTCGAAGTAGTGACTCACTTTCATCGTCGTAGTCGATCCTCTCGTCGCTCTCGTGGTCGAACTCCTCGCCGTCGGATTCTCGCACCGAGAGACCCAATTTCGGGACTGTACGGCCGTGTCACTGTCCGAGCGATGCGTCGGCCGCGACAAAACCCTACCGGAACGGCGTGACCCCGAACGATTCGAACGCGGAGGCGTCAGTTCGCTACGTCTAAGCAGGTTTCCGTGAGCCGGAGCGCCGAATGATGGAAGGGTCAGGGTCTAGTCGATTCCAACAAGGAGAAACCAAAAACTATATTAGTCGTACCGAGAATTACCCCCTTGGGGCAACACAGGAACCTTCTATCCTTGTCCTGTCTCGCCCCGGAAACCCCCCACCCCCCATTCCCATACTTCATGACGATAGCCGAAGAGCGCATCGAGCGACTCGCCTCGCTCGCCCGCGACGCCGCCGCGGAGTGTCACGACGACCGCGCCAGAGATTACGTTCGCCTCGCGCGCAGACTGGCCGAGCGCAACCGAATTTCGCTCCCGAAGGAGTTCAAGCGATTCACCTGCGACGTCTGCGACGTCTACCTCCGACCGGGGAAGAACGCCCGCGTCAGATTGCAGGACGGCCACGTCGTCGTCACCTGCGACTGCGGCGAACAGGCGCGGTACCCCTACGAGTGACCGTCTGCGGGACCAGCGCGGAGACACCTCTATCGATTTGTAATCGGCACTGGGGAGAGATTCAGTTACACACCTCTATCGAAGTGTTCGGTCGGTAGGCGGTGAGCAGTGGACGAGTCGCGCTTCCGACTGCTCGGGTTCGTGGACACGTCTATCGAAGTGTGTCGAACGGAGCGAGGGTATCGAACGGCCGAAGACGAGGGACGGGCACCTCTATCGAAGTGTTTCAGTGTCGAGCCTGAGGTGGACAGTCAGCGTCTGACGGCGAAAGTCGGTCAAAACTCTGCTTCCCTTTCGTTTCTTTCCTCCCTCTTTCTTTTCGACTTCGCTAGATAGACAGAACACATCGAACACTTCGATAGGGGTGGGTGTGAGTTCTGCGTAAGGAGGTGTACGTACCGTTCTACAGACCTCGTGAGTGCGTCTAATCGGCGACCTCACCGACATACCGGCGGCGAATCTCCGAACCCCCTGCGAACGATACCTCTCCCACCCCTCCACCCCTCCCAGAACACTTCGATAGAGGTGTGTCTCTCTCGAACGAACGTTCGACCCCCGGTCGAGACGACCGACCACGCCTCCCGCATCGAACACTTCGTCAGCACCGCGCGAGATGTCGAACGAAGAGCGCGGAGACCGCCGAATCCGGTATCGTAGTCGAACGTGCGGGGTGAACACACTTCGATAACGGCAAGGTTTAATGCGAGGAACGAGATGCCCGAAGCATGGATTCTGACGCCTCAGTGGGACCTACCGAAGAGGGGGACGCTTCTCTCCGCGACGCCGAGAGCGGTTCACACTCCAGCGACTCGCAGGGGGCAGCGACGGACGCCGACGCGACGAAAGACACCGACCCCGACGAGAAGAGAGCCGCGACCACCGCCGAGCGAGTAATCGACGCCGAAGCAGAGAAGGGGTCGAAGTCCATCGAGGAGATGCTGCTGGACTTCGACGAACAGCAGTCACTCATCCGGAACCGGTCGCTGCTCAACCCGAACGAGGTGGTCGAAGAGGAGCGCATCGTCGGCCGGGACGAGCAGTTGACGCAGGTCACGAAGATGCTCCGGGTCGCCATCGGCGACAACCGCCCGCCGAACCTCTTTCTCTACGGTCCCTCGGGAACGGGGAAGTCGCTCATCATCAACGCGGTCTGCGAGAACATCGGTCGGCTCTGCGACAGTCGGGGCATTCGGTTCGGCGTCGTCGAGATGAACTGCCAAGACATCGGGACGCTCGGGTCGGCAGTCTACGAACTCGCCATGAAGGTCGCCGACGAAGCTGGCGTCCCGGTCGAAGTGCCACAGCACGGCGTCTCGACCAAGGAGAAGTGGCGGGAACTCTACCGACTGGTCAACGAGAACTACGATACGGTCGTCTTCGTCCTCGACGAACTCGACATGCTCGTCGGGCGGCGCGACAAGGACCAACCCGCCTTCTCCCGACTGCTCTACCAACTGTCGCGCGCCGGGTCGAGCAACGACATCACCGCGCAGGTCTCCATCGCCGCGATTACGAACGACACGAAGATGCTCGAATCGGTCGGGAGCAGGGCGCTGAGTTCGTTCACGCCCGAGGACGTTCACTTCGACGACTACGACGCCAACCAACTGCGTGCCATCCTCCGCCATCGGGAAGACGCCTTCCACGACGACGTGTTGCAGGACGACGTGATTCCGCTCGCCGCCGCGTTCGCCGCGCAGAACCACGGTGACGCCCGGAAGGCCATCGACCTGATGCGCGTGGCGGGCGACCTCGCGGAACGTGAGGGGGCCGACAGAGTGGGCGAACAGCACGTCCGGAAAGCACAGGACAAGGTCGAACGCAACCGCGTCCTCGAAGTGACGCGCGGCATCAGCACCCAGAAGAAGCTCTGTCTCTACGCCACGGCCGCAGTCGCCGACGAGGCCGGGAACAGCTCCGCTCGAAGCACGACCGGTTATCAGGTCTATCGCTTCCTCACGGACGCACTCGACGCCGACCAGTACCACCAAGAGACCTACGTGAACAAGATGAAGGAGCTGACGACCTACTCCATCGTGGAGTCCGAGCGCAAGAGCCACGGTCCCTCCTCCGGGATGTTCATCGAGTTCACGTTCAACGAGCAACCCGAGACCATCATGGAGACGCTCGGCGAGGACTCGCGGCTCGGCGACCTGTCGAGCGACGAGGTGACGGCGGTGGTCCGCGCGCAACTCTCGACCGACGGATAGGCCGAGCGGTTTCTCTCGGCCGCCGCGACGACACCGGTGAAGCTATCCGCTGAAGCTACCCGGCGAAGCCGCCTGTCGAAACTACCCGGCGAATTGCCGCGCGAGAAACGCGCTGGTCGCCATTTCTACGATACCGAACAGCACGGCCGGGAGCGACGCACTCGTGGGAAACCCCGCCGCGGTCACGAGCGCCGCCGCGACCGCGAAGTCTCGCATCCCGACCGAGAGGGTGCCGGCGACGCGAACCGGAGCGTCCGCCGACCGCGTACCGACCCATCCGAGCGCGTAGCCCGCGAGGTTGACCGCGAGCGCACCGACCCCGACCGAGAGGAGCAGCCCCGTCTCGGCCCGAATCAGGTCGGCGTTCGCCGCGGTGACGCCGCCGATGACGACGACCACCATGACCGCCGAGACGGTCGTGTAGTACTCGTCGTACCGGCCGACGCGGACGGTCCATCGCGTCCGCGCGCCGACCGCGACTGCCATCGGAGCGACGACCGCGACCGCCAGACTCTCGGCGATGCGCCAGCCGTCGATTTCGAGGCCCGCGCCGAGCAACGCCGCGACCGCCAGCGGCGTGAACAGCGTGCTTCCGACGCCGATGACGACCAGCGCGGTCGAGGCGAGCGCGATGTCGCCGTCCGCGAGCGCGGTCATCGTCGGCGTCACCAGTTCGGGCGTGACCGCACCGAGCAGGACGAACCCCGCGGTCAGACCGGGCGAGAGACCGAGGGCGCGGGCGACGCCGAACGCGACCACCGGCATGGCGGCGTGGCCGAGGAGGATGCGGGCGAGCGCCGACCGGTCCACCGACAGGAACCCCGACGCCGAGAGCGTCAGCGAGACGCTGCCGACCATGACCGCGAGAATCGGGGTCGAGAACCGGGCGACGACGGCAATCTCGGGAACCGCCACCCCGAGCGCGACCGCCAGCAGCACCCACCCGAACAGATAGTCGTCCACGAGACGCGTCGCTCTCATCGAGCGGCGATTGGGCCACGCGCGGCAAAAGCCCGCCGACCGTGCCGGTGCAAGCCCTTTAAGGCGGTTCGCTTCCCAAACGCAACCATGACCGACGAAGACCTCCGGAAGCAGGCCCACGACCTCGACGTGACCGTCTGGGTCGGCAAGTCCGGAATCGACGCCGTGACCGACGAACTCGCCGACCAACTCGCCGACCGCGAACTCGTGAAGGTCAAGTTCCTCCGGGCGGCCCGCGGCGGCACCACGACCGACGAACTCGCCGAGGAACTCGCCGAGCGAGTCGACGCCGACCTCGTGGAGACGCGCGGGAACACCGCGGTGCTGCACTGATGGTCGAGGCGCTACCTTTCTTGGAGCGTCTCCTCGGCGACACGGGCTACGCGCTGGCCGTCACGAAGGCACTCTACTTCGTCGTCTCGTTCGTCGCCATCTACGTCCTCGGACGTCTGACCGTGATTCCGCTCGCCGGACGGTTTCTCGACCGGCGCAACCTCGACAATCACGCCAAGAAACCGCTGGTCAAACTCACGAAGTTCGCCGTCGTGTTCGTCGCAGTCACGGTGGCGTTCGGCTTCGCCGACTACGGCAACTTCCTGACCGCGCTGGCGACTATCGCGGCCGCGGCGACGCTCGCTATCGGGTTCGCCATGCAAGACGTCATCGCCAACTTCGTCGCTGGCGTGTTCATCTACACCGACAAGCCGTTCAAAATCGGCGACTGGGTCGAGTGGGACGGCGGCAGTTACTCCGGCGTCGTGGAGGACATCGGCCTCCGCGTGACCCGCGTCCGGACCTTCGACAACGAACTGCTGACGGTGCCCAACTCCCAACTGACCGACGGCGTCATCAAGAACCCCGTTGAGGGCGACCGACTCCGCCTCAAATTCCTGTTCGGCATCGGCTACGACGACGACATCGACGAGGCGACCGAAATCATCGTCGAGGAGGCCGAGGCCCATCCCGACATCATGGACGACCCCGCGCCCTCGGTCCGACTGACGGAACTCGGCGACTCCTCGGTAGGCCTCCAGTCGCGAATCTGGATTTCCGACCCCTCTCGCGGTGACTACGTGAAGACCCGCGGCGAGTACGTCACCGCCGTCAAGGAGCGCTTCGACGCGGCGGGCATCGACATCCCGTATCCGAACCGGACGCTGGAAGGCGGCCTCGAACTGACGAACGTCGAGGGGATGGTCGAAGCGACGGGCGACGACTGAGGCGACCCTGCGCCGTTCTACTTCTCCGCGATGCGGCCGCACACCGACAGCGTCGGCGTCGGCGGGCGGTGACGGCGATGCCGACACCGGTCGCGCGCCGAAAACGACAGCGGCCGACGCCCCGCCCGTTCAAGGGAGAAAGGCAACCTATAAATGGTGGATTCGAGATGCTGCCACTTGCATGGCACGCGAGCGGTTGGAGAATCCTCCCCCCCGAGTAACGGTTAGTAGCAACACTCCCGGTAACGAAGCGCCCTCCCCGCCGAACCACGGTGGTCCGCCGCGATGAAGTCCGCCGTAGCGGTGGTCGCCGCGGTATGCGTAGTCGCCGGTGTAAGCACCGGCGCGCTGGCGTACCTCGGCGACGGCGACGGCCTCTCGACGGCCGACGAACTGCTGGGACCGACCGACTTGACCGCCGCCGACACCGACGGCGACGGACTCGCCGACGGCGTCGAAGTGAACGACCGCGCGACCGACCCGACGGTCGCCGACGCCGACGCGGACGACTTGAACGACGGCCGCGAGGCCGCCGCGGGAACTGACCCGATGGTCGCCGACACCGACGGGGACGGACTCGCGGACGGCGTCGAACTGTCGGCCGAGACGAATCCGGTCGGCGCGGACACCGACGCGGACGGTCTGGACGACGGTCCCGAGGTCAACGAGTACGGGACGGCCCCCGACGATTCGGACACCGACGGCGACGGCTTGGCCGACCGCGAGGAAGTCACTGCGCGGAGTACGAACCCCGCGCAGGCCGACACCGACGCGGACGGACTCGGCGACGGTGCCGAGGCGAACCAGCGTCCGACGAGTCCCACCGAGAGCGACACGGACAGTGACGGACTGGCCGACGGTGCCGAAGTGAACGACCGCGCGACCGACCCGATGGTCGCCGACACCGACGGCGACAACCTCGACGACGGCCCCGAGGTCAACGAGTACGGGACGGCCCCCGACGATTCGGACACCGACGGCGACCGGTTCCGCGACGGCATCGAAGTCCGGGCCGGGTCGGTGCTGTCGGCCACCGACCCCCTCCGCAAGGACGTGTTCCTCGAGCTCGACTACATGCGAGGAACTACCGTGCCGGAGGAGAAACTGGAGAAAGTCGAACGAGCGTTCGCGAACGCCCCCGTCGAGAACCCCGACGGGTCGCGCGGCATCTCGCTCCACGTCAACGTCAGCGACTCGCCGGTCGCGCCGACTCCCAACACGTCGCTGGCGGACTACGCCCGCACCTACTATCGGTCGGAGTACGACACGCGAGGGTACGGCTACTACCACGCGCTCCTCGTGCGGGAAATCCCCGACTTCGGCGCGGGCAACCGGGTCGGCCTCACCTCGATCGGCATCGACGGGATGATAATCGAGGACCGCCCGAGCCGAGTCCGAGTCGCGAAGACGGTGATGCACGAACTCGGTCACAACCTCGGCCTGCATCCGGGCAAGTACCGCGGCATCGACTCCTACGCGATGAAACCCAAGCAGTATCCGAGCGTGATGAACTACCACCGACTCGGCCCGTGCGACTGTAACTACTACTTCTCGGACGGGTCGAACTCGCCGGGCGACTTCGACGACTGGGCGCACATCGCGTCGTCGCTCGACGAACGGGCACCGAACGCGAGCGCGGCGTCGTCGCTCGTCGGGTAGTCTCCGACGGCCGCCGAGTCCCTCTCGCGGAATCCGAAACGGAACCACGACCCACTCGCTTCTCTCGGTAGAGCGTCTCGATTAGAACGCGTCGGTCCGACTCAGCGAACGCTGGTGAGCGTAGCGTCGGAACGACAGTATGAGTGTGGACGCCCGAATTTGCCCGGCGTTCCGTGCCGGGGAATCCCGGTCGCGTCCTCCACCCCGCAACCCTACGAGCGACAGATGTCCAATGGCCCGCTGCTCGCTTCCGCGCCTGACGGATTACCATCGGCTAACTCCGACTGCGGCACTCCTGCGAGTGCCCGCCGAAGACCGCTGTCCCCGCAGGACGAGGCTTCGAAGTCGGCTTCCGGGGCCCGGCACGGTCTGACCGGACGCCTCCGGGGTTCGGTCCCCGCTAAAGGCCATAGTGCGGGTGGAGAGCAGGACCTAACTGCCCGACCTAGTCCATCTCGAAGTAAGCGGACACGGACTTAAGGGCTTTTCGCTAATCGCTCGACGGGGAGGTATCCCGCCGCCGCATCGGGGGCAATCGACCGCCCGTCGTCCGAACCGTCGCCCGAATCACGCGGCGGCGAGGATGGCCCACGCGTTGCCGACGACGACGGCCACGCCGACGAGGAGGTAGACCGCGCTTCCGGCCCGGAAGGTCTGACGAGCGTCGCTGGTGATGCCCGGCAGCAAGAGGAGGACCATCGCGGCCATCGTCTTCAGCAGGACGAGTCCGCCGAGACCCGCCTCTGCGATGACCGCGGCGGCGACCGGGTTCGCCTCCTCCAACCCCATCGCCATCCCGACGCCGGTCGTGATGACGTCGCCGACCATGACCGCGAGGACCGCGCCGAAGATGACGGGCGAGACGTAGCCCCACCACGACCGACCCTCGTCGCGGAGGACGTACTCGCGGTCCTCCTCCAACAGGAACTGGTCGTCCCGGAGCATCCACTTCTCGCGGGCGTCGGGGTCGTCGGCGAGGTCGCCGAGTCCGCCCTGCTCGTCCGGAGTTTCGGGAAGTCCGGCGCTCCCGGTCGCGTCGATTCGTCCGCCGTCGGGAGACGCGTCGATGCCGGCGTCGTTCTCGGACACGAGACGGCGTAGCGGCCGTCGAACCTTTGTTATGCGTCGGCTGACAGTCGTTCACAGACGGCCTGTGGCCGAGTAACGGGTCGCTACTGGCCGAAACCGGGAACGAGAGACGGCGCGCTACAGCACTTCGCTGGCGAACCAGCCACCGCTGGCCGCGACCGCGAGCGTCGCGGCGAAGAGCAACCAGCGATGGTAGTCGAACGTCGCGTTCGTCGTGAGACTGCCGACGAGACCGCCGACCGCGATGGCCCACCAGAGGACGAGCAGGGCCATGAAGCCGCCGAGGACGACCGCCGCGCCCGCCGCGGTCGGCGGGTCGGTCCGGCCGTTGCGTCCGGCCGCGAAGACGACGATGGAGACGGTGGCGAACAGGCCGACGACGAGGTGGACCGGCACGAACGTCGGTTGGCTGTAGTAGACACCGGCCGCGGTGGCGTCGATGAGGAAGTACGGTACGACGACGGCGGCGAGAACCGCGAGCGCGGCGACGACGCCGACGGTCGGCGCTGGCGTCTCGGGCAACCGTTCCTGCGACATGTTCGACGGTTTTCGTGGCGAGAGCAAAAGGCCAGCGGTCGAGTCGGAAAAGTCACGTATCAGGCGACACGACTGTACGTCATGGGATTCGGAAGCACGGCCAAGAAAGTCCAGAAGCTCGCCGACACCGCCGAGAAGCTGTACAGCAAGCTCAACGACCTCCGCGAGCAGGTCGCCGAGATGCGCGAGACGCTGGACTCGACCAGCGAGCGCGTCGAGCGACTGGAGCGCGAGAACGCCCACCAGCGCGCGCTGCTGGAGGCGCTCGCCGAGGAGCAGGGCATCGACGTGGACGGCATCGAGGCCGACCCCGTCGAGTCCGACGACGAGACGGCGGCCGAGGCGTAGCCGCCGGAACGACCGCTAGGGGAGCGAGGGCGGGGATTTCACGAGCGGCGCGACGACCACACAAAAAAGGTTAACCGCCTTCCCAACTTTTGCCCACCCAATGACGACCCACGAGACGCCGCTCGATTCCGTCTTGGAGACGATCGGCGAGACGCCGCTCGTCCGGGTACAGGCGTCGCCCAGCGAGGTGCCGGTGTACGCCAAGGTCGAGTCGTTCAACCCCGGCGCGAGCGTCAAGGACCGCATCGGGAAGTACATGGTCGAAGCGATGCTGGAGCGGGGCGAGTTGGAACCCGGCGGCACCGTCATCGAACCGACCGCCGGGAACACCGGCATCGGGTTCGCCATCGCGGCGGGGCAACTGGACGTGAACGCGGTCTTCGTCGTGCCCGAACGGTTCAGCGTCGAGAAACAGCAACTGATGGACGCCCTCGGCGCGGAGGTCATCAACACGCCCACCGACGAGGGAATGGGCGGGGCCATCGACCGCGCGCACCAGCTCGCCGACGAGATGGAGAACGCCGTGGTCCCACAACAGTTCTCGAACCCGCTCAACGTCGAGGCCCACTACGAGACCACCGGGCCGGAGATATTCGAGGCGCTGGACGGCGAGGTCGGCGCGGTCGTCGCGGGGTGTGGCACCGCGGGCACGCTGATGGGTATCGCCGAGTACGCGCTCGAACGGGACCCCGACGTCCACGTCACCGCGGTCGAACCCGAGGGGTCGGTCTACTCGGAGACGCAGGGCGAGGACGTGGAGGAAGCCGACTACAAAATCGAGGGCATCGGCACGCACGACCTCGATACGAACGAACTGTTCGACCCCAGTCTCGTGGACGAGGTGTTGCAGGTCTCGGACCGCCACGCCCACGACGAACTGAAGCGTCTCGCCGCGGAGGAGGGCCACCTCGTCGCGTCGAGTTCCGGCGCGGCCAGCGCGGCGGCCCGGCACGTCGCCGAGCGCATCCGCGACGGCGAAATCGACGCGCCCCACGACTCGGTGGTGACGGTGTTCCCCGACTCCAGCGAGCGGTACCTCTCGAAGGGCATCTACCGCTCGTTCGAGGAGTGGGAAGGATAGCGATACGGACGCAGTGGTCGAATATTCGTTCGAGAACTATTTTCCGTTTCGTGAAGTGGGTGTTCGATTGTTTACACCCACGGCGGCGCGTGCAGGTCGCGCATCGAGTCGATGCGGTACTCCGGCACGCAGTCGGCGTCCTCCTCGACGCGCGCCAGCCAGACCGCCTCCATCCCGGCGGCCTGCGCGCCAGCCACGTCCGAGCGCAGGGAGTTGCCGACGTGGACCGCCTCGCTCGCTTCGATACCGAGCGCCGAGAGCGTCCGGTGGAACGGGTCGGGGTCGGGCTTGACGACGCCGGTCGAACCCGCGTACGTCGCCGCGGCGAAGCGGTCTTCGATGCCGAGCGCAGCGAGTTTCGCGCGCTGGGTCTCGCGGTCGCCGTTGGTCACGAGAGCGAGGTCGTGGCCCGCCGCGAGTGCGTCGAGCGCCGCCTCCGCGCCGGGCAGGAACTCGACTTCGGTCGGGTCGGGGTCCTCGTAGGCTCGGGCGACCGCCAGCGCGTCGGCGGGGTCGCGGCCCAGTTCGTCGGCGATGCCCGCGAAGCATTTCTCGCGGAGTTCGACCGCGGAGTCGGCGGTCACGCGCGCCAGCCGTCGCCGGAAGTCGGGCACGTCGAAGAACGGTTCGACGCCCGCCGCGTCGAAGGCGTCGGCGAGCCGGTCGGCGGTCGAACGGGGATGCTCGCAGATGGTCTCGTCCAAGTCGAGAAAGACGGTGGAGGTGTCGGCGGTACTCATTACCGGCGATACGCGCTCGACGGACAAAACGGCTCCGTCGGGGCGAGTTCGTCGCTCCGCCGCCGGTCCGCCTCGGACCGGCGGCGGAGCGGTCTATTTACGTCTGGAAGTCGTAGACTCTCGTCCAATGGCGAATCTCAAATCCAAGTCGATGAACAAACTCAGCATCGTCTCGACGCTGGTGGACGCCGCGATGGCGTTCGCCCGCGGCCGCAAGAAGAGCGGCCTCCTGCTCGTGGGGGCCGCGGCGCTCTCGTCGCGCGTGCCCGGTCTCGGCACCGCCGTATCGCTGTTCCTGCGATTGGTTCGGCGACTTCGCTGAGCGAAGTCGCCGACCGCTCTTTCAGGACACCAACCGCTGGTGTTCGACCTTGATGCACTTGTCCTGTACGACGCGCAGTCCCGCGTCCTCGGCGCGCGCGGCGGCCTCGTCGTCGGCGATGTTCAGTTGCGTCCAGACGACCGCCACGTCGTCGCGGGCCAGCGCGTCGTCCACGATGCCCTCCACCTCGTCGCTCGGTCGGAACACGTTCACGACGTCTATCTCCGCTTCGACCGCCGCGAGAGAGTCGTAGGCCGTCCGCCCGAATATCTCGTCGGCGGTCGGGTTGACCGGAATCACCTCGTAGCCGTTGTCGAGCAGGTACTTCGGAATCTCGTGGGCGTCCTTGCCGGGCGTCGAGGAACACCCGACGACCGCGACGCGGGTCATGCCGAGAATCTCGCGCAGTTCGGCGTCGCTCTCTACGGGCATACCCGACGTGACGCCGCCTGCGTGCAAAAGGGTTGAGGTAGGGGAGAAAACAGGAATTTCGGAGTCGCGCCAGCGCACGCCGAGTAGCGCGTGTCGTGAGCGCACGAAAGTAGCCGACTCAGAACTCCGGAACCGGTCGCCAGTCGGTGTTCTCGCCGACGCCCTTCACGCGGAGTTCCGACCGGCTGTCCTCGCCCTTGCGGACCTCGATTTGGCCGTCGAACAACTGCTGGAGCGTACTCATCGTCTGCCGGTCGTGGGCGGTCGAGTCGATGACGAAGATACCCAGCGCGTCGGCGCTCTGGACCCGGCCCGTGAACACGTGGAGGAACCGAAACACCGTCTGGAGGTTCGAGTACATCAACAGCGTCGAGAGCGAGTGGAGCAGGATGCGGTTGCGCTGGACGCCCTGGTCCTTGTAGAACCCCTGCAGGAACTCCGAGAGCTGAATCCCGATGCCGGTCATATCCTTCGGCGAGGAGGCGTAGGCGATGCCCTCGCTTTGCACGGGGTTCATGCCTTGTTGCTTGGAAACACAATCCACGATACCGATTGGCGCACTCTCGTCGCGGCCGAGTCTCTCACGGAGGTCCTCACGCACCTCCTCGCCGCCATCTTTCGTCGTGACGACGATAGTGCCGTCCCCGCGACGGTTACCGTGCGCGAGAATCTCGAGAGCGAGAGTTCGTTTGCCCGTCATCGGCGGCCCGGCCACCAGGAGATTCGTCCCCGGTTCGACCTCGACCCCCGGACAGACCTCTCCCAATCCGTACATGGCAGTTTCTCGGGTAGAGTCGGGATCGGGACGGGGCCGCGGCCAGTCCCGTCCCGGCGTCGTCTGGCAGTAAAATATTCTCTCCTGCTTATATTCTTTTTGATTACTGTCTCGATCGTGGAACAGGCCTCGATAGGCTATCAACTCTCCAACCGCTCGATGCGGTCGAGCGACTGCTGACGGATGTACTCGATGGCGATGCGCGTGAGGTGGTCGCCGTCGTCGGCACATTCGTCGGCCCGGTCGAGGTAGGCGTTCGTAATTTTCCTGACGCGCGCTCTGCCGACGTCCGGACTGTCGGCGACGTTCAGTTCCGCGGTGACGGGCGTCAGTTGCGTCCCTCGGTCCTCCGGATAGTCGTCGGTGTCGTCGAGACCGATCTGTGCGCCGACGACCATCAGGACGATAGCGCGCTTGAACCCCTCGCCCAACGGCATCCCGAGGTCGGCCTCGTACATGTTGAGCATGTCCTCGTAGAGGACGCCGACGCGGGCGTACTGGGTGGCGAAGTACGGCAGGTCGGTCGCCGACTCGAACAGGTCCGCCCCGTCACTGTCGGCGAACTTGTACTCCTCGCGGATGGCTTCGACCGCGGCCGCGCGCTCCTCGGAGTCCGGAGCCGACTCGTGGAACCGGTCGAGCAACTCGCGGAACGCCTCGTCTTCCTCTTGGTGGCGCTCGGAGAGTTCGACCGCGCGCTCGTAGGCCGCGCGGACTTCCTCGGGGGTCTCCTCGCGTTCGAACCACTCTTCGACGCCCTCCTGTAGGCTCGCTTGAGCCAACTCGGCGACGCGCTCTCGCGGCCGGAGGTTCGTCTCGAAGTCCTCGTACTCGTCGTCGTTGATGGCGTCGCGCATGTCGCCGTCCAGCAGCGCGCGCACCACGTTCCGAGTCGTCTCGCGGCCGCGGGCGACCAGTCCGTGGTCCACCTCGCGGCCGAGTCGGACGAGGGGGACGTCGCCCGCCTCGACGTGAATACGGCCGAGCGCCAGCATCGCGGGCAACACGAGTCGCGTGTCGTAGTCGAAGCGCGCCTGCTCGTCGGCCGCGCCGGGGACGGACTCTAACTCGCCCGCCTCGCGCGCCCGCTGGAGGTCGCGCTCGACGCTCAGAAACAGGCGTTCGGTCATCGACGCTATCTCGGACTCCACTTCGTTGCGGAGCAGCACCATCGTCGCCACTCGCGGGTCCCGCGACTCCGCGAGGTGGCCAACGAGCGCCCGCGCAGTCGCCGGGATTCGTGACCGAACGCTACCCATGTGGACGAGAGTCGCCCGCCGCGGTATTTCAGGGTTGTGTTATCTCGGTCGGCCGGAGATAGCGAGACGGGCCTCCTCGCGCTCTCGGAAGCGAGCTATTTATCACGTTCTCGGTGGGTCGTAGCCTGTATGACGAGTTTCGACGGCATCGCGCGACTGCTCGGTCGCCTCGGCCGCGGGGCCTCGCTGGCCGCACGGACCGCCCTGCCGGTCGATACCAACCCGGTTCCGGCCGACTGGACCCACGTCACCAAGGTGGACCCCGAGGACGACAAGAAACTCCCGCTGCTCTACCCTCTCTATCTCCGCCACACCAGCGCGGTCTCGGTCGGCGGGTCGGCCGACGTGACCGCGACCAACACCGAGGAGACCTTCGAGTTGCTCGCGCCCGCCTCGGTCCCGGTGTTCCACGAACCGAGCGGCCCGCGCCACGTCACCCCGCGGACCCGCGCACGGGCCGACCTGCTGGCCATCCCGGAGGTGCTGAACGGCGACTCCGAGTCGCTGGTCGGCCAGTTGGGTGAGGCCACCGAGTACGTCCGCGAGGAGATGGTGCCCGAGACGCTCCGCGAGAAACTGCCGTGGCTCCCCGCGTTCGCCGAAGACGCGCTCGCGGACTTCGCCACCTCGTGGCTCCTCGCGGACGCGGTGTTCGAGGCCTACGTCATCCAGAACCCCGACAGCGCCGCGGCGCGCGAGGCCAACGTCGCCGAGTCGGACCTGCTCGCGCCTCGGGAGGCCAAACAGCGCGCGATGGCCGCCGAGCGCCACCTCGAAAGCGAACTCCTCTACCTCGAGTACTCGGGCACCTTCGGCGGCGACGAGGCCGTCGAGACCCTCGACGCCATCTCGGACGGCCTGACGTGGTCCCGACTCTGGTACGGCGGCGGCATCGACTCCAGAGACCGCGCCCGAGCGATACTCGACGCCGGCGCGGACACCGTGGTCGTCGGCGACGCCTTCCACCGTGTCGCCGACGAGGAGCGGGAACTCTGCCAGCGAGCGGCCGACGCCCTCGACCCGGACGCGTCCGCCGCGGCGGTCCGCGAGTGGGTCGGCGAGAACGTCGCCGTCGCGGACTCGAACGCGGCGGCCTACCTCGCGACGATTCCGGGCGCGCCCGACCCCGAGCGACTCGCCCGCCGGTATCTGACCGCGACGGTTCGAGCGTGGCTCTGCCTGCGTGCGCGCCGCGAGGCCAGCGGGGACGAGAGAGGGTCGGCCTCCGGCCGGAGTCTCCGCGCGGACCTCCGGCGCGCGCTCGGTGCCGACCTGTTCGACGCTCTCGCCGAAACCGACGCCGCGCTCGTCCGGCGCAATTTCGCGGCGCTCCTCGGCACCGACGAGCCGGCCGATTCCGACCACATCACGCGCCGAACGGACGGGTCGCGACCGAGCGCCGACGAAGCCGTCGCGACGCATCTCGCGCTGGCGTTGCCACCGTAGCGACGCTCAAGCCCCCAGTTACCGACGTTCAGAGAGCCCCAAAAAAGGCGTATCAGAACGTCTCCCGCAGAGTCTCTCCGCGGCGAATGAAAACTGTCTTAACGTAGTTTGTAGAAACGGGTGTTCGTAGCAGCATGAGTCTCGCCCAGAAAATTGCACGCGTGGTCCGGAAGGCCGATTCCGACGAGACCTACGAGTGCAAGGACTGCGGCGCGACGTTCTCGCTCGACCGCCAGACCTGCCCCGACTGCGACAGTTGCGTCATCGACCGCATCGACTGGGACGGCGTCGTCGCCGACTGAGTTCGGTACGCCAGCACACGGCCGGTCGAAATCACTGTGTTTAAAACGGGTGAAGCATTACGACTGGGTAAGGGCGCTTAGCTCAGTCTGGACAGAGTACTTGGCTTCGGACCAAGCTGCCACGGGTTCAAATCCTGTAGCGCCCATCCCGAAATTACCCGTTCTACGGTCAATCTTAATTCCTCCGTAGAGCCGTTAGTGGTCGGTAAATCGACCGAGTCGATTTTCTCGAAGTTGGATACGCGAATCGGTCATTCTGGGTCGCACGAAATTGCACGCGTACCACCGAAACTTAGTGTTCTGGGTAGTTGAGCGATAAGCCCGTGGTGTATATCTCACGGCTTACTGTTCAAGAACGAGGGTGAATCCCCGCGGATACTACATCTCCTTACCCTCTTCGTGCCGTTTGCCCCATTCACTCTCAAACCGATACGCACGTTTCTCTCAGGGTGTCAGTAAGCGACCAAAGAAATTCGTGAAAGAGCGGTCTCGAACGGCCGACCCGTACTCGATATGCGTACCGGAGGTGTTTTGTACCGACGAACGAATTGAATACGTAGACGGCACGGTCGGCAGCGTCCTTTCAGCCCGCGTGGTTTCCACGTGTGGTTCCCGCTGTCTGACCTACCCCGTCTGCTCAACAACCACGAGCGACGGCTATTCTGGTATCCGAAACTTCGACCGCGCCGACCTCAAGGCGACGCTCGCCAGCGAACTGGACAGCCCAGAGGGCCGGACCAGTTCCAGCGACGAAGTGAAGGGCGAGCACGATCTCGGCGACAGTGCGACGGACGATGAGTGACGAGTGGGTCTGGCGACTCGCCGACAACGCGGAACGGACCTTCGACGGCCATGGCGAACGCTAAGAGCTTCTAGCGGCGGAAATTCGGAGAATCGAACGATATCCACCTCACGGAAACTGGTCCGATTATCTCTTCGTTGCAATCCGAAGGGAGTAGGCGATACACGAAAGCCCCGCGAGTTGGGTCACTCTGACGAGCAGACGGAACACGTTCTGAAGGCGAATCGGAACGACGCGGAACGCGATGAGTCCCTGTCCGGCAACTGCGAGCAGGTAGGTGAGCCCGAACAGCAGAATCATTCCAATCGAGAGCCAGCGCATCGACCGGTCCGAGTTCCGTCGAAGCCCGCGATACGCTTGATAGCCGATGTACAGCCCGATTACCGCGGATCCCGTCGCGGCGATGCCGGCGAGGAAGCCGGTCGGCGAACCGAACGTGATGCCGAGCATCAAAACCGCCCCCACATCTGGGTGAGTTGGTCGGCGACGTCATCGCTCCGACGGTCGATACTCCACGTCAGTTCCCCGTCACGTATCGTGAGTTCGAACTGGTCGAGTCGGGAGACGTACACCGTTTCGTGATGGCCGTCGGACCGCGGCCGCGTCTGTTCCTCCACGAGGTCGGCCTCGCTCAGTCGGTCGATTCGCCGATAGATGGACGACGTGGAGATACCGCAGCGCTCGCTGAGTTCGTTGGCCGACAGCGGGGTCTCGCTCGTCGCGACCAGGATCGACCGTACGTGCTCGTCGTCCAGTAGCGAGACGACGGTCGCAAGCTCGACCTCGGCCATGTCACTCTCACGTGTCATCCAGTCCGTGTATAGGTTCCGGGTTTCATACTCGATCATCTCGGGGACGTCGAATCGCCTTCCGCCACTCCGCGACGACCGAACCGAACTCTCACTCATCGGCGTCACCCCGTAGATCGAGACCGAAGAGGACGTGAAAGCTCACGCCTCCGGTCGAATACACGAGATTCACGTCGGTCGCGTTCGGGTGGCCGTTCAGGTCGATCGTCGTCTCTGCACCGCCAGCGACGGTGTCGGTCCCGGTCCAGAGTTGCCGCTCGTCGATTCTTCCGGGGCGAGACGGTCGGTCTACGTCGTAGAAGAGCCGGCCCGCAGGCACTGACTCGCCCGCCTCGTGTCGGATCGTGACGCTTTCGGTTTCTCGGTCGTAGGTCGTTCCCCACGTCACCTGGGGCAGTTGGTACTCCGGGTCGAGTCGGTCGGTCGAGCGGAGCGGCACTCGCGTTTCGACCGTCGCCAGCCTGCCGTCGAACTGGACGTCGAACCCGTCGGCTTCGTCGGCGAACCTGTACTCCTCGCGCTTCAGCGCCGACTTCAGCACCGATTTCGTCGGCACCCTGGTCTTCTCGTACAGATAGTGGATCACCTGATAGGCGGTGTCGTCGTCGAATCGGAACGCGTCGGCGCGCATCACGGGACGGTCCGCTGGGCCACGAATCGCCGTACTGACACCGAGATACGCGTTGCCTCCCGCTTTCGACGTGAGTCGCTCGACGGCGGCGTTCTCCTCGTGGTAGCGAGGCCGTTCGCCTTTGCCGGCGTCGATGAGCGCTTCGAGGTTCGGAGCGGCGTGTCGATACTCGCTCGTCCAGACGACGACGCCATCACCGACTGCGACGCGACGCGGCACGTCCGAGCGACTAAACACCGCGTAGCCGCGATGTTCGCCGCTCCGCTCGTAGCCGCTGTCGGTGATCGTCTGACGGACGGTCGCGCGGTCGAAGTTCGCCTCGACGACCGTTCCGACGCTGGACGTGACGAGTCGGTCGTAGTTCTCGAAGCCGATTCCGAAGTAGTCCAGGTCAGTTTTGGCGTGCGCACGGCGAGCGACGACCAGTTCCGGGGCGTCGAGGGGGATATCCTTCGGTCGTAGGACACCGAAGTAGTACTGCTCGACCGGGGCGTCGAGGGTCGCGGGGGACGGTATCCACTGTCGGTACTCGGGGGCGTCCGCAGGCGGGACGGCGACACGTCCGTAGCGCTGTTGGGAACCGAGGGGCGGGAGGTCGGACGTACAGCCGGCAGTCGCGGTCGAGAGCGCCGTCACGAGTCCGATTCCGCACTTCGTGAGGAACTCGCGTCGAGGTCGGTCACTGGAGGGCCGATAGTCGGGGGACATGCGGCAGTTCGGGTATCAAACGAGAACCGCATATAACTGAATCATCGACCGTGGGCGAGCGCAGACCGTCGATAGGTTTATATGCTCCAGTTTCACCTCTGGTCCGCTATAGAACGAGCTTCGTTAAATTGTAGAGATTCCATAGCGAGTTAGCGGCCTGTTATGAAAACGGGAAATCCATAATATTGGCACTGTCTAGATAAGCGAAATCGGCAGACAGTGGTCCGGTGAGTAAGTCGCAAATCCTGGAAAACCAGTGTCTGTTCAATGGAACGAAGGAGCCAGAAACGATGAGCAACCTGAATTCACCGCTCTCACCAAACACCTCAACACGCTTGTGAGAATCCCTTTCGTCTAGCAACGGCCGAAGAACCGCTGTACTCCCTGTTTGCCCGAGAACTGCGTAACTAGACAGTGCCATAATATTGTATCTATCTGCTTCCGTACATGAGATGTAAGGTTACGATTAGCGTGGTCGCAATTATTCTGGTAAGCAGTATGATTTCGACACCGGTCGCAGCGGATGACTGGTCCGATGAATGCGATTCAGCGAGAATAATCGGAAGCGGGACTCACAGCGGAACAATCGACGCATACCAAGAGTCAGATATGTTCCGTTTGATTATGGACAAAGGTGATACAGCCTACTTCGAATTCGATGTGCCGGACGGTGAGAAGGACTTGCAGATTGGAAGTTGGGGAAACAATCCCGATACCGTCATTTTTGACAATATAGAACACGCTACCTCCAATAGCGAAAATACGTATTTAATGAATCCGGGTATTCGCGGATTCGAGCACGGGGTTACGGCGTCGTGGAGAATATATGCGAAAGAGGCTGGCACCCATTGTATAAAGTTACGCGATGCAGCAGCAAAGGATACCGTCCCGTACGATTGGCAGATCGTAATTGAAGACGACGGGGACTTGGCTACTCCTACACCGATCACTACTCGAACCACAACGACCACTACTCAGACTACGACGACCACTACCCAAACTAGCACTACTCAAACCACGTTCGCCACGCCAACTAGGACCACTACTCGAACTACAATGGCCACACCAACGACTACGATTCAAACAAACCAGGGTGGAATTAAAGACAGTGATGGTGATGGAATGATCGATTCGGAAGACTACGCCCCTCGAGACCCGGACGTTCAAGAAAAAAGCGACGCTCAAGGCTCGACTGACGGCTCGATGCCGGGTTTCGGTCTGGAAGCCACACTCATCGCTCTACTACTCTCTCTAATAATCTTCCACCGACAAGACTGATATTTTCTATCTCCGGCCCTGAACTCGAGACCATTTGATTTCCCTGCCCTGACTCCTCGGACAGGCTTTCCGGGAGGCGACCGATGTCGATGAGGGCGATTCACTCTTTGCAAAGCACGAGCCAGCACTGGAGTCCCAAGAGTCACGAACCTTCGAACGGGCTAAACCCGCGGTGAACTCTCATCAATCGTATTATTCCCGGAGTCGCGCCTCAGTCGCACGCTACCGGTTCGTTTACCGGTTCGACCGACACGGTGGTCTCTCCATCACGGTTCTTCCGAATCGTGACGACCGTCTCGAATAGACGAACCTCGGTCGTCAGGGGACCATCGGTGCGTTCCACGAAGGCTTCGAGCGCTTCGGCGTCCGTTTCCTCGTACAGGCAGAACTCGGAACAGTCACCGTCGTAGCCGTTTCGTTGGGCGATTTTCTCGGCTAAGACTCGCGTCAGTGACCGAGGTGAATCGCCAGTTCTCTCCGTACTCATGGGTCGAATCAACCACTTACCCCTGAATACGAGAGAAAGCGAGTAATACGCTGCCCCTATTATGATTGGGGCCACGGTTCGGATGCCCCCGTTACATTTCGCCCGTCACCGATTTCGACTGACAACGCCTCGGTCACTGCGCACGTAGTTCGCGTTCGAGAAACGTCTCCATCCGGTCGATGTTCTGCTCGGCCGTGTCGCTGATGCCCTCCGCGTCGAGGAGCGACGCGCGGCCGAAGCGTCGCTCGAACCGCGTGACCCACCGGACGCTCTCGCGGAGGAGTTCGGCTTGGAACGTCCGGACCTGCGGCGAGAACTCCTCGCGCTCCCCGGCGAAGTACGCGGCGAACTCCTCGGTCGAGCGTTCGAGCAGTCCGACGGGGACCGCGACTCCGTGGTGGTCCGCGGCGTCCACGTACCACTCGGTCTGCAGGATGGCGGCCCCGAGGAGGAACTGTCGCTGCGCGTCGTCGATGTAAGTCGAGACCGGTCGCCCGGCCACCGTCACGTCCGCGGGGCGACTGAACGGCGGATGCGAGAACGACCCGATGCGGCGACTGTACGACTCGGCCGCGTCGCGGAGCGCGCGAATCAGCGGGAAGAACCGGAACTTGAATGCGAGTTCGGTCGGGAGCGGTCGCCACTCGGCGTAGGCGCGATACCACGCGGCGTCGTCCAACAGGACCGATGCGATGGACCGGGCCGTCGCCGGTTCGACCTCCCGGTTCTCCGACGCGAGGGCGTCGCTGGCGCGCTCGACCGTCGATTCGATGCCGTCGTGGTCGAAGCTCATGCCATCGGTCACGCCGACGACGTACTCCGCGGCGAACGTGTAGTACTCGGCAATCGACTCGGGAGACGGGTCGAAGAGGAACGGGAGGAGGTCGGACATGCAACGATTCCCGAGGGGACGACCGTCTCCTGCCAGCAGTGGGCCATCCACCGCGACTCGACGTTCTACGACGACCCGCTGAGCTACCGCCCCGAGCACTGGACCGACGAGTTCGAGGAAGGCCCGCCGGGATTCGCCTACTTCCCGTTCGGCGGCGGTCCGCGCCGCTGTATCGCCTCCCGGTTCGCGAAGTTCGAGGTGAAGGCGATACTCGCGACGATGCTCCGGAACTGGAACTTGGAGACGAAGCTGGAGAAAACCGAGTTCAAGCCCTCCATCTCGCTCCGGCCCGACACGGACGTTACGATGGTGCCGACGTCGCGGTGAACGGGACCCCTTCTCGGCGAACACCGTCGCTGACTACTCGGTGAGCGCAGTTCGAGATTGGTAGCGAAGGACAACTGCGAGCGCTACTGCTCGATTTTGCCGCCGAACTTCTCGCGGACCTTCTGGACCTTCGGTTCGGCCTGAATCGAACAGTACTGGTCGTTGGGGTTCTTCTCGTAGTAGTCCTGGTGGTACTCCTCGGCCTCGTAGAAGGTTTCGAGCGGTTCGACCTCGGTCACGATGTCGTCCTCGTCGTAGGCTCCTTCGGCTTCCAACTCCTCGATGAATCGCTCGGCGACCTCGCGCTGGTCGTCGTCGTGGTAGAAGATGGCCGAGCGGTACTGGGTGCCCACGTCGGGACCCTGCCGGTTGAGTTGCGTCGGGTCGTGGACCGTGAAGAACACCTTCAGCACGTCCTCGTAGCTCAGGACCTCGGAGTCGTACTCGACCTGCACGACTTCGGCGTGGCCGGTGTCGCCCGAGCAGACCGCCTCGTAGGTCGGGTCTTCGACGTGCCCGCCAGCGTAGCCCGACGTGACCGCGGTCACGCCGTCGAGTTCCTTGAACGCCGCTTCGGTACACCAGAAACAGCCACCGCCGAGGGTAGCGCTGTTCGTCGTCATTGGTTCCGGGTAGGGGGTGCAGACGGTTAGGTTTGCGGGAACCGGCTAGGAATCGACGTTTCTAAAAAGAGAGAAAGCTACGGCGATGGCCGGACCCTCAACAAATCGGCTTCGGGTCCAGCCCCATCCCCTCCAACGTCTCGGCGTAGTCGTCGTAGGCGATTTGGACGGTCCGCTCGGCGACCTCCGTCGCGCGCTCCCAGTCGTCCTCGCCCTCGCAGTGACTCGCTAGCAGGTCCGCGCCGGTCTCGACGCCCGCCTGCGTGTCCGAGCGCAGGTCTCGGAAGAGGTCGGCCAGTCGCTCGTCGGCCTCGTTGACGAAGAAGTTCACGACCTGCAACTGGGTGCGGTCGCCGGCGAGCGACCGGCCGACCAGTCCCGCCGCGCGCTCGACGGTGGTGTCGAGGTCCCGCAGGTACTCGTGCATCGGGTCCACTTCGCCGGACTCGGATTCGTCGGCCAGGTCGAACTCGTCGGCGAAATCGGACTCGTCGGCGGAGTCAGACTCGCGGTCGAGTTGCGCCACCACGCGGTCGTAGTGGCCGCGCTCCTCGTCGGCCAGCGCGGCGAAGACCCCTGTGGCGTCGGTCCCGCCCGCGTCGCCCGCGGATTCGGCCCACGCCGCGAACGTCTCGCTGGCGGTGCGTTCGCTCCAGGCGGCGGCCCGGAGGACCCGCTCGGCGTCGAGGTCGGCGTCTGTCAGCGCGACGAGCGCCTGCTGGGAGCCGAGGCGGTCGAGTTCGGTCGCCTTGGCGTCTCGAATCGCGTCCGGGAAGGCGTCGGCGTCCATGCGTTCGCGTTCGGCGTCGTCGCGCTTGAAGGTTTGTGGGGAGTCGCTTTGGACGGATTTCGGGTGATTCTGCGTTGCTCTCGACGGTGTTCCCGATTGGTTCCTGATTGCTTCCCTTTCCGGCACGGTGGGCGTCCCGCTCGTCCACCACACCGTTTTCCCCCCGCGAGGCGTAGCTTCTCCCATGACCGACGACGAGCGATCCACCGCCGAGAACACGGGTTCCGCCTCGCTGTCGCCCGACGACCTCCACGAGCGAATCCGGCGCGGCGAGGCGGTCCACCTCCTCGACGTGCGCAACCGCGACGAGGTCGAGGCGTGGCGCATCACCGGCGAGAGCGTGGACGCGACGCAGGTCACGTACGCCGAGTTCGCGGCGGCGAAGGCGCGCGGCGAGGTCGGCGAACTCGTCGCGGACCTCGACCTCCGGGGGCCGGTCGTGACGGTCTGTCCCCGCGGCGAGGTCAGCGCGACCGTCGCCGAACTCCTGCGCGAGGAGGGCATCGACGCCCGAAACCTCGATTCGGGGATGGCGGGCTGGGCGCGGGTCTACGTCGCGCGCGAGGTCCCGGTTTCCGCCGGGTTGGGTGCCGACCCGACCGTCCGCCAGTACGACCGGCCGGCGAGCGGTTGTCTCGCGTATCTGGTCGTCTCCGGCGACGAGGCGACGGTCATCGACCCCCTGCGCGCGTTCGCCGACCGCTACGTCGCCGACGCCGAGCAACTCGGCGCGGAACTGACCTATGCCATCGACACACACGTCCACGCCGACCACGTCTCGGGCGTGCGCCGACTCGCCGACGACGCGGGCGCGCAGGCGGTCCTGCCCGCCGGCGCGACCGAGCGCGGTCTCGCAGACGACGGTCTCGACCCGCGACTGCTCGACGACGGCGGCGAGATTCGCGTCGGCGAGGCGACCCTGACCGCACTCCACGCGCCGGGTCACACGACCGAACTGAGCGCGCTCCGACTCGGCGGCGCGTCTGCCTCCCTCGGCGACGCGTCTGCGTCCCTCGAAAGCGAGTCCGCCCGCGACGAGGGCGTCCTCTTCTCGGGCGACGCGCTCTTCGCGGACGGGTTCGGCCGCCCGGACCTCGAACGCGGCGACGAGGGTGCCCGCGACCTCGCGGGCACCCTCTACGACACGCTGACCGAGCGACTGCTCGCGCTCCCCGACGAGACGCTGGTCGCGCCCGGCCACCGGACGCCCGACAGTGCGCCGAACCCCGGCGAGAACGACACCTTCACCGCGCGACTCGACGCGGTGCGCGACCGACTCCGAATTCCCGACGAGCGGGGAGCGTTCGTCGAGCGCGTACTGGACTCGCTCCCGCCGCGGCCCGCCAACTACGAGGAGATCATCGCGGCGAATCTGGGTCGAGAATCGCTGGACGACGAGTCGGCCTTCGAGGTGGAACTCGGGCCGAACAACTGCGCGGTCGCGGAGATGGATTGAGAAATAGGGCCGAATCTGCAATGAACGGTGTCTATGGCCGAACGCCACCGGACGGGACGGCGAGGTAGAAAGCCCCCGACCGCTCGATGGCCGGGACTCGGTGCGCTCCTCGGCCTTCGGCCTGCGGTGCTTCCGTCGTCCGGGCACAGTCGAGCGGTCGGCCCCTTTCAGTCCACCCAGACGAGTCGTCTGCGTGGCCGAGCATTTGCTGGTGGGTTGGGTCGCAGAGCCTTTGCCGGTAGCTTGAGTCACCGAGCGCACGCAAGTCGAGTTCCGGGGCCTCGCTCGCCGGAAGCGCAAACCATTCCACGGCCAACTCCCATCTCTCGGTATGGAACTCGACCCCGACGAGGAGTCCTCGCTTTACCGGACGCTGGCGGGCGCGATCGTGCCCCGACCCATCGCGTGGGTCAGCACGACTAACCCCGAGGGAGTGGACAACCTCGCGCCCTACAGCTTCTTCAACGTCGTCGCGGTGGACCCGCCGGTCGTGATGTTCGCGCCCGTGGACGACGGCGGCGCGCCCGGCGGTCTGAAGGACACGCCCCGAAATATCAGCGAGACCGGCGAGTTCGTCGTCAACGTCGTCACCGAGTCGGTCGCCGAGGCGATGAACCGGACCAGCGCGACTCTCCCCGCCGGCGAGAGCGAGTTCGACCACGCCGACGTGACGCGCGCCGAGTCGTCGGTCGTCGCGCCGCCCCGCGTCGCCGAGTCTCCGGTCGCCTTCGAGTGTTCGCGCTACGACGTGGTGGACGTGGGCGACTCCACGATGGTCCTCGGGGAAGTCGAGTGGGTCTATCTGGACGACGACGTGACGACGGACGGAAAGATGGACGTGGAGAAACTCGACGCCGTGGGGCGACTCTCAGGCAGTCTCTACGCGACGACCGAGAACCGATTCTCGCTGGAGCGCCCGCCCTGAACGGTCTCCGTCGTCCCGTCCGGGAATCGTGGAACGACACCCCACACCTCGACAAGACCTTTACCGACCGGACCGGTTGCTCGGAGTGAACGACTGCGAAACGACCGCTTGGACCCCGAGCATGCAAGAACGAATCGACCGAACCGACGAACCGGTCACGTCAGACAGAATCGCAACCGACCTCGCCGACCTCGGCGTCGAGCCCGGCGACACCCTGCTGGTCCACTCGTCGCTGTCGTCGCTCGGGTGGGTCACCGGCGGTGCGCCCGCTGTGGTAGACGCGCTGATGGAGGCCGTCTCCCACGAGGGGACGCTCGTGATGCCGACCCACTCGACTCAGTACAGCGACCCAGAGGGCTGGCAGAACCCGCCGGTCCCGGACGACTGGGAGGACACGATTCGGGCCGAGCGCCCGCCCTACCGGCCCGCGGTGACGCCGACGTGGAACGTGGGCGCGATTCCGGAGTGCTTCCGTACGTACCCCGACGTCCACCGGAGTCGCCACCCGACCTACTCCTTCGCGGCGTGGGGCGCGGACGCCGAGGCCATCGTCGTCGACCACAGCTACCCAAACGGACTCGGCGAGGAGTCGCCGCTCGCGGAAGTCTACGACCGCGACGGAACGATTCTGATGCTCGGAACCGAGTTCGACACCAACACCTCGTTCCACCTCGCGGAGCATCGCGCCGACCGCGAGCAGGAGGTTTCGACCCACGAAACGACCGTCGTCGGCGACGACGGCGACCCGAAGCGAATCACGCTCGAACACCTCTCGTACGACGCCGACGACTTCGCGGACGTGGGCCGGGACTTCGAGGACGGTTGCCCCGAGGCCGTGACGGAGGGAACGGTCGGCCCCGCGGACGCGAACCTGGTCTCCCAGCGGGCCGCGGTGGACTACGGTGCCCAGTGGTTCGAGGAGAATCGGGAGTAAGAGGCGAATCGAAACCGAACCTGAACTCGAAGGGAGTCAGTCGTCGGCCGCGGCGGGTTCGCCCTCCACCGCCGAAACGTCGTCCTCGATGCTCGACGGGTACTTCCCGCGGTCCAGTTTCAGGTCGCTTGCGGGCCGCGCCATGCAGGTCAGCGCGTACTCCTCGGCCTCCTCGTCGGTGAGACCGCGGGCCGCGGGCTGGGTCACGTCGCCCTCCACGATTTCGGCCGAGCAGGCCAGACACATCCCGACGCGACAGGAGTACTCCTGCGCGATGCCCTCCTCGATGCACTTGCTGAGGATGGTCTCCTTGTCCGAGACCTCGATGCTCTCGCCCGTGCCGACGAACTCGACGGTGTACTCGGTCATGCTTCGTGGTACGAAACTCCCTCACTAAACTCTTTATTGCCGGGGCGCGCCCCGTAGATTGCCGAGAGTGTCGGCGTCGAAGCGACAGAATGTCGATTCGCTCATAAAGAGTTTTGCCCTCTCCGTCACGTAGCCGAAGGCATGACTACGCACGAGTGCGACATCGTCGTCGTCGGGGCCGGAACGGCGGGTTGCTACGCCGCTGCGACCGCGGCGCGCGAAGGGTACGATGTCGTCGTCGTGGAGCGCAAAGACGAGGAGGAAGCCGGACACATCGCCTGCGGTGACGCCCTGAAGGGCGCGGACGCCTTCCCCGAGGCCATCCCGAAGTCCCAACTGGAGCCGTCCTTCACGAACACGGGCGTGGACCACGGCCGGTTCGAAATCCCGCAGGAGAACACGGTCCTCGAAATCCCGGTGCCCGGCGAGTTGGCGGTCATCGACCGCTGGGAGTACGGCCGGCGCATCATCGAGGGCGCGGAGAACGCGGGCGTCGAGTTCCACTACGACACCGTGGTCAAGGACGTGACCCAGCGCTCGGACGGTCGCGTCACGGGCGTCCGCGGCAAGCGGAAGGGCGACATCCAGCGCTACGACGCCGACGTCGTCGTGGACGCCGCGGGGTCGCTGTCGATTCTGCAGGACAAGGCCGACCTCCAAGACCCGACGTTCGACACGAACGTCACCTACTCGCAGTTTTGCTCGGCCTACCGCGAAATCGTGGAGGTCGAGGAGCCGGTGCCGTGGGACGACGCCTTGGTCTTCAAGCCGACCGAGCGCGCGGCGGGCTACCTCTGGTACTTCCCGCGGACCGACACCGAAATCAACGCCGGACTCGGCTTCCAGATGACCGAGGAGCCGATGCATCTCGTGGACGACCTCAAGCGGGACCTCCGGACCCGACCCGAGTTCGAGAACGCGACGGTCGAGGACAAACTCGGCGCGGCGCTCCCGACTCGCCGCCCCTACGACTCGGCGACCGCGCCGGGCTTCATGGCGGTCGGCGACGCCGCGGGCCACGTCAACCCGACCACGGGCGGCGGCATCGCGGGGGCTGCCTACGCCGGCAAGTACGCGGCGGAGGCCGCGATGGACGCCATCGAGGACGGCGACGTGAGCGAGGCGAACCTCTGGGAGTACAACCAGCGCGTGATGGACCACTTCGGCGCGCGCTACGCCGGACTGGACGTGTACAACATCTTCTCGACCGCGGTGGACGTGGACGACCTGATGGGCCTGCTGGGCGCGCTCCCCGCCACGAAGCTCGCGGAGGCGCTCTACTCCGGTAGCGCGAACGTCGGCTGGTGGCTCAAGGTCCAGACCGCCATCAAGTCGTTCGGCCACTGGGACCTCATCTACGACCTCTACCAGACCAAGAGCCTCGCCGACGACCTCATCGACCACTACGAGAAGTACCCGAGTCGCCCGCAGGGACTGGAACCGTGGCAGCGCAAGCGCGACTCGCTGATGGAGGACATCTACGAGACGACCGGCGCAGACCCGAAATACTAACCACGACCTTTTGCTGCACTCGCTCGACCGAGCGCCACGGGCGCTCGGCCTCCCTCGCTGGCAAAACGTCGATGAAAAACGCGGCGGTCGTCCCTCCGGTCCTCCCTCGGTCCGCTCGCTCGCTCCCTTGCTCACGGCTTCGCCGCTCGCAGTTCGCGGCGCAAAGCGCCGCGCTACCGGTCGTTCGCTCGCGGTCGAATTGCTGGTGGAAACCGCACTGCAACGGCGACCACACTGCAATGGCGAACTGCGCTCGCTCCGCTCGCGTAGATGCTGGCGGACGTGTGGACCGTCGAACTGGCGCGATTTCACCACACCTTTCTCGGTGCTCCGCCTTTGGTAGGGTATGAGTGACCTCGAAGACGCAGTTTCGGAGTTCCTGAGCGAAGCAGATACGGTGTACGACGAGTACGACAAGGGCTACATGGACGCCGACGCCGCCCTCAGCCGAATCGAGAATCACGTCGAGGAGCTACGAGAAGCCGCCGACTCGGAGTAGCGAACAGACAACTTACGCCTGCACGGTACTCAGCGAGCGACCGGAGGGAGCGAGCGCACCAGTAGTTCCTGCGGTACGGTTTACACCACAGTTCTATCGCGAGCGAAGCGAACGGACCGAAGGAGGACCGGAGGGACGACCGCCGCGTTTTTCACGAAAGTTTTGTCAGGAAGAAATCGCGCCGAAGGCGCGATTTCGACCGCGACAAAAGTTTCATTGGAACATCCGAATCGACTGCGCCTGCGAACTCTCGTCGGTGTCGGCCTCCTGCATGCGCTGGGCGAGTTGCTCTTTCTGCTCGCTTATCTCCTCGGCGTGTTCCACGAGGTCGTCGGTGTCCGGTTCGACGCCCGCCAACGGGGAGATGCCGTGTTCGATGAGGACGCGGGCGGCCTCCGGGTCGGGGAACTGCGGGTCGCTCTCCACGATGAGACCGAAGGCGTCGCGGTCTCGCGCCCCCGACTCGTGCAGGAGCGCGCCCGTGGGACCGCTGACTGCACCGCGCTCGGTCGGCAGGGCGATGTCGTGGTCGTCCAGTCGGTCGCCGGCGTCGCCGGTCGCAACGCCGTACAGCGACGGAACCTCGTCGGCCTCCTTCTGGTGTGGAAGCCCGCTCATGTAGATGGCCGTCGCGTCGCGGTCCGCGAGCCAGTCGCCGACGCACGAGGCGAAGTCCGACGAGGCGGAGGCCGAGACCGGCACGTCGCTCTGGAGCGCCACGAGGTCCCGCTCCTCGTCGGCGTAGAGGCGGACCGGCGGGCGGAGGTCCCGACTCGACTCCTCGTAGACCGAGATGCGGGGAAGCCCCTCGCAGTCGATGCTGGCGTAGTAGGTCATGTCGAACGTCTCCACGAGATGGTCGGTCGCTATCTTGCCGACCAGTCCGACGCCCGGCAGCCCCTCGATTAGGGTCGGTTGGTCGAGCGACACGTCCTCGTCGACGACGGTGACGGATGCCATGTGAGAAAGATGCGCCAGTGAGCGCATAAAGGTCCGGGCCAGCGGGGAGCCTCACGTCTCTGACTCGGGGTCTGACGTGTACGCCATTTCGAGTTGGAGTCGGGCCGAGCAGGAGACGTTCTCTACGTCGAAGCCGACGCTCTCGATCTGCTCGTTCAGGTAGCCGTTACATCGGCCCTTCTCGATGATGTTCTCGATGGTCGCCGGGGAGCCACACTCCGGGCAGTCGAAGTAGTAGCCGTCCTCGCTCTCGTGGATGGCGTCGGGTTCGAGTTCCATGCGCGCGGCGTCGTTCCAGTCCACGTCGTCGGGTGCGTTCGCGTTCGCCATAGGACAGGTGACGGGAGAGACACGGGTAACGGCTACGGCCGCGACGTTAGGCCGACTTCGTCGCTTGAACGAGCGCGTTCCCCGGACTGGCCCGCCGAATCGGCGTCCGACCGACGCGCTCGAACCCGGCCGACGTTAGCCAGTCGGCGACCGACCGGTAGGGGTGAACCGCCGCGTCGAGCGTAACTCGGTAGGTGAGTCCGACGAAGCGGAGTCCGGCCGCACTCACCGGCATCGACGCCGACCCCTCCAGTTGGTCGAGGACGACGATGCGACCGCCGGGCGCGAGCGCGTCCGCGACCCGCTCGAAGAGGCGGACGTTCTCCGCGGGGTCGTTAGCGTGGATGACGTTGAAGACGAGCGCGATGTCGTACCCGTCGCCGAGGTCGTCGCTCCAGTAGTCGCCGCCTCTGACGCGCATTCGGTCGCCGAGGCCGCTCTCGGCGATTTCGGCCCGAGCGACCGACAGAGCCTCGGGGTAGTCGAAGACGGTGGCTTCGAGCCCGGGACGGCGGCGGCAGAGGTCGGCGGCGTACAGGCCGTGGCCGCCGCCAACGTCGAGGAGCCGAGTCGCGCCGCGGGGCACGTCCACCTTCCGACTCACCTCGTCCACCAGCACGCTCGCGGCGGCCCGGAACCCTCGCTGGGCGAGGTCCCACCGAGACGGCTCCTCGTCGAACCACTCGTAGATAGTCCGGGGCGGTTCGCCCTCTCGGACGACCGTTTCGAGGTGTTCGTCCCAGAACGGGAAGACGAGTTCGTCCCAGAACACCAGCCACGGAGCGACGTTCGTCTCGGAGTCCGAGACCAGCCACTTCCGGGTCATCGTCGTGTTGCGGTAGCGACCGCCGTCTTCGGCGACGTACCGCTGGGCGTCGAGGAACGCGAGGAAGGGAGCCAGTCCCGCCTCGCTGGCGTCGAGTTCGTCGGCGAGAGCCTGCAGGGTCAGTTCTCGCTCGCCGAGCGCGTCGAAGACCCCCAGCTTCGACGCCAGCGCGACGGCCTCGAACCCGGCGGCGCCGAACAGGTCGAGCATCGGAGTCGGGGCGCGGTCGAGACCGAACAGCAGGAGTCGTTCGAGGAAGTTCGGGTTGACGGGCACGGGACTCAGACGACGCGCCGGGGCAAAAAGCTACGCTACGGAACGTCGCTTCGAGCGCTCCCTTCCGAAACCCACAAACGCGGCTCGCGCCAACGACACGCCAATGGAGAAACTGGAGCGCTACGAACCGCTGGTCGAGGACTTCGACGCCTTCCTCGACGCGTGCCAGCGCCCGCTCCCGTCGGTCGTCAGGGTCAACACCATCAAGGCGACCCCGGAGCGAGCGACGGCGGCGCTGGACGAGGAGGGCGTCGACTGGACCGGCCGCGAGTGGTCCGACACCGTGCTGGAGTTGGACACGGACAGCCCCGGCAGTACGTGGGCGTCCTACCACGGCTGGATTCACGGGCAGGAAGAGGTCTCGGCGATTCCCGCCGAAGTCCTCGCGCCCGAACCCGGCGAGCGCGTCTGGGACGCCTGCGCCGCGCCGGGGAGCAAGACGACCCAACTCGCCGCGCTGATGGACGATTCGGGGCTGGTCGTCGCCAACGACAACAACCTCGGGCGACTCTCCGCGTTGCGGTTCAACACCGAGCGACTGGGCGTGACCAACGCCGCGGTCACGAACACCGACTCGCGGAACTTCTCGCTCAAGCCCTTCGACTTCGATTCGTTCGACAAGGCGCTGGTGGACGTTCCCTGCTCGTGCGAGGGGACCATCCGGAAGAACCCGACCGCGCTGGACGACTGGACGATGGACCACGTCCGGAGCGTCGCCGGGGTCCAGAAGGGCATCCTCCGGCGCGCGATTCAGGCGACGAAGGAGGGCGGCACCGTGGTCTACTCGACCTGCACGTTCGCGCCCGAGGAGAACGAGGCGGTCCTCGACCACGCGCTCGACGTCGAAGACTGCCGACTCGTGGAGTTCGACTTCCCGCTCGACTCGCGGCCCGGCGTCACCGAGTTCGAGGGCGAGGCTTACGACGAGAGCGTCCGGAAGGCGAAGCGGTTCTACCCCCACCACAACGACACCGGCGGGTTCTTCTGCGCGAAACTGGAGGTGACGGGATGAGCGACGACGGACGGACGGGAGACTCCCCGACCAACGACGGCCAGCGGTTCGACCGCCTGCCGGCGACGGCCGACGACCGGGAGGTCGAGGGGCGCGCAACCCGCGAGGAGGTGCTGGACTGGTGGGACCAGCGATTCGCAATTCCGCCCGAGAGCTTCGAGGAGTACACCTTCTGGGAGAAGGGCAAGGGCAAAATCTGGATTCTCCGCGGCGACGTCGCCTCGCCCATCCGCATCGAAGCCCTCGGGATGAAGTTCCTCCGGACGCGCCAAGAACACTGGAAGCCGACGACGAACGCGGTCCAGCGGTTCGGCCGCGAGGCGAGCGAGAACGTCGTGGAACTCACCCGCGAGCAGGCCCGGCGGTTCGTCAGCGGCGAGGACCAGGAACTCGACTGGGACGGCGACTGGGGGTATCTGGTCGCCGCCCACGAACTCGCCGGCGAACTCGAACCGCTCGGCGTGGGTCTGTTCGTCCACGGCGAACTCAAGAGTCCGGTGCCGAAGGGTCGCCAGCGCGACCTCTGAGCCGGTTTCCCCGTCGCTCGATTCGCACTACGCGCTCTCTTTCTCCCGCACGGTGCCGCCGCTCAGCCCCTCCCACTCGACGGCGAACCCCAGTTCCGAGAGGACCGCGCTCGCGTCCTCGATGCCGCGACTCGCCAGCGCGTCCTCGGCCGCCGAGAACGTCATCCCGGCCTCGATTTCCTCGCGGAGCGCGTCCAAGACGGCGGGCCGGACGAGCGTCCGCCCGACGAGTTCGTGGTCCGGGAACGATTTCTCCTCGATGGCGTCCTCGCTGACGCCGCGCTCGTCGGCGAGCGCGGCGAGCGAAATCGCGTCGGCCGCCGGGGCGAGTTCGTCGGGCAGGTCCGCGGCGTTCTCGGCGACCAACTCGTCCTCGTAACGCCGGAGTGCGTCGCGCACGTCCTTGAGCCGAATCGTCCCGGAGTACGGAATCGCGCGGTGGTCGCGGGCGGCGATCTCCTCGCCGACGCCGAGGCTCTCGTCCACCGCGACCACCATCTCCACGTCCTCGACGGTTTCGAGCTGCGAGAGCTTCTTCTCGACGTACTCGGGCGTCCAGAACCCCATGACCTCGAAGAAGACCCGGAAGTCGGCGTGGCGGTAGTCGAACGCGAAGTCCGGAATCATCACCCGCGCGCCGGTTTCGAGCGGTTCGGGTTCGCGCGTCAGCTCCCAGTCGGAGTCCAGCGACTCGAATCTGGCGGCGAAGTCGGCCTCGACGCCGCTGTCGAAGGTCACGTCCGCGACCGGTTCGACGCCCGGCACGCGAACCGGGTCGGCGTCCGACAGCGAGAGCGTGCGTTCGGTGCCGTGGTCGTCGATGGTCGCCGAGAGCGTCCACGAGTCGGCCTTGGCGACGGTCCGGAGCAAGCGCGCGAACCGGGTGCCGTAGCGCCGCGTCGAGCGGAAGAGCGCGTCGGGACCCGTGACGACGACCTCGCGCTCGGAGAGGGCCGTTTCGCGTCCGCCGTTCCCGTCTCCGTCGCCTTCCTTCCGAATCTCGTACATCAGGCGCAGGCGCTTGACCGCCGAGACGAGCGCCTTCGGGTCGGAGGTGCGGACCCGGAGTTCGGTCGCGTCGAACAGCGCGGTCTGGGCCAGCGACAGGTTGTACTGCGCGAGCAGTTGGTCGGGGTCCCAGCGCGCCTCGAACGCCGCGAGGACCTGTCGCTCGTCCAAGTCGGCGTACAGCGAGCCGGCGACGTCGTCGGGGTCGGCGGCGAGGCGGTCGCCGGCGCGCCCGAGTGCCTCGTCGCGTTCGGCTTCGGAGACGACGCCGACCTGCTCGGCGGCCTCGAAAGCGGTCCGGCGGGCGCGCTCGGGCGGGACCGGAGCGCGGGTCTCGAAGACCGCCTCGCGGTCGAGGAGTTTGGCGAACCCACGGACCAGCTTGAAGTGGTCGGCCTCGCCTTCGAGGTCCGCGAGCGCCGAATCGAGGTCGCTTCTGGGTTCGCCGACGTGGCCCTGAAACGTGCCGAGGACCCGCGCGGCCAGCGGCCGGTGTTCCCGCCCGGCGAACCGGGGCGCGTAGCCCCCGCCGGCTCTGGAGACGCGAAGCAGGTCCTTGGTGAGCATACCGGGAGAGAGGGCCGGGGCGTACAAAAACGGTCGGACAACAGAAGACTCATTCCGGTGGCCTCGGACTCCCGCGTATGCGAAGGCGCGAGATGGTACGAAACGGTGCGCTCGTCGGCGCGACCGGCGGTCTCTCCCTCCTCGCCGGATGCGCGGGCGGCGGCGACGAACCCCGACCCGCGCTGAAGGTAGTGAAGACCAACATCCGCGAGGGCGAGTCCGGCGCGCTGGTCGTGGAGGCCACGGTCGAGAATTCGGGCGACGCGAAGGGGTCGGGCACCCTCTACCTGACCGTCACCGCGGCCGAGTCCGCCTCGGGCAACGAGACCGCCGACGACGGGACCGCCGCCACCGACGCGACCCGCGAGAAGGTCCCGGTGACGGTCGCCGCTGGCGAGACGGAGACCGTCACCGTCGAGTTCGAGTTCACCTACGACCAGTTCGTGCGCAAAGGCTCCATCAACTCGGACATTCGGGACTTGGACGAGTAGCGCTTACCGCCGTCGCTCCGCCACGCGCTCTTCTGCGGTCTCGGCGCTGACGACCTCGTACAGGAGGGCCGGCCGGTCGTCCTCGGTCGGTCGGAGGATGCGACCGAGGCGCTGGGTGAACTCGCGCTCGCTCCCGCTCCCCGAGAGGACGACCGCGACGTTCGCGTCGGGGACGTCCACGCCCTCGTCCAGCACGTTCGAGGTGACGATGCGCGAGTAGTCGCCGTCGCGGAACCTGCCCAGAATTTCGCGCCGCTCGGCCGCGCCGGTCTGGTGGGTGATGGCCGGGAGGAGAAATCGCTCCGAGAGGCGATACACGAGGTCGTTGTGCGCGGTGAAGACGATGACCCGGTCGTCGCGGTGGTCCGCGAGGACGGATTCGAGCGCCTCGACCTTCCCTTCGCTGTTCATCATCACCTCGCGGGCGCGCTGTTTGGCGAGCAGGGCCTCGCGCGCTCGGGGGTCCGACCCGGAGCGCTTGACGAGTTCCCGGTAGTCGCTCCCGCTCTGCATCCGGATGTTCGAGGTCGCGAGGTAGTCGGTGAACACCTCGTTGGCTTCCTCGTAGCGCTCGCGCTCCGCGGGCGTCAACTCGACTTCGAGGCGCTTGATGTCGTAGGGCGCGAGGTGGTCGCCCGCGAGTTCGTCGGGGTCGATGGCGTAGACGCGTTCGCCGACGAGTTGGGCGACGACCTCGTGTGCGCCGTCCGGGCGCTCGAACGTCGCGGTCAGGCCCATCCGAGCGGGCGCGGCGAGCAGTCGCGCGATGTCGCGGTAGCCCTCGCCGCCGAGGTGGTGGACCTCGTCGAAGACGGCGAGTCCGAACCGGTCGCCCAACTCGTCGGCCCGGAGGTACGCCGAGTCGTAGGTCGAGACGGTGATGGCCTCGACGGTCTGCTCGCCGCCGCCCAACTGCCCGACGGGGACGCCGAACTCCGACTCCAACTCGCCGCGCCACTGCTCCAGCAGGTCGATTGTCGGCACGACGACGAGCGTCGCGGTCTGCAACTCCTCGATGGCTTTCAGCCCGATGACGGTCTTCCCGCTCCCGGTCGGGAGTTCGAGGACGCCCCGCCGCCCCGCGTCGTCCCACGCCGCGAGCGCGTCGCGCTGGTACTCGCGGAGTTCGTAGGTCGAGACCACGTCGGGCAGGTCGGGCGCGTCGAGGACCGAATCCTCGTAGTCGATTCCCCGCCGGTCCAGCGCCTCGCGGAGCGCGGCGTACCGGAAACCGGGCGCTCGCTGGGTCTTCGAGCGCGCGTCGGTCTCGGCGTGCGGGAGGTCGGCGTCGCTCTCTACGCGGACGGTCCCTTCCTCGAAGGTCAGCGTCGCGTCGGCCACGTTGGTCGCCTCTCGGTGCCGGCGGGACATAAACGGCTTGCCGTCGGTCGGCGGTCGGTTCGACGTCTCGCGGAGAAGATACGCCACGCCTACGTTCCACGAGAGTCGGGCAGGTAGATTAAGTTTCCAGACGGCGTTGCTCTGATAGGACTATGGGGGACCAAGACAAGCGTCGGGCGGCGCGACTCGTGGACCGAATCATCGAGGAAGTCGCCGCGTGGCCCCACGTCAACACCAACGAACACCGGTTCGAGGGTCGGGAGTTCACGCTCGGGCCGCGCGAGGTGGGGCACGTCCACCGCTGGGGTATCGTGGACGTGCCGTTCACCAAGCGCCTGCGCGACGCCCTCGTCGAGGAGGGCAAGACCGAGGAACATCACGTCGTCCCGGAGTCGGGGTGGACGACGCGTTACGTGAAGGACGACGACGGCGTGGAGCAGGCAATCTGGTTGCTCCGCCTGTCGTACCTCTACCACGTGAACAACCTGAAGAAGACGCCGAAAGGCGGGGAGATGTTCGCGGAGATAGACGTCGCCGACGAGTTGGCGGAGTTGGGCGTGAGCGAGGAGATTCGGGCGGCGTTCGAGCGGCGGGGCGTGATGGAGTCCTGACCCGCAGTTCGACCGACGAACTCCGTCCCCGGTCCGGTTTCTGAATCCTTAAACGCGCCCAACCGTTTGTGTCTCGTATGACCGACGAGGAAGCCACCGAGCAGGTGCGAGAGGACGCCGAGGAGACCGAGGCTACTCAGGACGCGGACGCCGAGGAAGGCGACGAACGGGCCGAGACCGACCACCTCGGCCCGGACAGCACGCAACTCGTCGCAGAGGTCGCCGCGCAGGACGCCGAACTCGCCACCGACCTCGAAGGCCACCTCGCCCAACTCGAAGCCGACAAGCGGGGGGCCGAGGAGCGCGCCGACGACCTCGAATCCAAACTCAAGCGCAACCGCGCGGACTTCCAGAACTACAAGAAGCGAGCGAAGAAGCGCCAAGAGCAGATGAAAGACCGCGCGACCGAGGACCTCGTGGAGAACCTGCTGGACGTGCGCGACAATCTCAAACGCGCCGTCGAGGACGACCACGAGAACGTCGAGAGCCTGAAGGAGGGGGTCGAGATGACGCTGAAGGAACTCGACCGCGTGTTCGACGACGAGAACGTCGAAGAGATAGCGCCCGAACCCGGCACCGAGACCGACCCCCAGCGCCACGAGGTGATGATGCAGGTCGAGAGCGACCAGCCGGAGGGCACCGTCGCCGACGTCTACCAACCCGGCTACGAGATGGGCGAGAAGGTCCTCCGGGCCGCGCAGGTGACGGTCAGCGACGGCGGTAACGGGGAGTGACCGACCCGCGAGCCACCGGCCTTCGAATCACCGTTCTCGCCGACGAGTAGAATTGCGGTCCGATATATAAGTATGTCATTCACGGGCACAGGGAAGATTCGAAACCGCGAGAGGGCGGCGAGTTGCGGCTGTGAAGCCGTACGCCGAGACTAGCAAGGCTTAAACGGAAGAACCCGCAACGTATCGAACAAGATGGCGAGCAACAAGATTCTGGGCATCGACCTCGGTACCACGAACAGCGCGTTCGCGGTCATGGAGGGCGGCGACCCGGAGATTATCGTCAACAGCGAGGGCGAGCGAACCACGCCCTCGGTCGTCGCCTTCGACGACGGCGAGCGTCTCGTCGGGAAACCCGCCAAGAACCAGGCGGTCCAGAACCCCGAGCGCACGATTCAGTCCATCAAGCGCCACATGGGCGAGGAGGACTACACCGTCGAAATCGACGGCGAGGAGTACACGCCCGAGCAGATTTCGGCGATGATTCTTCAGAAAATCAAGCGCGACGCCGAGGAGTACCTCGGCGACGACGTGGAGAAGGCGGTCATCACGGTCCCCGCCTACTTCAACGACAAGCAGCGCCAGGCGACCAAGGACGCCGGCGAAATCGCCGGCTTCGAGGTCGAGCGCATCGTCAACGAGCCGACTGCCGCGTCGATGGCGTACGGACTGGACGACGAGTCCGACCAGACCGTCCTCGTCTACGACCTCGGCGGTGGCACCTTCGACGTCTCCATCCTCGACCTGGGCGGGGGCGTCTACGAGGTCGTCGCCACGAACGGCGACAACGACCTCGGCGGTGACGACTGGGACGAAGCAATCATCGACTACCTCGCCGACGAGTTCGAGAACGACCACAACATCGACCTCCGCGAGGACCGACAGGCCCTCCAGCGCCTGAAGGACGCGGCCGAAGAGGCCAAGATCGAACTCTCCTCGCGGAAGGAGACCGACGTCAACCTCCCGTTCATCACCGCGACCGACGAGGGACCGGTCCACCTCGAACAGAGCATCACCCGCGCGAAGTTCGAGAGCCTCACCTCCGACCTCATCGAGCGCACCGTCGGCCCGACCGAGCAGGCGCTCGAAGACGCGGACTACTCCAAGTCCGACATCGACGAAGTGATTCTGGTCGGCGGTTCGACCCGGATGCCCCAAGTCCAGGAGAAGGTCGAGGAGATGACCGGCCAAGAGCCGAAGAAGAACGTCAACCCCGACGAGGCCGTCTCGCTGGGCGCGGCGATTCAGGGCGGCGTTCTGTCGGGCGACGTGGACGACATCGTTCTGCTCGACGTGACGCCGCTCTCGCTCGGTATCGAAGTCAAGGGCGGTCTCTTCGAGCGACTCATCGACAAGAACACCACCATCCCGACCGAGGAGTCGAAGGTGTTCACCACGGCCGCGGACAACCAGACCTCCGTGCAGGTCCGCGTCTTCCAGGGCGAGCGCGAAATCGCCGAAGAGAACGAACTGCTCGGCGAGTTCCAGCTGACGGGCATCCCGCCCGCGCCGGCCGGAACGCCCCAAATCGAGGTCGGGTTCAACATCGACGAGAACGGTATCGTCAACGTCACGGCCGAGGACCAAGGCTCGGGTAACTCCGAGGAGATCACCATCGAGGGCGGTGCTGGCCTCTCCGACGAGCAGATCGAGGAGATGCAGGAGGAAGCCGAGAAGCACCAAGAGGAAGACCAGCAGCGCCGCGAGCGCATCGAGGCCCGCAACGAGGCCGAGAGCGCCATCCAACGCGCCGAGACCCTCCTCGAAGAGAACGAGGAGAACGTGGACGACGACCTCGAAGCCGACATCGAAGCCGAAATCGAGAACGTCCGCGACGTCCTCGGCGACGAGGACGCCACGAAGGAGGACCTCGAAGACGCGACCGAGAGCCTGAGCGACGCGCTACAGGAGATCGGCAAGCAAATGTACCAGCAGCAGGCCCAAGCCGGTGCAGGCGGTGCAGGTGCCGGTGCGGGACCGGGCGGCGCAGGCCCCGGCGGTGCGGCAGGTGCCGGACCCGGCGGCATGGGCGGGCAGGCCGGACCTGGCGGTGCAGGCGGCGAAGACGACGAGTACGTGGACGCCGACTTCGAGGACGTAGACGACGAGGAGTAGCGACGAGAGTCGTCTGCTCTTCTGGAATCGTTTTCGGATTGAACTTTTTTCCGACCAGCGGGCGACGGCGGCATGGACGGCGTTCCGTAAAAACCAGATAGCTCGTGGTATCGAGAGCGTCCGGGAGGATTTCGGCGACCCGGACGGTCGTTCCGCTATTGGGTCGGTTTCGGCTGTACTCGGGCCAATTCTGCGGGACTGGACGACGCTACCGGACGTACGAAAAAGCGTTCTGTATCGCGCGACTACGGTTCGGTGGCGACCGAGTCGTAACACCAACTTCCGCAGATGGGTGCAGTACAGCCTTGCGTTCCCACGTCGGACTGCGTAGTGACCGAAGTGCCCTGCGCGGGCATGCAGTCGTCAGTACCGGCGTCAGCGGCGGAGACGCCGCCACTGCCAGCAGTGACGAGGCACAGTGCGAGTACGAGCGTGACGGTGAGTCGTTTGACATTAATTGTCTATCACCCACGCATACTTTCAATCTGAAGGAAGACAAATTTTATCTATCTCTGGGTGTTCCTCGGTCGAGTAGACGAATGCGAGGTCCGACGTGGAACCGCGACGCTCGCCGACTGGTCGCTTCGCGGTGAGTTCGTAGAAACCCGTTCCCTTCAAGTAGCCCAGTCGATTATACGCGGATAACGAATGAGCGAGGACTTCTACGACGTACTCGGCGTGAGCAGGGACGCCGACGAAGACGAGATCAAGGACGCTTACCGCGAGAAGGCGACGGAGTATCACCCCGACGTGAGCGACGACCCGAACGCCGAGGAGAAGTTCAAGAAGGTAAAGAAGGCCAAGGAAGTGCTAACCGACGACGAGAAGCGCCAGGCGTACGACCAGATGGGCCACGACCGCTTCGAGCAGGCCGAGAAGCGCGGCGGCTTCGACGGCGGGTCGGGCGGCGGTCGCGGCGGCATGGGCGGCGGTCCCTTCGGCGGCGGGATGGGCGGCCAAGGCGGAATGGGCGGGGGCATGGGCGACATCTTCGAGCAGTTCTTCGGCGGCGGGTCGGGCGGCCGCCAGTCCAACCGGCCCCAGAAGGGCCAAGACCTCCGGACGCGACTGACCATCGACCTCGAAGACGCCTACGAGGGCGTCCAGAAGCAGGTCAGCGTCCGCCGGCCCGAGCGCTGTGAGGACTGCGACGGCGAGGGGCACCCGCCGGGAACCGACTCCCACACGTGTCAGGAGTGCAACGGCCGCGGGCAGGTCACGCAGGTCCAGCAGACGCCGCTCGGCCGGGTCCAGCAGACCCAGACCTGTCGGCAGTGCGGCGGCGAGGGCGAAATCTACGCCGAGACGTGTTCGACCTGCGGCGGCGACGGCACGGTCCGCAAGGAGGCTACCCTCTCCGTGGAAGTCCCGGCGGGCATCCAGTCGGGCCAGAGCCTCCAGATGGAGGGCGAGGGCGCGCCCGGCCCGAACGGCGGTCCCAACGGCGACCTCCTCATCGAGGTCGAAATCGAGGACCACCCCGACTTCGAGCGCGACGGCGACGACCTCCGCAGGCAGGAACCCATCTCGTTCCCGCAGGCGACGTTCGGCGACACCGTCGAGATTCCGACCCTCGACGGCAGCGTCGAGATGGACGTGCCCGCGGGCACCCAGAGCGGCGAGACGTTCCGCTTGCAGGGCAAGGGGATGCCCCGCCTGCGGCGGCGCGGACAGGGTGACCTCTACGTGCAGGTGCAGGTCGTCACGCCCGAGAGCCTGAACGACGAGCAGAAGGAGGCCCTCGAACAGTTCGCCGAGGCGGGCGGCGAGGAGGTCAGCGTCGAGGAGGGCTTCTTCGAGAAGATAAAGAACAGTTTCTGAATCCCGGCGTCCCCTCGCCCGGCGACGACTCGGCCCGTCGGCTTTTCCGCGTCCGTCCCCGAGTTCGATTCGAATGAGCGACACCGACCAGCGACCGCTCGACGGACTGACAGTCGGCGTCTTCGTGGCTCAGGAAGGAACGGAGGAAGTCGAGTTTTCCGAATCGAACCGGGCCCTCGCCGAGGCGGGGGCCGACGTCGAAGTCCTGAGTAGCGACTCCGGCGAGGCGAGGACGGTGGACGACGACCTCGAATGGTCCGAGTCCCACGAGGTGGACGCGACGTTCGCGGACGTCTCGGCCGACGACTACGACGCGCTCGTCGTCCCCGGCGGCACCGTTGGCGCGGACACCCTCCGCGCGGACGACGAGGCGGTGGCGTTGGTCCGAGACCACCTCGCGGACGACGGACCGGTCGCCAGCATCTGTCACGGCCCGTGGGTGCTGGTCGAAGCCGAGGCGGTCGAAGGCCGGACGCTGACCTCCTACCCGAGCCTTCGGACCGACGTGCGGAACGCGGGCGGCGAGTGGGTGGACGAGGAGGTCGTCGCCGACGACCGAGTCGTGACGAGTCGCAAGCCCGACGACCTCGCGGCGTTCACGGACGAACTCGTCGAGACGTTCGCGGCGGCGTCCGAGTAACGTCGGCCGCCCTCGCAGGCCGACGTGGCGACCCGCGCACTCCCGTCGCGCTCGCGGGCCGAGGTTTTTGACGACGGGGTGCCTACTCGATAGCGATGCCGCCAGCGCCGAAGTACCCGTCTTTCGCCGCGGTGACGATGCTCGTCCTCGGACTGCTCATCGTCCTCGCGCGGGCCTCCCAAGCGATGTTCGAGGGGGAGGAGACCGGGGAGGACGGCGAGAGCGCCGACGCGGAGTCGCGCGGCGAGACTCCCGAGTCCCAGTCAGGGGTTCCCGCGACCGGCGCGGCCCGCGTCGAGCGACACCGCGACACCGGCCGGACGCGGGCCGAGCGACGCACCGCCGACGTTCTCGGCGAGGTGAGCGACGACGACTCGTGGAACGACGGGACGAGCGACGACGACTCGCCGTGGGGCGAGAACGAGGCGGAGACCGACGCCCGGCGAGCGCGCGACCGCTACGAGGACGGGGAACTCGAGTTCTCGACGGGCGCGCTGCTGGTGAACGTCGCGCTGAGTCAGGGCGTGTTCGGCGCGGCCATCGTCGGCGCGGCGTGGTTGGCCGACGTGCCGCCGGTCGCGCTCGGCGTCGCGTCGGGCGACCCGTGGAGCGTCGGCGCGCCGGCGGTCGGCGTCGGCGTCGTCCTCGGTCTGGCGCTCTACGCCGCCAACGAACTCTCGTCGGTCGTCCTCGACGCCACCGGCGTCGAGTACTCCGAGGGCCTGCGCGAGTCGCTCGCGCCCGACACGCTCCGCGGATGGGTCGTCCTGCTCGGGGTCGTCCTTCCCGTCATCGCGGGGTTCGAGGAGTTGCTCTTCCGGGCGGCGCTCGTCGGCGCGTTCGCGGCCGGGTTCGGCGTCTCGCCGTGGCTCTTAGCCGTGTTCTCGACCGTCGCGTTCGCCATCGGCCACGGCGCGCAGGGACCCGGCGGCGTCGCAGTGACGGGCCTGCTGGGGTTCGCGCTGGCCGCCGCGTTCGTGCTGACCGAGAGCCTGCTGGTCGTGGTGGTCGCTCACTACCTCGTCAACGCGCTCGAGTTCGGCGTCCACGAGGGACTGGACATCGAGTGGACCTGACGGGAACGCTTTTGCTCCGAGACGGAAAACAGGTCAGACGAGTAACCATGACGGAACTCGCTGGCACCGCGTCGGCCGACGACACGGACGGCTTCTTCGGCCTCGTCGTCGGTCTCTACGCCGCCGCGGTCGCGGCCCCGGCCGTCGCAATCGGCGTCGCGCTCGCGTGGACGACCGACCCCGGCGCGCTGTTCGTCGCGCTACTCGGAAGCCTGACGCTCGTCGCGGGCGTCGTCGGACGTGTCGGTCGCCGCGAGACCGTGGCGGTCCGACTCGGCGCGACGCGGTGGGTCTGGGCCGCGGTGGTCCCGCCGCTGGGCTACCTCGCGTCGCTGCTCGCGTGGGACGCGCTTCTCGGCGGGTCTCCGCCCGGTTCGGTCGCGGGACTCGCATTGGTCGGCGCGCTGGCCGGACTCGCCGCCGGCATCGGTCTCGTCACGGCGTCGCACAACCGTCACGCGAAGGCGCTGCTGGCGGACTCCCCGCCGATTGTGGCGTTCAGCGCACGTGCTCCGGAGCGAGACCGGACGCTCGGGAAGTGGGCCGCCGGAAGCATGCTCGTGGTCAGCGCCGCGGGCTTCGTCGCGGGGATACTGCTACACGCTGACCTGCTCCAGTCGCTGTTCCAGATACTCTTCCCGATAGCGGCGGGGTTCTACGGGAGTCTGAACGAGCGCGAACTTCGCGTCTCGTCGGCGGGACTCGTCACCGGGAGTCCGGTCCACAAGCGACTGGTCCCGTGGAAGACCTTCGAGAGCTACGACGTGACCGACGAAGCAATCGTGGTCCGGCGGGCGGGGTGGTCGGCGTGGGGCCTGCGCGACGTTCGCCGGGACGCCACCGAGGTCGAAGACGCCGAGGCGGTCGCGTCCGCGCTCGGCGAGTTTCTGCCCCGGCACGAGCGACCCGGCAGGTGTGACCCGGTGCGAGCGACCCGGTACGGGTGACTCGGCGCGAGCGGTTGGCCGGCGCTGCCGCGAGTAAGCAACTTACTTGGTAGGTCCCCGCAACATTTGCCGTACGGAGGACTACGAGGATGGATACGCTCGAAGACGTGGACGAGGTCGTCCACGAACCCCGCGACGAGTTCGTGGAATCGACCAACGTCTACCAGTTCATGCAGGAGTACGGCATCGAGGACTACGACGAGTTGATAGAACGGACGACCTCGGAGGTGGAGGGCGTCGAGGAGTCGGGCGTCGAGTGGTTCTGGGACGAACTGGTCGAGTACCTCGGCATCGACTTCTACGAGGACTACGACGCGATTCGGGACGACAGCGAGGGCCCCCAGTTCTCGAAGTGGTACGACGGGGGCGAGTTGAACGTCGCGCACAACGTCGTGGACCGCCACGCGTCCCCCGACAGCGAGACCCGCAACAAGGTCGCCACCATCTGGGAGGGCGAGGACGGTGAGGTCAGGGAGATTACCTACCACGAACTCGCCCGCCAGTCGAACAAGGTCGCCAACGCGCTCGAAGCGCGCGGCGTCGAGGCGGGCGACTCCGTGGGTCTCTACATGCCGATGGTCCCGGAAGTCGTCTCCATCCTCTACGGCGCGTTCAAGGTCGGAGCCATCGCGGTGCCCATCTTCTCCGGGTTCGGCGTGGACGCTACCGCGACCCGCATCGAAGACCCCGAGTGCGAAGTGCTGTTCACCGCCGACGGCTTCTACCGCCGGGGCGACGAGGTGTTCCTCAAGGACACCGCCGACGAGGCCATCGAGCAGGCCGGCCACGTCGAACACACCATCGTCTACGACCGGTTCGGTAGCACGGAGTCCGACGTCCCGTGGCACGACGACCGCGACGAGTGGTGGGACGAGGCCGTCGAGACCCAATCGGACGAGTACGACACCGCGTCGATGGACTCGAACGACGAGTCGATGCTGCTGTACTCGTCGGGCACGACCGGGAAACCGAAGGGCATCGTCCACACCCACGCCGGCGCGCTGATGCAGGCGGCGAAAGAGATCTACTTCGGCTTCGACCACAAGCCCGAGGACCGCTTCTTCTGGGTCTCGGACATCGGGTGGATGATGGGACCGTGGACGCTCATCGGCAACCACGCGTTCGGCGGCACCGTCTTCATGTACGAGGGCGCGCCCGACCACCCCGAACCCGACCGCTTCTGGGAGATGATAGACCGCCACGGCATCTCGACGTTCGGCATCTCGCCGACCGCGATTCGCGCGCTCCGGAAGTACGGCGACGAGTACGTCGAGAAACACGACCTCTCCAGCCTTCGACTGCTCGGTTCGACCGGCGAACCGTGGGACCCCGAGAGCTGGCAGTGGTTCTACGAGAAGGTCGGCGGGAGCAGCGCCCCAATCATCAACATCTCGGGCGGCACCGAAATCATGGGCTGTTTCCTGATGCCGATGCCCATCCAGTCGCTCAAGCCCTGTACGCTCGGCGGGCCGGGACTCGGCATGGACATCGACATCGTGAACTCGCAGGGCGAGTCCATCGCCGACACCCACGAGCGCGGGTTCCTCGTGGCTCGGGACTCGTGTCCCTCGATGACCAAGAGCCTCTGGTCGGGCGACGAGCGCTATCTGGAGGAGTACTGGTCCACCTTCGAGGACCCGCCGCTGTGGGACCACGGCGACTGGGCCCAGAAGGACGAGGACGGCTTCTGGTTCCTCCACGGTCGCGCCGACGACGCCATCAACGTGGCGGGCCGAAAGGTCGGCCCGGCCGAAGTCGAGGGCGCGCTCCTCGACCACGACGCCGTGAATCAGGCCGCCGCGGTCGGAGTTCCGGACGACACCACCGGGCAGGCCGTGGTCGCCTACGTCATCCTCGAAGACGGCTTCGAGGTGGGCGACGCGCTCCGCGAGGAACTGCGCGAGCAGGTCGGCGAAGAACTCGGCAAGCCGTTCAAGCCCCGCGAGGTGCTGTTCGTGGACGAGTTCCCGAAGACCCAGAGCGGGAAAATCATCCGACGGGCCATCGAGGCGACCTACACCGGCGAGGACCTCGGGGACATGTCCTCCATCGAGAACCCCGAGGCGCTGGACGAACTGGAAGACGCGAAGTAGCGCCGACTCACCGCTCTTCGACCCACTCGTCGCGCAAAAGCCCGTAAACGTACTCGTCGCGGTACTCGCCTTCGACGAAGTTGTTCTGCCGGAGTTTCCCTTCGAGCGCGAATCCGAGTCGCTCCAGCAGGGTCTGGGAGGGGTCGTTGTGAGCGAACACGTGCGCCTCGACGCCCCGGACCGCCCGCGAGTCGAAGAGGTGGTCGAGGAACAGCGTCATCGCCTCGGTCGCGTACCCCTCGCCGTGGTACGCCGGCAGGAGCCAGTAGGAGACCTGTCCGCGGGGTTGGTCGAGTTCCCACGCGTTCACGGTTCCGATGGGAGTCGGTTCGGCGTCGCTCGTCTGGGGCGCGTCACCGTCGCCGGTCAGTTCCGGCGTCTCGCCGTCCGTCTCCTCCGGAGGCAGACAGACGAGCAGATTGGCGCTGTCGTCGCGCTCCACCCAGTCCTCGACGGTCTCCTCGGCCTGCGCGAGGTTCGTCGGGTCGGCCAACCCGAGCGGACCGCGGACCGCGGGGTGGTTACGTCCGCGCTGGTAGAACGCCGCGTCGTCGCGCTCGACGGTGTAGAGGGCGGTGCGCTCACCGTGGCAGAAAGCTACGCCGGGCATAATCCGACAGACACCCGGCCGCGGTAAAATCGTTTTCTCTCCGACTCAGGCGCAGGACGCGACGACTTCGACCGTCGCGTTCGCTTCGACCCTCACCCCGGTCGTACACAGGTCGTCCGGTCCCGTGACCGCGAACGATTTCGGTTCGCGGTCGTCCACGGTCACGACGAGTCGGTACTCCTCGCCCGCCGCGGTCGCGTTCGACCACGCGACCGACTCGTTCGGTCCGAGCGACGCTACTTCCTCGGCGAACGCGTCGGAGTCCGTCGAGTCGCCGGGCGTAGACGCGTTCGAAGGAATCGCCTTAATTCGGACGCTGTGGCGCTCATCGTCACCATTCGAGACGCGCAGGTCGTCGGTCGCTTCGGGAGTCTGTCCGAATCCGAGAAACGCGACGCCCACGACCGCGCCACCGAACAGCGCGAGGAGGCCGAAGCCGGCGAACCAGAGCGCGAGTCCCTTCCAGAACGTCGAGTCGGTCATCCGATAGCGGTCGCGGGGCCGGAGTAGTAAGTTTTCTGTTAGCTCACTCGAACAGCTTCTTCTCGCGGTCTATCGACTCGATGGCGGCCACGTCGTCGGCGTCGAGTTCGAGGTCGAGCGCGGCGAGGTTCTCCCGGAGGTGGTCGTCGCTCGCCGACCGCGGAATCGGGACGACGGGGTCCTTGCCCGCGAGCCACGCCAGACTGACCTGCGCTGGCGTCGCGTCGTGCTTCTCGGCGACCGACTCCAGTTCGGGGAGATCGAACACCTCGCCCTGCGCGAGCGGCGAATACGCGACGAGCGCGTAGCCGTTGCGTCGGGCGTCGGCGAGGAGGGTCTCCTGCTGGTAGAGGGGATGCATCTCGACCTGATTCGCCGCGAGCGGCGCGTCCAGAATATCGCGGGCTTCGGCCACCTGCTCGGCGTCGAAGTTACTCACGCCCACGGCGCGGACCCGGCCCTCGTCGCGCAGGCGGTCGAACGCCGGCAGGGTCGCCTCGGGGTCGTAGGTGTCGATGGGCCGGTGGACGTAGAGCAGATCGACGTAGTCGACGCCGAGTCTGTCGAGGCTCTCGCGCGTGCTGGCCGCCACGTCCTCGGGCGCGAGGCTGTCGGCCCAGACCTTCGTCGCCAGCGAGAGGTCCGCCCGCTCGACCGACGCGCGCTCGACGCCCCGGCCCACGACCGCCTCGTTGTCGTATATCTGGGCGGTGTCGAGGTGGCGATACCCCGTCTCTATCGCCGCCGCGATGCGGTCGGCGTCGTCGATACCCATCGTCCCGAGTCCGAGCCTCGGCGTCACTGCCAGCGGGTCGTCGCTCATACGGTCCGGTTCGCGCCGGGACAGTTAGTTTATCCGAACGTCGGCCGGTCGGACGACCGTCTCCTCGGGCGCGTCGCCCTCGGCGACCGCGAAGTCGCCCGTCGCCTCGTCGTCGGGGAACAGCACCGCCGCGCCCGCGAGCAGGGGCGCGACCACGCCCGCGACGACCGTGCCGGGGCGAGCGAGCGGTGCCCGGACCGCCACCGCGTCGCCCGTAGCGAGATTCCAGTCGTCGGCCATATCGCGCGCCGCCACGAGGAGGTCGGCGTGCGAGAACTCGCGGCGGCCGTCGGCCGCGTCGGTCCCCGCGTTCCTCGCCTCGTCGCGTTCATCGCGCTCGTCGCGAGCGACGAGCGCGACCGCCTCGCTCTCGACGGGCGTCTCGGGGAACGCGGGGTTCTCGCTCCACACGTCGCGCTCGAAGTGCGCTATCGCGGGGTCGTCGGGCGGCCCGCCGTAGCCGACGCGCTGGCATCCCGGCGGGACCTCGTAGTCGCCGATTTCGTCTGAGCGAGCGACGACGACGCGGGCGTCGAGGTCGGCGGCGTCCGCGGCGTCGGGCAGGCCGAACCGCGTCGTCGCGCCGAGCAGGGCCGCGCCGAGAAACGAGAAGACGGCCTCCGGTTCGGGGTCGTCAGCGACCGCGACGGCGGCGTCGGCGTGAACGCCGCGCCGCCGCCAGAAGTTGCCGGTCTTCCACGCGGTCGTGCAGAACCGGTGGTAGTCGTAGCGCCGGTTCTCGCGCGGCGCGAGGAGGGCGCTGTCGTCGCTCCGCCGCTCGCGGGTCACGAGGTCGCCCAGTGCGTCCATGCTCGGGCGTTGGGCGCGAGTCCGAAAAGTCGCGTCGGTTCGGGGATGGACATCACTGTAGATTCCTTTTAGCAATCTATAGTCATGTTACGAACGCGTTTTCGTGGCTTTCGGCCACGTGTCAGGTGGTCACCTCGGTCGGCGTCGGTGTCGGCGGACCGACGACGTGCCGAACCCCTCACCCTGCTAACGAGACCCGAACTATTATGTCAGTCGCCCCGGAAGTACCGTCGGAATGTCATTCGCCGAGAAGACCACGGCGGCCGCGCGTCGCCTACGAGAGCGCTCCGTGCACTACGGCCGAGAGTTCGCCGCGTTAGCAATCTACGCCGTCGCCTGCGCGGCCGTCTGTCTCCCGACGGTCGTCGCCACCGGCGGCGTAATCTTCTGGGGCAGTTCGCAACTCGGCCTCGAAGGCGCGGCCCGGACCGTCTACTTCGCCGCCGGGGTCCTCGCCATCATGCTCGTGTTCAACGTGCTCCATCGGTTCGTCCAGCAACTCCACCGCAAACTGTTCGGTGCGACCCGGTCGCCGATGTGGCAGATCTGACCGACCGCGGACGGTATTTCTCGGTTGCTCGTCGCCTTCTCTCACCGAGACCCGGACCGACGACCTCGGTCGGCGGCGTCGCCCGGCCGCGACGCTACTGACTGACTCGTCTCGAAGAAAACTGCGAGTTGCGAACTCGCGCGGTCGCCCGCGCCGGGAGTTACCGCTACTCGGCGACGACTTCGTCCTCGAACTCGATTTCGGTACTGTCGTCCCGCCCGAACAGCCACGTCGTCACTGCGACGGAGCCGCCGGTCAGCAGACCGATCTTCGTCCCGTTCCCGCCGAACGCGCGGGCGACGAGGGCGGCGACCACGAACGCGACGATACCGCGGAGGAGGCTCTTTGTGAGTCCCATGAATCACGCTACGACTGGTCGCGTAAAAGAGATGTCTATCCGCCCGAGGAGTGGGGACCGCTGGCACGGCCGAGCGGCCGACGTGCCGAGGAACGCCGCCGCTCTCGCGCTCGGTGAAAAATACGAAAAACGGCGTCGGAGACGTTACTGCGGGCTGGGACTGCCGGTACCCGAGCGGCCGACCTGCCGTTCGAGCGCCGACCCGGTGATGTTCTTCAGGCGGTCCACGAGGCTGTCCTTCTCGGCCTCGCCCGCGAGGGCGACTTCCAGCACTTCGCTGATGTGGGAGACGGGGATGATCTCGATCTGGTCCTCGTACTCCTCTTCGATCATCACGTCGTCCTCGTTGGCCGCCGGGATGATGACGCGGTCGAGACCCGCCTTCGCGGCGGCCTCGATCTTGTGCGTGACGCCGCCGACCGGGAGCACGTCGCCCCGAACCGACAGCGACCCGGTCATGGCGAGGTCCTGCCCGACCGGGATGTCCTCCAGCGCGCTAATGACGGCCGTGGCGACCGTGATGGAGGCCGAGTCGCCGTCCACGCCCTGTTGACCGGCCTGGACGAACTGGATGTGAACGTCGCGCTCGGTGATGTCCTCGTCGCTGAACTTCTTGATGATGGCCGAGACGTTCTGGACTGCCTCCATGGCCATCTCTTTGAGCTGCCCCGTGGCGATGACCTCACCGGGACCCTGCGAGGGCGTCACTTCGGCCATCACGGGCAGGACGATACCGGAGTCCTCGCCCATGACCGCGAGTCCGTTGACGCGGCCGACGACCTCGCCCTGATTGACGGTGAGTTCGTAGTCCTTGCGGCGCTCGATGTAGTCGTCGGCGACCTGCTGCTCGATGGAGCGACTGCGGCGCTTGGCCTGCAGCACGTCCTCGCGCTCGGTCTGGTCCTTGTTCGCGGCGCGAGCGATGTCGCCCGCCACGCGAACGAGACCGCCGAGGTCGCGGAGTTTGAGCGTGAGGTGGTCCTTGCGGCCCGAGCGACGCTGGGCCTCGAGAATTACCTCCTCGACCGCCTGCTCGTCGAAGTGAGGCAGGCGGCCGTCCTTCTCGACCTCCTGAGCGATGAACCGGGTGTACTTCCGGCGCATCTCCGGGGTGTCGTCGATGGTGTCGTCCATGTACACCTCGTAGCCGTACCCCTTGATACGGCTCCGGAGCGCGGGGTGCATGTTCTCCATCGCGTCCATGTTCCCCGCCGCGATCATGATGAAGTCACAGGGGACGGGTTCGGTCTGGACCATCGCGCCCGAGGAGCGCTCGGACTGGCCCGTGATGGAGAACTCGCCCTCCTGAATCGCGGTCATCAGCTTCTGCTGACTGCGGATGTCGAGGGTGTTTATCTCGTCCACGAACAGCACGCCCTTGTTGGCCTTGTGGATGGCTCCCGGCTCCACGCGGTCGTGGCTCGGGGTCTCCATCCCGCCGGACTGGAAGGGGTCGTGGCGGACGTCGCCCAGCAGCGCGCCGGCGTGGGCACCGGTCGCGTCCTCGAAGGGCGCGGCGGTCTGGTCGGCGTGGTTGACCAGCAGGTTCGGAATCATCGCGTCGTTGCCCCGCGAGCCGTAGCGGAACGCGAGGTAGATGACGCCGGCCGCGAGGATGCCCAGCAGCGGTCGGGTAGCGATGAGAAGCGAGTAGCCCACCACGATGGCGATGATGACCCACATCAAAAACGAGCGCATCTGGTTGCGCTTGCGGGCCTCTTCCTTGTGGGCCTCGATAATCTGCTCGCCTTTCCCCGCCGGGACGGTCCGGACCTTCGGTTCGTTGCCGTCGTCGGGGTTGTGATAGACGAGTACGTCCTGCAAGTCCTCCTTCGGCAGGAGTTCGCTCATCGCTTTCGCCAGCATCGACTTGCCCGTACCGGGCGTGCCGATCATCATCACGTGACGGCGCTGTTTCGCCGCCTTCTGAACCACGTCACGGGCGTGGTCCTGACCGATGACCTGATCCACCAGTCGGTCGGGAATCTCTATCTCTTCGGTGGTCTCGATGTCAAGCCCGCCCAGCAGGTCGGCCTCGACGGCTTCGTCGTCTGCGATGTCGGGTTCGACATCGCTGCCGAGGTCTTCGAACGCCGAGCCCCCCTGCTCGGACGCTTGCTCCTGCGGCGGAGTCTCGTTATCGGTGTCCTTGCTCATAGAACTGTCCTGTACGTGTCTGAATGCAGGGCTGGAGAATTGATATACTTTCTCCCTCGATTCGCCCGAGGCGGTTACGTCCAACTCACCGCGATACGGGCTGAAAACCGGCTTTCGTCGGAACGCGACGACTCGCCACGCTTATAAAACCTCACCGTGGAACGCTATTGTATGACTCGCGGGTTCTACATCGGTCGGTTCCAACCCTACCACAACGGCCACCACAACGTGGTCCAGAGCATCGCCGAGGAGGTAGACGAGTTAGTCCTCGGCATCGGGAGTGCGGGCGACTCCCACAGCCAACACGACCCGTTCACGGCGGGCGAGCGCATCATGATGATAACCAAGTCGCTGGTGGACTCGGACCTCGTGACCTACGCGGTTCCCATCGAGGACCTGGACCGCAACTCGGTGTGGGTTAGCCACGTCCAGAGCATGAGTCCGGACTTCGACGTGGCTTATTCGAACAATCCGCTCGTCATCCGCCTCTTCGAGGAGGCGGGCGTCGAGGTGCGCCAGTCGCCGATGTACGACCGGCACGTCTTGGAGGGGACCGAAGTCCGCGACCGGATGATAGCGGGCGACGACTGGGAGTCGCTGGTCCCGGACGCAGTGGTCGAGGTCGTAGAGGAAACCGGCGGACTGGAGCGGATTCAGCGCGTGAGCGACTCCGACAGCAACGGGGAGTGAGCGAGCGATACGCGTTTCGACGGGCACGCCGATTATGCGTGTTCGTCCGATAGACGCTGCATGGGCTACGGCGACCTTCACATCGATTACGAGTCACACTCCAACGTCAGAGAACTGCTCGACTGTCTCACCTTCGTGCTCGAAGGTATCAGCCTGGAGTTCGAGAAGTGGGACACGCGACACGTGAAAGGTCCGGGTCTCTACGTCGCTGTCGTGACCGGGCCGACCGTGGCTGAGTTCGCCGACCCGATGGGGAACAACCACTGGCCGGTGAGCAGGTGTCGAACGGTCTGCGACGGGTTAGACAGCTTCTACGAAACCGCACGCGACGTCGCCCGGACGCGGGACGGAGCCGTCGTCGTCAGCGTCGACGACGTGCTTCAGCGCCAGATGGTTCGGTTCCGGGACCTGAAGCCCGACGATTCCGGCCCGTCAACCGCGGAAATCGCCGACTACGAGGACTGGATGGGGGCGCGTCACATGAGCGCGCTCGACACGTCGGCGCGCCCGAACGTCGTCTCGACGCTGACGCTGAGCGAGGAGACCGGCCGCGTGACGGTCTTCCAGCGGGGGACGTTCGAGACGTACACGCGGGGGGAACTCGGCGGCGAGTGGAACATCGAGACTGATGGGCGACTCACGACTTGACGGTCGGACGTGTCGAGAAAACGCCCGCCCTACCCGACCGTTCCGGAAACTCGTGTTCCAATCATTTTTGCCGAACCATCTCGGAATTGCCGACCATGATAACGCTCGCTTCGGACTTCGGCACGCCCTACCCGGCGGCGATGAAGGGCGTGATGCTACAGCGAACCGACGCGCGATTGGTGGACGTCGGTCACGACTTCCCCCGGCAGGACGTGCGGACCGCGGCGTTCTGGCTCCGCGAGGTCCTGCCCTACTTCCCGCCCGCGGTCCACCTCGTCGTCGTGGATCCCGGCGTCGGCACCGACCGGGCCGCGCTGGCGGTTCGGGCGGGCGACCACGCGCTCGTCGGACCCGACAACGGCGTTTTGCTCCCGGCGGCCCGGGAACTCGCGGAGCGCACCGACGCGACCGAAATCGAGGTCTTCGAGGTCGCGTACGACGACGCGAACACCGAGAGTACGACGTTCCACGGCCGGGACGTCTTCGCGCCCGCCGCCGCCGAGATTCACGAGGCGGGCGTCGAGGAGTTCCACGAGCTCGAGGACGTGGCTCCGGTCGGCGAGTACGAGGACCTCCGCTTTCCCGAACCGGAAATCGAGGACGGGACCACACTCGGCGACGGGGCCGCACTCGGCGAGGTGCTGGTCGTGGATGGCTTCGGCAACGTCGTCACGAATCTCCCCGGCGAACTCGTGACCGGCCGCGACTCGGTGACGGTGAACGGCGAGTCCGCCCCCGTCGCACGGGCCTACGCGGAACTGCCCGCGGGCGACCGCCTGGTCACGGTCGGGAGCCACGGCAACGTCGAGTTGGCGGTCAACCGCGGCCGCGGCGACGAGGCCTTCGGCGTCTCCGTCGGCGACGACGTGAGAATCGAGTAGGCCCGGTTAGCCTTTTCCGCTGCTGGCGCGTCCGGACTGGTGGCCGAAGATGTCGGTCTCGAAGTACACGAGTTCGACCGCGAGCACGAGGACCGCGATGACCCCGACCGAGTAGAAGACGCGCCGTTCGGCGGTGTAGAGGTGCCAGACCATCAGCGGGAGGAACAGCCCCGTGCCGACCATGCCGACGGCGGGGACGACCGCCCTGACCTCCGGTCGGTCGCGCTGCCGGAAGGCGAGGTAGCTCATGCCGCCGAACACCACGATGAACGTCAACGACGCGAACGACGTGATTCCCTCGAGACTGCCGAAGAGGGTGAACGCCGCGGTCAGCACGCCGACGACGAGCACGGGCTTCGTCGGCATCTCCGACGAGTCGTCGCCGAGTCGGTCGGGCAGTAGCCCGTCCGATATCAGGCCGTTCGAGAACAGGGTGCTGCTGAACAGCGTGGCGTTGATGGCGCTCGCGGTCGAGAACAGCGCCGACAACGAGATGACGAGGTAGCCGAGGTGCCCGCTGAACTTCCGGGCGGCCACGGCAAGCGCGGTCTCGGGGTGTTTCGAGACGAAGCCGATGCTCACGAGGCTGGTCGTCACCACCGCGACGCCGATGTAGATGACCACGGCGGTGGGAATCGAGACGTAGATAGCCTTCCTGATGGTGTCGCCGGCGTTCTTGATGGTTGACTGGTCGTACATCAGGAGTTGCCAGCCTTGGAACGCCACGAACGACACGGCCGCCGCCATGACGGGGCCGACGCCGAGCGACCCCGCTCCGCTCCGAAGCTGACCGCGCCGTGCGCCGTAGTAGAGGCCGAGCGCCGCGAAGCCGACGAGGATTGCGACCTTGATAACGACGAGGACGACCTCGACCTCGCCGGTCTCGCTGACGCCCACGGCGTTGAGGCCGACGAACGCCGCGACGACGACGACCGACGCCAGCGCGCGCACCGGCAGGCCCACGACGTGGTCGATACCGACGAGGTCGGTGAAGTAGCTCCCGAAGGCGTAGGCGTACATCGCCATCGACCCGATGTAACCGAACAGCAGAGTCCACCCCGCCATCCCCGCGAGCGTGTCGTTGTGCGTCAGCGACTCGATGTACGTCGGTGACCCGCCCTGCGCGTCGGTGAGTTCGTTCAGTTTCACGTACGAGTGGCCCGCACAGAGGGCGACGAAACCGGCCAGCACGAACGCCAGCCACGCGAGCGGACCGCTGACCTTGACCACAACCCCGAGGACGGCGTAGATGCCACCGCCGATCATCCCTCCGAGGGCCATCGACACGGCCTCCGTTAGTCCGAGGTCGTCAGACATTCCGTTCGACACGTAGGTGCCGGGCGAGTTTCAGCCTTGGTCGCCTCTATCAGTGTTGTGGCTTCGGCTCGGCGTTCGGTCCACAGTCGTCGCAGAATCGGAAGCGCGTTCGCTCGTCCCGCCTCAGGCGCGCTCGCCGGTCTCGTCGTCGTACCGGGACGCGACGCTGACGAGACCGAACAGGAGCGCCAGCACGCTCGCGGTCAGGACCATGCCGAACGCGGCCATCACGACCGGCGACATCTGGAACGACACCACGCCCAGCAGGTTCATCGCCACCTCGCGCTTCTGTCCGGACGCGCCGACGATAGCGCCGATACCGCCCGCCACGAGGACGACGACGACGGAGACGCCGGCGAAGATGGGTCGGCTCGAAATCGTCGAGTCGGAAGTCACGGTCGGCGATTAGGAGCGGTGGCGATTAGGCGTGTCGGTACTAGGCCGCATTGATATTCTGGATTTCGCCCTAACCGAAGATGCTTCGGCGACGGCCACGAGAATGACTGTCGAAAACAATGAGGAGAACGCGTCGAAAGCCCCCGCCCGATCGCGGTCGCTCAGCGACATATCTTCGGCAGAAACCTCGCTTCGCTCGCGTGACCGCGAGCGGGCGGCCCCTTTCAGTCCACCCAGAGGTGTGATTTGATCGGCAGAGCGTTCGCCGGTTGAAGGCGTCACCGAGCGCTTGCTGGTAGCTCAGCGATACTGGTTCAGACGCTCTTTCAGGTCGCGCGCGGCGTCTCCGGCGGCGTCGGCGTACGACCGGTCGGAGTCCTCGCCGGCGAAGATGATGCCGCGGGTGGAGTTGACCAGACCCGCGCCGTTGGTCGCGGTGGCGTACGTCGCGGCGGCCTCGGCGTCGCCGCCCTGCGCGCCGACGCCGGGGACGAGGAACGGGAGGTCCGGCACGCGCTCGCGGACGGTCCGAAGTTCGTCCGGCGTCGTCGCACCGACGACCAACCCGACGTTCCGGTTGCCGGCCGCGCTCCACTCGCTGGCGAGGTCGGCGACGCGCTCGTACACGAGGTCGCCGTCGGCGAGTTCCAACTCTTGCACGTCCGCGCCGCCGGGGTTCGAGGTCCGACAGAGCAGGAAGCATCCCGCTTCATCTCGGTCGAGGAACGGCGCGAGCGAGTCCCGTCCGAGGAAGGGGTTGAGCGTGATGGCGTCCACCGAGTCCAGAACCGTCGCGTACTGCCGAGAGGTGTTGCCGATGTCGGCGCGCTTGGCGTCGAGCAGGACCGGAACCCCCGCGTCGCGGGCGTGTTCGACCGTCTTCTCCAAGGCGCGCCAGCCGTCCGGGTCCTCGTAGAACGCCGCGTTGGGCTTGAAGACCGCGGCGTGGTCGCAGGTCGCGTCGATGATGCGGCGGTTGAACTCCCAGCGAGGCAGGTCGGCGTCCCGAACGTCGTCGGGCAGGCGGTCGGTGTCGGGGTCCAACCCGACCGAGACGATGCTGTCGATTCGCTCGATACGGTCGGCGAGGCGGTCGAAGAACGCGGTCATTGCTCCGGGGTTCTGCGGGTGCGGATACAAAGGTTGCTACTCGAAACGACGGGCCGGATTCTCGAAAGCGGAGTGTTGTCTCACGCCTTCCGGACGAGCGAAATCTTGCCGATGTGATCTTCCTCCTCGGCGTACCGGTGGGCGTCGGCGACGCCCTCGGCGGTCAGCGCGAACTGTTCGTCGTCCAGTACCGGTTTCAGACCACCATCGGCCACGACCTCGTTGATTCGCCGGAAGCGCTCGCCGACGCGCTCGCGGCCCTGCCCGCGGAGGACGGGCAGAATCGACAGGACGACGCCGAGCGAGAGCGCCTTCTGGTGCAACGCCGAGAGGTCCTGCGTCGAACTCGACTCAGTAGTGACGACGCGCTCGAACGGCGCGACCGCCTCGAATGCGGTCTGGAGGTGGTCGTCGCCCACCGGGTCGAACACAACGTCGAACCCCTCACCGTCGGCGTGTTCGGCGACGTACTCGTCGGGGTCGGTCTCGGTGTAGTCGATGGTCGCCGACGCGCCGAGGTCGGCGGCTAACTCGCGCTTGCGCTCGGTCGAACCGGTCGCGTACACGTCCGCGCCGAGCCAGTCGGCCAGTTGGACGCCGACGTGGCCGACGCCGCCCGCACCGCCGTAGACGAGCGCCGAGTCGCCGTCGCCCGCGTCGGCCTTGTCCACCAGCATCTCCCACGCGGTGAGACCCACGACGGGGAGCGCGGCGGCCTCGGCGAACGACAGCGAGTCGGGCACGGGCGCGAGCAGGTCGGCGTGAGCGGGGACGTACTCGGCGTAGGCTCCCTGCGCGCCGGTGACGCCGCCGACCATGCCGTACACCTCGTCACCCTCCTCGAAGGCGGTCACGTCGTCGCCGACCGCCTCGACGACGCCCGCGGCGTCGCATCCCAAAATCGCGGGGAAGTCGGGCGCGAACGGCGGCAGGTCGCCGCGCCGAATCTTGTACTCGACCGGGTTGACGCTCGACGCCTCGACCCGGACCAGCACCTCCGCGGCGTCGGGGTCGGGTCGGTCGAACTCGCGGTCCTCGAAGACCTCCGGGTCGCCGAACTCCTCGATGGCGACCGCGTGCATGCGTTCGGTCACGCCGGGCACTTACCCGCCCGAGCGGTAAACGGTCGTCGGCCGGTCGCCGCGTCCCGAGGGTTCAAATGGGACTCGCGCCCACTCTCGGGTATGCGAGCGTTCGCCCCCGGAAGCGTCACCGCCGTCTTCGCGCCCGCCGAGACCGCAGACCGGTCGAAGGGCGCGAGCGTGGCCATCGCCGACGGCGTAATCGCGGACGTACGGAGAGTAGACGCACAGGACCCGACGGAACCGGTCGTCAGGTTGGGCGGCGAGCCGACCGACTTCGAACCGGTCGAACTCGCGCTCCGCGAGTTGGACGTGGCCGCTCGCGCCGACTTGACCGCCGAGGTTCCCATCGGGCGCGGGTTCGGCGCGAGCGGTGCCGCGACCCTCGCAACCCTCATCGCCGCGAACGCCGAGTTCGGACTCGACTACTCCCGCGAGGAGTTGGTCGAACTCGCCCACCGCGCGGAGGTCGAGGCCGGGACGGGTCTCGGCGACGTGTTCGTCCAGAACCGCGGCGGACTGGTCGTCGGCGACGGCGGCGACCCCCGGAAGTTCGAACGCGAGACGCCCGTCGAGTACTCGTCGTTCGGCCCCATCGCCACCGAGGAGGCGCTGGCCGACGAGGACCTGATGGAACGAATCGCCCGCGAGGGGTCGGCGACCCTCGACGCGCTCCCCGAGGACCCGTCGCTAGCCGGACTGACCCGCGACTCGTGGGAGTTCGCCCAAGCCATCGACCTGCCGACCGACGACGTTCGAGAGGCTGTCGCGGCGGTCGAAGCCGCCGGCGGAGCGGCGAGCATGGCGATGGTCGGCGAGACGGTGTTCGCGGTGGGCGTCGAGGGCGTGCTGGAGAACCGGACCGAGGTCTGTTCCGGCGGCGCGGAACTGCGCTGACTCCCACTCGTCTCGCTCTCGCTTGGACTCGCCCACGGTTCTGCCACCGAGATTAAGGACGTCGTGATGTTGGTAAGGAATCCCGACAGGGGGTCGGAGTTTCCACCATGACACGAACCGAAACCGACGCGAGGTCGGTCGGACAGGAGCGCGCGACCGCTTCCGTCCGCCTCGACGCGACGGCACGCACCAGCACCGACGCACGCGTTAGCACCGACAAACGCACTAGCGCCAGCGGCGACGCAGGGGACAGTACCGAGGGAGATTCGCGATGAGCGTGGACCTGAAACCCCTCGAAGAGCAGGTCGTCGTCGTCACCGGCGCGTCCTCCGGCATCGGCCTGACGACCGCGCGGATGGCGGCCGAGCGCGGCGCGCGGGTGGTCGCCGCGGCCCGGAGCGAAGACGCCCTCCGGGAGTTGACCGACGAGATACGACAGTCGGGCGGCGAGGCGACCTACGTCGTCGCCGACGTGAGCGACCGCGACGACGTGCGGAAGATAGCGGCGACCGCGCGCGACGCCTACGGCGGGTTCGACACGTGGGTCAACGTCGCCGGGGCGTTCCTCTACGGCAAACTGGAGGACACGCCGGTCGAGGACATGCGCGAGCAGTTCGACACGAACGTCTGGGGACTGCTCTACGGGTCGCTCGAAGCCGCGAACCTCCTGAAAGAGCGCGGCGGCGCGATAATCAACATCGGGAGCGTCGCCTCGGACCGGGCAATCCCGCTTCAGGGGAGCTACTCGGCGAGTAAGCACGCCGTCAAGGGCTTTACCGACGCGCTCCGGATGGAACTGGAGCAGGAGGGCGCGCCCGTCTCGGTTACGCTGGTCAAACCCGCCTCCATCGACACGCCGTACCCGGAACACGCGAAGAACTACATGGACGAGGAGGCCACGCTCCCGCCGCCGGTCTACACGCCCGAGACGGTTGCCCGCGCTATCCTCGACGCCGCGGAGAACCCCCAGCGCGACGTGTTCGTCGGCGGCGGAGCCAAGGGCATGGCCGCGCTCGGCCACTACGCCGCGGGGGTTCTCGACACCGTGATGGAGAAGCTGTTCGTCCCGATGCAGAAGGAGTCGGAGTCTCCTCGCCGGGACGCGCCGAACAACATCGAGGAACCGACCGGAGAACTGGAGGAACGCGGCGACATCGACCGGCACGTCTCGAAGGAGAGCGCGTACACCCGGACCACGCAGCGCCGGAGTCTGACCGGTCTGGCGCTCGCGGGCCTCGGCGCGGTCGGACTCGCGCTGTTCGCCCGCTCTCGGTCGAAGCGCCGGAGCGAGGAGTCACGCGAGCGCGAGACGGAGACGCGGCGGTCCGTCGAGTCTCCGCCGCGGACGAGGTGAGGAGGGAGACCCGAAATCCGAGGCGGCTACGCCGTTACTCCGCGGCGATGACGTCGTCGATGCGAGCGATCATCGTCGCGGCCTCGGTCGCGGACTCGAACGCCTCGCGCTTGACCGCAACGGGGTCGAGGACGCCCGACTCCACGGGGTCGCCGATTTCGCCGTGCTGGCCGGTCGCGATGATACCGGACCGGCCCTCGCGCTCGTCGTTCGCGGCCCGCAGATCGACGAGTCCGTCGATGGGGTCCATGCCGGTGTTCTCCGCGAGCGTGCGCGGGAGGACGTCCACCGCGTCGGCGAACGCCTCGACCGCGAGTTGCTTGCGGCCCTCGATGCTCGCCGCCTCCTCGCGGACCCGGTCGGCGACGACGATCTCGGTCGCACCCGCCCCCGCGACCACGCCGCCGAAGTCGAGCGCCGCGGTCACCACGTCGAGGGCGTCCGAGAGGGCGCGCTCCAGTTCGTCCACGACGTGTTCCGTACCGCCCCGAACGAGCATCGTGACCGCTTCCGCGGCCGCGCCGCCCTCCACGAACGCGAGGTCCTCGTCGGCGAAGGTCCGGACCCGGACGGTCTCGGCCCACCCGAGGTCGGCGTCTTCGACGTCTTCGACCTTGCTCGTCCGACTCGCGCCGGTCGCCGACGCGACGGCGCGGGCCTCGTCGTCGCTCACATTCTCGAACGCGAGGATGCCCGCGTCGGCGAGGTAGGCGGCCGGGCGGTCGTCGATGGAGTCGGTCGAGAAGACGACGTCCACGCCCGCAGACGAGAGCGCGTCGGCGTACTCCCGCAGTTCGCGGTCCTCTGCGTCCATCGCGGCGGTGAGCTGGTCCACGCTGTCGACGCTGTACTCGGCGTCGACGTTCGCCTCGCGGACCCCGAACTTCTCGTCCACGACCGCGATGGTTGCGTCCGAAACCTCGCGGGGCATGTTGGCGTGGACCGGTTCGGCCTCGCTGATGACGCCCTCCACGAGTTCGGTCGCCGACGACGACCCGCCGGTCTGAGTGTGGACGCGGACGTCGTCGCGGACGACGCCTTCCTCGCCCTCGACGTGGCGGACCGCACTGACGACCTCCTCGGCCAACTTCTCGGTCGTCACGTCGGCGGTTCCCTTGCCGGTCATGCTCGACTGGGCGACGTTCGTCAGGACGTCGTCGTCCAACTCCTCGTCCAGCACGAGACCGTCGATGGCGTCGAGCGCGATGTCGCGGGCCTCGGCGTAGCCCTCCACGATGGTCGTCGGATGCACGTCGTCGTCCAACAGGGTCTCGGCCTTCGAGAGGAGTTCGCCGGCGAGAACCGCGGCCGTGGTCGTGCCGTCGCCCACCTCCTCTTCCTGTGCGTCCGCGACCTCGACTATCATCTGGGCCGCGGGGTGTTCGATGTCCATCGTGTTCAGGATGGTCGCGCCGTCGTTGGTGATGGTCACGTCGCCGGTGTCGGTCACCAGCATCTTGTCCATCCCGCGCGGCCCGAGCGTCGTGCGTACGGCCTCGCTGACCGCCTTTCCGGCGGAGATGTTCGAGGACTGGGCGTCTCGGCCCTGCGTTCGCTCGGTCTCGTCCGCGAGGATGAACATCGGTCGTCCGCCCATGCGTCGCTGTCCGGACTGTGATTCGCTCATGATTACTCCCCGTCTAAAAGATGTTTAAACTTCTATATAAATTTTTCTTCCGTGGTCGAAGTGGTACGCCAAGCGTAGGAGCCCCCATCTGGACCCGGCAACACGAAGGCGATATTTGACTTACTTTGCGAATCGGGAATATTATTTCTTGGTACCGGAACACAAGTCTGCCTAAAACCACCTCCTTTTTGTAATAGCGGTCCATCCACTCGGATGAGCGAACACCGAATATGTCAGAAGAAAATCCCACACACGGAATGGGTAGTCCCCGACAGAACAACAACTGGTGGCCGAACAAGCTGAACCTGGACGTTCTCGACCAGAACGCCGAAAACGTCGGTCCGTACGGCGAGGACTTCGACTACGCCGAGGAGTTCCAGAAGCTCGACCTCGACGAGGTGAAGGCAGATATCGAAGACGTGATGACGACGTCGCAGGACTGGTGGCCGGCCGACTACGGCCACTACGGCCCGCTGTTCATCCGGATGGCGTGGCACAGCGCCGGCACGTACCGCACCGTCGACGGCCGCGGCGGCGCGACCGGCGGGACCCAGCGCTTCGCGCCGCTCAACAGCTGGCCCGACAACGTCAACCTCGACAAGGCTCGCCGGCTGCTCGAGCCGGTCAAGCAGAAGTACGGCCGCAAGCTCTCGTGGGCCGACCTGATCGTCCTGGCCGGAAACGTCGCCATGGAGTCGATGGGCTTCGAGACGTTCGGTTTCGCCGGCGGCCGCGAGGACGAGTTCGAGCCCGACGAGGCCGTCTACTGGGGGCCCGAGACCGAGTGGGAGGGCTCCGAACGCTTCAACGACGAGGGCGAGCTCGAGGAGCCGCTCGGCGCCACCGTGATGGGCCTCATCTACGTGAATCCGGAGGGTCCGGACGGCGAACCCGACACCGAGGGTTCGGCGGAGAACATCCGAGAGGCGTTCGGCCGGATGGCGATGAACGACGAGGAGACGGCCGCGCTCATCGCCGGCGGGCACACGTTCGGGAAGGTCCACGGCGCAGACTCGGGCGACCACCTCGGCGCCGAGCCCGAGGCGGCGCCCATCGACCAGCAGGGCCTCGGCTGGGAGAACGACTACGGCGAAGGCAAGGGCCCCGACACGATCACCAGCGGCATCGAGGGGCCGTGGACTAGCGCGCCGACCAGTTGGGACATGGGCTACATCGCCAACCTGCTCGACTACGAGTGGGAGCCCCACAAGGGCCCCGGCGGCGCGTGGCAGTGGCAGCCGGTGGACGAGGAGCCACAGAACACCGTGCCCGACGCCCACGACCCGTCGAAGAAGCGCACGCCCATGATGCTGACGACGGACGTCGCCCTGAAGCGCGACCCCGAATTCCGGGAGATTCTGGAGCAGTTCCGCGAGGACCCGGCCAAGTTCCAGGAGGCGTTCGCCCGAGCCTGGTACAAGCTCATCCACCGCGACATGGGCCCGCCCGAGCGGTTCCTCGGTCCCGAGGTCCCCGACGAGGTGATGCTGTGGCAGGACCCGCTCCCCGACGCCGACTACGACCTGATCGGGGACGAGGAGGTCGCCGAGCTCAAGGAGGAGCTCCTCGACTCCGAGCTGTCGGTCTCCCAGCTGGTCAAGACCGCCTGGGCGGCGGCGTCGACGTACCGCGACAGCGACATGCGCGGCGGCGCGAACGGCGCCCGCATCCGCCTCGAACCACAGAAGAGCTGGGAGGTGAACGAGCCGGCGGAGCTCGAGACCGTGCTGGAGACCCTCGAGGGAATCCAAGAGGACTTCAACGGCTCGCGGTCCGACGACGTGTGGGTCTCGCTCGCCGACCTCATCGTGCTGGGCGGCAACGCGGCCGTCGAGAAGGCCGCAGCGGACGCCGGGTACGACGTCGAGATTCCGTTCGACCCCGGCCGGACCGACGCCACCCAAGAGCAGACCGACGTCGAGTCGTTCGAGGCGCTCAAACCGAAGGTCGACGGGTTCCGCAACTACTTCGGCGGCGAGTACGACCAGCCGACCGAGGAGTTGCTGGTGGACGAGGCCGACCTGCTGGACCTGACGGCGTCCGAGATGACGGTGCTGGTCGGCGGCATGCGCGCGCTGGACGCGAACTACCAGGGCTCGGACCTCGGCGTCTTCACCGACCGGCCGGGGACGCTGACTAACGACTTCTTCGTGAACCTGCTCGACATGGGCTACGAGTGGGAGGAAACCTCCGACTCCAGAGAGGTATTCGAGTTGCGCGACCGCGAGACGGGCGAGGTCGAGTGGGAGGCCAGCCGCGCGGATCTCATCTTCGGCTCGAACTCCCGGCTCCGGGCCATCGCGGAGGTCTACGGGAGCGAGGAAGAGAAGTTCGTCCAGGACTTCGTGGACGCGTGGCACAAGGTGATGACCCTCGACCGCTTCGACCTCGAATAACGCTCTCGTCCGTTTCTCTTACCTGTCTCTTCTCCTCTTTTGCGACTGTTCGAGTGGTCGCGTAGTCGCCGCGAACCGCGGAGTCGGTGCGAATCGCGGCCGCTACTCGCGCGGCGCTTCCGAATCTCCCCGCCGAGCGCAACCGACACTGAAAAATACCGGAGTTCCGAACCGTCCTCCAATGCTGGAGTTGGAGCATCGCTTCCGGGTGGTGGACGTACACGCGCGCCTCGACGCCGACGCCGGCAGCGTCCAGACCCGCGGGCGGGCGATAAGTCCCGACAGGTTAGAACGGGAGATGCATCAGGCGGGCGTCGTCAGGTCGGTGGTGTTCCCCGGCGCGCGCGACGGCGGCAGTTACGTCAGCGCGAACAACGCCGTCGCGCGCCGGAGCGTGGACCGACCGTTCCTCGCGTTCGCCCGCATCAACGGGCCGCGCGACCCCGGCGAGCGCGCCTCCTCGCGCCTGCGGAACCTCGCCGCGCGCCGGAAGGACCACCACACCTCGCCGGAGGACGTAGAGCAGTACGCCTACGACGACCGATTCCACGGGTTCAAGCTGAACCCCGCCGAGGACGGACTCCCCGACGAGGAGACCTTGGACCAACTGGAGGACGTCGGCCTGCCGGTCGTGGTCCACGGCGGCGAAGGGTTCACACCCGCCGCGGCCGAGGAGACCCTGCTCTCGCGGTCGCTGCCGGTCGTGTTGGCCCACTTCGGCGGCCACCCGCTCGACCGCGACCTGATGTCCGAGGCGGTTGACCTGCTGGAGAACCACGACGAGTGCTACCTCGACACGAGCTACGTCCGGTATCGGGACCTCTTGGAGCGCGCGATGATGGAACACCCCGACCGCGTGCTGTTCGGGAGCGGTGCCCCGAGTTCCCACCCCAACGTCGCGGTCATGGAGATTCTGACCCTCGACGTGCCCGAGGACGCCATGCGGAAGGTGTTCGACAAGAACGCCCGTCGCGTCCTCGGCGACTCGTTGCCCGGCGACTTCTGAGCGCCGTCACTTCGCCCGCGGGGCCTCTCTTCGTTCGAAGCTGTCCGTCCGTCTAATACTATGCAAAATCATTAGGGTTGCCCCGTCGATGTGTACGCGAGGCGGAACCGGATGTCAGAAAACGGTGGAAACGACGAGAGCGATGGGAACGACGGCGACCGAGACGACGCACCGGCCGAGTGCGACGACGGACGGGACCGAGCGAAAGCGCACGACGACCGACCGGCCGGGAGCGTGACCCTCTCGCTCGACGCGACGCTCGAACTCCTCGCCAACCACGACCGGCGAGCTATCGTCGCCTACCTCCGGGACGCCTCGGACCGGACCGCGACGGTAAGCGAACTCAGCGACCACCTCGTTGAGCGACGCGCCGAACGGACCGGCGAGCGACCGGGGCAGAGTCACGTCTACTCGACGCTCTACCACATCCACATTCCGAAGCTCGTGGACGCAGGGGTGGTCGATTACGACGCCCGCACCGAGGAAGTCCGCTACTGGGGGAGCGAGCGGCTCGAAACGTGGCACGACCGCATCGAGCGCAACGAGAGCTGACCGCATCGCGCTTCGGTGACACCGGCGACGCGACGTTCGACGACGATGCGGCGTACGATGACGCGGTGTTCGACGGCTACTCGGGAACCTTTCCCGCGACGGCGTCGGTGCGTCGATTCCCCCCGGAGAACGGCAGATGCTCGTTATCGACTTCCTGTCGCGCGGCGACCGTGAGAAGCGGTTCGAGTTCCTCGACGCTCTCGGCGAGCGACACCGTCTCTTCGGCACCCTCGTACTCGATTACGCCCGCTTCCGAAAGTTTCGGGAGATGCGTGTGGACCAGCGAAGCTATCGCGCGCTGTCGGTCCTCGACGAGACCGACGGCAGTGACGACGTCTGCGAGTTCGCCGACGGAGGCCGGACCGCCTCGCCGGAGAGCGTAGATGATGCGACGTCGATACGCGCTACGGAGAAGTTCACACGAGCGGTCGATTCGCTCGCTGACAGTTGTCCTGTCTTGGTGTACCATCGCCTGGGAGTTCGACCACTACGGACTTAAAGCGGAGATTCGTTCCCGTACCGTTTTGCATTTTATTTCGGACCGTTGCAACCGTTTCAGCCGGTCGCTGGCGAACCGTACCGTTAAATTTCCTGACGTGGTAGCGGAGCTATGACTCTCATTGCGGACTTCTATTTAGAAACACCGGTCCTTCGACTTGCGGTGGACGCCGCCCCGGAGATGGAGGTCACTATCGAACAGCAGACCTCTCGGGAGTCCAAACCGTTCGCACTGGCGTTCTGGGCGTCGAACGGCGACTTCGAGACGTTCGACGCCGGACTGGCCGACGACCCGACTATCAGCGACGTGACCGTCCTCGCGGAGTTGCCCGACCAGCGACTGTATCAGGTCGAGTTGACCGACAAGGGCGACGAGCAGATGACCTACCACTCGTGGGCCGACCAAGGCGGCGTGTTCGTCTCCTCGGAGCGGGCGGGCGACGGGTGGCGCGCTCGCATCCGGTTTCCCGACCGCGAGAGCCTCCGAAACTACGTGACGTTCTGCGAAGACCACGGGCTGACCTTCGAACTCCGGCAGTTGTACGACGCGAGCGAGCGAGACGACGACTCGCTCGGCCTGACCGACCGACAGTACGAGACGCTCCGGACCGCGGCCGAGATGGGATACTTCGACGTGCCCAGAGCGGTCGAGCTGGAGGACCTCGCCGAGCAACTGGGCGTCTCCAGACAGGCGGTCTCCGAGCGACTCCGGCGTGCGACCGAGGCGCTGGTCCGGGCGACCATCTTCCGCGAAGGCGGCGCGACCGACCCCGAAAAGTGAGCCCAACCACCTCCGGCGAGCGAGGTTACTGCTCGGGTTCCTCGACGGCTTCGTCGCAGGACTCCTCCGTCCGCCAGTCGTACATCTCGACCGCACGGTCGGCGCGCGCCGAGAGACCCGACGGGTTTCTGGCGTCGCTCCGGTCGCGGAGCCGCGACCAGAGACCGTCCTTGCACCCGATTGCCATGCTCTTCGCCACGCGCTTGCCGCTCCCTATCCACCCCGAAGGCGCCTGTTCGCCCCGAATCACGTCGGCCGCGTTCGACGCGCCGTCCCAGATCGCGTCACGGAGCGTCCGCCCGAGGATGCCGGGCCGCGGGCCGTAGGTCTTCACGAGTCGGTACGCCAGCGCGCGGTACTTCCACCCCCAGTCCCGGTCCTCGTCGTCCTCCTCGCTGTCGTGAATCACGCAGACCGACGGGGACCACTCGACTTCGTAATCGTTGGCGGCGAGTCGGTGGGCGCAGTCGCGCGCGCCGCCGGTCACGAGGTACTCGTCGAAACCGTCCACGGCCTCGATAGCCTCGCGGGTGAACGCGACGTTCCCGCCCTCGAAGTAAGTCACCTCTCGTCCGTCGATGGTCCGAGACTCCTCAGTTTCGGCGGTCACGCCCGCCCGGACCGAGCGGTGGACCGGCCCCGTCACCGCATCGGTGTCCGGGTCCGCCAAGGCCTCGCGGACGCCCTCGCTCCACGAGGGTTCGACCGCGTTGTCCTGCCCGACCAGCGCGACGGCGTCGCCGCTGGCCGTCGAGAGGCCGGCGTTGCGCGCGACGTTGAGTTTCCGGTCCGAAACCTCGACCAGCACGTCCACGTCGTCGCGCTCTCGAATCATCCCGGTGGTTCCGTCGGCCGACGGGCCGTTGACGACGACGACCTCGGCGTCGGGAGCGTGGGCCGCGAGCGCGTCGAGACACGACGCGAGGCGCTCGCGGCCGTTGAGTGTCGGAACCACCACGGATAGCTCCATACCCCCGAATCTCCCGCCCGAGGGTTAAAAACGGTTCGGCCTCTGGCACCGACGAGTCGGGAGGATAACACGTCGTGGTCTACTCGACGCGCGTGTTCCAGTAGGAGACCGACGCGAAGTAGTCGCCGACGGGCGACTCGCCGATGGTCGTGTCGAGGTCCCGAATCGGTCCCGCGACGGCCCCCGGAATCTTGCGGTAGAAGCCGTAGGGCAGAATCCAATCGTGTTCGGCGTCCACGAGGTGGAGGTCGGCCTCGTCCAGCAGTTTGTCCACGTCGGCCCGCGAGTAGAGGTGCGACCCCATCGGGAGCAACCAGTTGTAGACGCTCCGGGTGCTGCGGGCGTTGAACGTGTCGAAGACGACTCGCTCCTTGGCGACCCGGCGCATCTCCGAGAGGAAGGTCGCGGGCGTGTCCGCCAGATGGAAAAAGCGCATGGCGAACACGGTGTCGAAGTGGTCGTCGGGGAACGGGAGTCGGCCCGCGTCACCGCGCATGAACTCGAGATGATCGGCGACTCCGGCGTTTTGAGCCTTCTTCCGGCCTTGTTGGAGCATCGCGGCCGATATGTCCAACCCGACGATGTCGGCACCGCGTTCGGCCAGCATGACGGTGAACCTACCGGTACCGCACGCTATCTCCAAGACGTTCTGGTCCTCGAGCGGGCCGATAGCGTCGAGGACGGCCTGTTTCTCCCGGCGGTCGATGAGGCGTCCACCGCGGGAGAATCGCTTGTCTTCGTACTCCTCGGCGACTTCGTCGGCCTGATACCACTCCGCTCCTTTCACGATTCTCCTTTCAATCTAGTTCGCGGGGGGACTAAAACGGTATTGGAACCGTCTCGTCGCCGACTTCTTCGTGCGCCGAGAGGACGCCGGTTCGCTCGGCCGGACGAACCGGGACGACGATTACCTGCGAGGGACGGTCGGCACCTCGACGCCGCGGACCGACCGTTGCGGGCGTGAACGCTACTCGCCGCTCGTGACCACGCGGTCGGGTCGAATCCGGATTACTACCCGCGAGCCGGACTCCTCGCCGTGGTTGGGATACTCCTCGACGTCCATGTAGCGGCGCGCGAGTTCGTCGATGTGTTCGACCGCGCCGTCCTCGGTGACCTCGACCACTTCACCGCGGACAGAGACGTAGCGGTACGGGTCGTCGGGGTCCATCACGCAGACCCCGACCTTCGGGTCGCGCTCGACGTTCTTCGCCTTCTGGCGGCCGCGTGCGGTGTTGACCAGCAGGTGACCCTCCTCGTCGCGGTCTATCCAGACCGGCGTCACCTGCGGCGTGCCCTCCGGCATCAGGGTGGCGAAGTTGGCGAACGTCTCGCGCTCGAACAGGTCGCGGAACGACTCGGGAATCGACTCCATGCCGGACCAGACGGACTCGGGCGACGTAATAATTGCCGCCCCGGAAGGCAAGAAACGAATTTAAGGCGACATTATATGGCCTTAAGGAGTTAAGAGTGTACTGATAAACATATAGCCAACATTTACCCGTCTCTTCCGGAGTGAGGTTAGGTATGAGTACGACCACGGACGAGCCACCCGTAGCCGAACAGTTATCAGACGACTTCCGCGACCGCCTGCGCGAACTCCCCCCGAGCGCCAAGCTGGTCGCCAAGGTGCTGGAGACCGACGCGCCCCTCTCGCAGGGCCAACTCGCCGAGGAGTCGCTGCTGCCCGACCGGACGGTCCGCTACGCCCTGAACCGCCTCGAAGAAGAAGACCTCGTAGACTCCCGGTACAGCTTCCAAGACGCCCGCAAGCAGGTCTACTTCCTCGACCGCTGACGGTCTTCGCCTCGACTGCGACCCGCCTCGCTTTTCTGCTCGGCCGACCTCGCCTCTCGCATGACCATCCAGCAGGTCTCGGTCCCGGCCGAGACGCTCGCGCCCACTGGTTCGACCAACGCCTATCTCGTCGGCGACGAGGCGGCGATTCTCGTGGACCCCGCGAACCGCACCGACGACCTCGACGCCGCGGTCGCGTCGGTCTCGGTCGAACACGTCCTCGTCACGCACGCTCATCCGGACCACGTGGGCGCGGTCGCCCACTACGCAGACTCGTGCGACGCGACCGTCTGGGCGCGCGCGGGCCGCGAGGAGCGCTTCGAGCGTGCCACCGGAATCGCGCCGGACCGGACCTTCCGCGAAGGTACCGTCATCGAAGACGCGACCGTCGTGGAGACGCCGGGCCACGCGCCCGACCACGTCGCGCTCGCCGCGGACGGCGCGATGCTGACCGGCGACCTCGTTGTCTCGGCCGGGAGCGTCGTCGTCGGTGCCGACGAGGGCGACGTGCGCGCCTACCTCACCTCGCTCCGGCGACTTTACGCCCGAAATCCGGACGAACTCTATCCGGGTCACGGACCCGTCATCGAGGACCCCCGCGCCGAAATCGAGCGCCTGATTCGCCACCGACTCGACCGCGAGCGAAAAATCCTCGGCGCAGTCCGCGACGGCGCGACCGCACTGGACGAAATACTCGACTTCGCCTACGACAAAGACCTCTCGGGCGTCCGGGACCTCGCGCGAACCACGACCGCCGCGCACCTCGAAAAGTTGGCCGTCGAAGGCAAGGTCGCGTGGGACGATGAACGGGCGAAAATAGCGGGCTCCGACGAGTAACCGCGGCCGACGGGCCGCGGGCGGGGGCTTTCGAGGACTCCTCGATAGCGGTCGTGGCGGTCGATTTCGCAGGACCAACGAGTCTCTCACACCGAACGCCACCGACGCAACGAACACCCTTTTGCCCACCAACACCAACGCAAACGTGTGCAGAGCCTCGAAGCGGAACTCGAAAACGCCGAAGCCCTCGACACCGACGACCTCGCGGACGCCATCGAAACTATCGGCTTCGAGTGTACGCGGTGCGGGGCGTGTTGCAAAGCCGAGGCTGACGACCCCCACACCGCGACCGTCTTCCCCGACGAGGTGCGGGACCTCCAAGACGCCACGGAGTACGACTGGCGAGACGTCGCACGTCCGATGCCGTACGGTCTCGACGGTGAGGGGACCGACGATGCTGTCACCGGCGAGACCTTCGAGTGGGCGCTTCAGACCGACACCTGCGGCGACTGTACCTTCTACGAGGAGTCCGACGACGGCACGGGTGCCTGCTCGGTCCACGGCGACCGGCCGCTCATCTGCGAGACCTACCCGTTCTCGGTCGCGCTCGGCGGGACGAGTCAGCCGATGGGCGAACCCGTCGACGAGGAGGGCGTCGTCCGCGCCCACGAGTGCGAGGGACTGGGCAGAGATATCTCTCGGGAGGCCGCGGAGGACCTCGCGGCGGCGCTCAAAGAGCGCGCGGTCCGGGAACTACGGGAGGCCATCGCGGTCCGCGACGAGTACGAACCCGCCGACCCCGACGAGGGCGTCGTAGTCCACGATTCCGAGGGCGCGAAGCGCCCGGACGGGTCGGTCTACGACGGGTGACCTCCGCGAGCGCAATCGGACACGCAATTGCGCGGCCGACCGTAGCAACCGTCACTGCGCGAACGGTCATCCAAAGCGGGCCGAGATTCGGTCGATGAATCGACACGCGAGCGGTTCGTCCCGTGCCGGTACTTGAACCTTCGCGCGACTCGGCGACCGACGCGTAGGTCGAGAATTCCCCCTAGAAACAGGTAGTTTGTGCGTTGGGGATTGTATAGCAACTCATAGAGTAGATACGGGTATCTAAAGACAATATAAAGTTGTCTCCAATCCTCACCGCAGACGGGTTCGAGAGACCGCGAACGAACCCGACGCCCGCAGGTCGAACGTCGAGGAGCGCGCAGTCGCCGCTAGCGACCGCACGAGCAGCAAAGAATGGGGGTCTCAGAAGTCCTCTTCGATGATTTCGCCGACCGCGAAGTTGGACTTGACTTCCGTAATCTCGACCTTGACGCGCTCGCCGATTTCGGCGTCGGGGACGATGATGACGTAGCCACGCTCGACGCGAGCGATGCCGTCGCCCTGCTTGCCGATGTCCTCGACTTCGACGTAGCGGACTTCGCCCTCCTCGACGGGGGGTTGCGGTTCGGACGGTGCGCCGCTGCTCTTGGATTCCGATTGAGACTTCGACTCGGACTGCTGAGACGAATCCGAATCGTCCGAGATGAGCGCAACGCGGTAGGTTTCGCCCGGTTCGACCGACCCGGTTTCGATTTCTCGGCGCGGTACTTCGACGACGTACTTGTCGTCCTCGATAGTCACGTCAGCACTGAACAGACACAGGAGTTTGTCAGAGATCTCCAAGGTTATATGCCTCCGTTCGAACCCAAGTGGTCAGCGCGTAAAGAATTTTACTCAACGACCTTTTGCTGCGCTCGGTCGGCCGCGCGCCGTTGGCGCGCGCCCTCCCTCGCTGGCAAAAGGTCGATCAAAATCCGTCGTTACCCCCTCAGAAGCGCCTGCGGCGCTTCTTCGAGGGCTCCTCGGACCGCTCGCTCGGTCACTTCGTTCCCTCGCTCGCTGTGGACCGCAACCGCGACGCGACCGCACCGCAACCGCGACCGTGACGGCCGTCAGTCCGCGCCTTCCGGTCGCTCCGCGGTGGTGAACTCCGTCAGGTCCACGCCCACGTCGGCGTCGAGGTCCGCGGGCGAGTCGTACGGTCGGTTCACGATGACGTTTCCGGCGCGCTGCTTGCCGAGACCCGGAATTGCGGTGAGTTCGTCCATCGTCGCGCTGTTCAGGTCGAGCGGGTGGACGACGCCCGTCACCGATCGGTAGCCGTGGTCCACGACCGCCACGTCCACCGTCCGGCCGAGTTCGCGCTCGCCCGGAATCCCCACGAGCAGAGGGTAGGTCCCGAGTTGGCGGCCGAACGTCCGGCCGCCCTCGTGGTATTCGAGGTGGACGTTCGGCAGAATCGTGCCCGCCGGTGCGAGACGCTGGAGCATCGGGTTATCTATCTCCTCGCGGACCTCGGTCTTGTACTGCTTGAACAGGCGCTTGTGGTCCTTGGCGATGTCCGCGCCCACGTCGCTCATCTCCGTGCCGTCGAAGGCCATGACCTGCCGGATGTTGACCCGGCGGAGCATCAGTCCCTCGTCGTAGACCCGTTCGAGGAACCGCTTGTTGTGGTCGAACGTCTCCTCGCGTTCGCCCTTCAGTCCGTGGAGCAGGTTGATGCCCGGCAGGAGTTTCGGCAGGCGATTCGCGGCCGACTCGCCGTGGCTCGGGGCGTCGGCCGGGTCCTCTCCCGGTCGCCACCCGGCTTCCTCGTTGACTATTTTGACGGCCTCGAAACACTCGTCGGCGGTCACGTTGAGGTTGTTCTCGTCCTGGACTCTGGGGTCGGCCGATTCGAGACCGAACGCGGCGGTGTCGCCCGGCGTGTTGTGCTCGGCGATGACCCGGATGCCCTCGCGGGCCAACTCGGGCCACTCGACCACCGTGATGGGGTTCATGTTGTCGAGGTGGAGCGTGCCGAGGTCGGGCGCGACCTCCCGAATCCCGCCGTAGAGGTTCCGGAGCGCGTCGGGGTTGGGCTTCTCGCCGTCGCCGCCGTACGCGAGGATGTCGGCCTGGCGTCCGAGTCGGAAGTGTCGCGCGCCGCGCTCGTAGAGCGTCTGGACCTCGCTGACGACGGACGGCGGTCGCCGGAACGACGGGTTGCCGTACAGCGGTTCCGTGCAGAACGAACACCGGTAGGGACACCCTCGGGAGGTCTCCATCTCGCAGATGAGGTAGTCGGGATGGTTGGGGTGCTGTTCGATGACGAACGCGCCGTCGGCGGCCCACCGGTCGATTTCGGCGTTGTCGCGCATCCGGTTGTTGAACCCCTCCAGACCGCTTTCGAGCAGGTCGTAGGCCGCGGCTTCCACGTCGCCCTTCGCCACGAAGTCGAAGTCCAAGTCGTCGCGCTCGGTCTCGGTCGCGCCCGCGTTCTCGTCGCCGACGCCGAACTTGACGGGACCGCCCATCAGACTGGTTCCCTGTGCGGTCCACGCCATCTTGCGCACTTCGTCGGGTTCCGCCGGGGTTCCCCCCACGTACTTGCCGGGTACGGTCATCCCGCCGATGTAGACGAACAGGTCTGCGTCCTCCACGTCGCGCCACTTCCCGGAGTCGTCGCGCAACTCGTCGATGGTGTGGTACGTGACGTTCTCCCGCGGGACGCCGGCGTCCACGATGGCCCCGGCGGTGTACCGCGGATACGTCGAGATGTAGGGCGGCACGCCGAAGTGTGCCGGTTCGTCGACGTACCCGTCCACGAGGGTCACGTCGAGGTCCGCGAAGTCGGTCATGGGAGAGCGTTGCTTCTCGACGGGTAAAACGGTGACTACACGGCACGTCGAGAGTCCCCTCGCGCGCCGGAACGACGCCGCCCCACCCTTCGCCGTGGTGGAACAGTGGGCGGTCGTCGGTGGCGACGAGACCAGTCTGCGGTGTCGGCCCGGCAGTAGACAGCGTGTACGACCGGTTCGTTTCTTCGATTCGTCCCGCGAAAAACACTTCGATAGAGGCCTCTCAGATTCGCTCCACCCGTCGGAAAGTTCCATCCTTAGGTTCTGAGGCGCGCCTTCTCGTCTCGTCGCACCCATCCCGACCCGACCGTTCAGACGATTTAATTCCGTTCACGCGGCGATTGATGCGACGCCGCTCGGTCCGGTCACACTGATTTGTTAGCGGTGCGAGAGTAAGCGCCGCGGAACAATGGCCGATTCGGTCCAACCGACGACCGACGATTCGCATGTCCGAACCAGATTCTCCCGACGACGGCATCGAACGTCGCGGCGTCCTCGCGGCGCTGGCGACCGGTCTCGGCAGCGTCGGCGTCGCCCGCAGCTCGCTCGCCCGCGAAACCGCTCCGCTGGACGCGACGCGGTACGTCGTCGAGCAGGGCGACCGGTGTATCCCGATTACGCCGCTCTCGGGCGAGGAGCGCGTCGAGGCCTTCTACGACTACCGGACGCCCTACACCTCGCCGTCCGGTGCGGCCTACAGCTCCTACGGCACGACCGACCTCCAGCGGCCGGAGACGAGCATCTGCTTCCTCTACGAGGGACCGGCGGGCCTGAGTTTAGTCGTGGTCCACGACGAACTGAACGACGGCACGTCCGGGGGTGCCGTGACCTTCGACCTCGAACTGGCGAACCCCGACGGCGCGACGTGGGTCGTCGGCGACGACGACTACGACGCCCCGACGAACTACGACGAGTTCACCCGGACCGACGCGGGATGGACCGTCGATTGGACGTGGACCGAAGGCCGCTCGGACGGCGGCGTCCTTCGACCGCTCGGCGACGAGTTCGCGATCACTATCGACCCGCGATTCAACGAGGCTGCCGCGCTCTACGGCGACCACTACGAGGGCGAAGTCACCGACTGGCAGGTCCTCTCGGGCGACCGGAGCGACCCGAAACGGCTCTCGCTGGCGCTCGACCGTCCGGTCACGATTCGTGCCGGGACCTGCGGGAGTACGACGACTACGACGACCACACCGTCCGAAATCACTGACGAGGAGACCACGAGCGACGCACGAGAAGGGACGGCCGAAGAAGACGCCGGGCCGGTCTCGGCCGAGGTGTCGATACTCCCCGGCAAGGTCAACCCCCGGAGCCACGGTCGTCTGCCGGTCGTCGTCCGCTCGACCGCCGAGTTCGACGCGACCGAGGTGGCCCGCGGGAGCGTCCGGTTCGGGCCGAACGGCGCGACCCCGGCGAAGCGCATCCGGACGGACGCCGACGGCGACGGTCGGACCGACCTGAAACTCCTCTTCCGACTCGATTCGACGGGCATCGGCTGGGACACCGACGATGCGGAACTGACGGCCAGAACCGAGGCCGGGCGGGAGGTCGTCGGAACTGCCGACGTGGAACTGGTCACGCGGGGCGGTGACGAAAAAGAGGGAGACGACCGGGGCGAGGGAGAAGCGAACGAGGCGGACGAGAGCAAGGAGAACGGAGCGGACGGCGGCGAAGCGAAGGGAGACGACAAAGAGGAGTCAGAAGCCGACAGCGAGACAGGAGACGGCAAGGAAACAGGTGACGCCGAGGAAGCGGAAGACGAAGACTCCGACGGGCATCCCGGAAAAGGTCACGGCAGGGGGAAGGGAGGCGGAAACGGCCGTGGACTCGGAAACGGCGAGGACCGCGGCCGGGGGAAAGACCGCGGAAACGGGCACGGACGCGGAAACGGGCACGGCGAAAAGGGGCGAGACGAGGGAGACGACGACTAACGGCAGTCTGATACGACGGCGGGGAATTCGGCGACTCGACCCGGCAGAGAATCGCCGAAGCCCTCCCGTTTATGGTCGCTCGGGCGTTAGTTTCGGATATGCCCGCGACGCTCGAAGTGAAGTGTACGAACGACGACTGCGAGATGGACATGTTCGAGATGCACTACACCTACGACATGCCCGACGACGTGGGGGTCTCGGACTTCCAGTGTCCGTACTGCGGCGGAACCGACTGTCTGGAAGCCATCGAGCTATGACCATACGAGACATCGGTCGCTCGGTCGGGAACGCCGTCCTCCAGCGCGTCGGCCGGGCTGCGAGCAAGGTCCAAGAGTCCAAGCCGCTCCCCGTGGACCTGCTGGAGAGCGACGACGCCTACCTCGTGGTGTTCGACGCGCCGGGCGCGACGGGTAGCGACGTGCAGGTCCGGTACGCCGACGGCGCGGTCCACGTCCGCATCGACCGCTTCCGGGACTTCTACGAGGGGTTCGAGATGCTGTTTCCCGGTCGTGGCCTCTCGCTCGACGGGAAGGCCGACCTGCCCGCCGACGCCGTGGTAAACGCCGAGGAGGCGACGGCGACCCTGACCGAGAACGGGACGCTCCGCGTTCGCGTGCCCAAGCGCGGTGAGGAGACAGAAGTGACGGACGCCGTGTCCACGGAAGCGTAGCGCGATTTGGCGGTCGTGCTCACACGCTACGTATGACTGTTTTGCCGTTTTAAAACCAGTACTGGGCCTCGTACGCAGCGACCACCCATCGGTCCGGTCTCCCATCCGTCCGCCGGACTGCCACCTCGAGAACTGAAACGCGCTCGTTCGCCAGTAGTGGATGTGAGGTCTGCATTACCGCGTCCGCGACCGCCTCGCCGTCGCCGTTCGAACCCCGAACCGCCGGGGTTTCCACCCTTTTGCGTCTACGCCAACATCTAACCCTCCGCCGACGGACCGTTACGTATGGCCGACACGACCGACCGAGTCGAGCAGTTGGTAGGCGAACTCACACGCGACGAGAAGCTGAGATTAGTTCGGGGCACCACGGACCCGGCGGGAACCGCGACGGGCTACCTGCCCGGCATCGACCGCCTCGACGTCCCCGAGTTCCGACTGGTCGATGGGCCGCTCGGCGTGCGCGCCGAGGGCGAGCGCGCCACCGCGTTCCCCGCCTCGGTCGCGCTGGCGGCGACGTTCGACCCGGACCTCGCGCGCGAGCAGGGCGCGGCGATGGCGCGCGAGGCGAAGGCGCACGACCAAGACGCGCTGCTCGCGCCGGGGACCAACCTCCTCCGAGTACCCCACTGCGGCCGCAGTTTCGAGTACTTCTCCGAGGACCCCCGACTGGCGGCCGACGTGACCGCGGGCGTCGTCGAGGGAATCCAGAACGAGGACGTGGTCGCCACCGTGAAGCACTACGTCGCCAACAACCAAGAGCAACACCGCACGGAGGTCAGCGCCGACGTCGGCGAGCGGACGCTCCGCGAACTCTACCTGCCGGCGTTCCGCGCCGCGGTCGAGGCCGGCGTCGGGTCGGTGATGACCGCCTACAACCGGGTGAACGGCACCCACATGAGCGACCACCGCCGACTGGTCACCGACGTCCTCAAAGAGGAGTGGGGGTTCGACGGGTACGTCGTCTCGGACTGGTACGGAGTCGAGAGCACCGTCGGCGCGGCTACCGCCGGCCTCGACGTCGAGATGCCCGGCGTCTCGGTGGCGGACCTCGAAGACGCCCCGGACGGAGCCAGCGAGACGGACGAAGGGAATCCGGACGACGCGGACGCCGACCTCGGCGCCATCGACGGCATCCCCGACCCGACGAAGGCCGGTCTCTTCGGCGACCCGCTGGCCGAGGCGGTCACCGACGGGACGGTCCCCGCCGAGCGTCTCGACGACATGGTCGCCCGCGTCCTCGGCCAGATGGAGCGCATCGGGCTACTCGACGGCGACCGGGACGAGGGCGCGCTCGACACGCCCGAACACCGGGACCTCGCCGAGCGCATCGCCGCGCGCGGGACGGTCCTACTCGAAAACGACGGCGTCCTGCCGCTCGACGACGGGACGGACGTCGCGCTCGTCGGGCCGAACGTCCACGAGGCGACCGTGGGCGGTGGCGGCTCCTCGGAGACGACGCCGTTCCGGGCGGTCAGCCCCGAGGAGGGCGTCACCGCCCGCGCCGAGGGCGAGGTAACCGTCGCACACGGCGTCCCCGAAATCGAGGACGTTTCGCTGTTCGACCTGCTCCCGTACATCGATTACGACGCAGACGAAGACGGCGACCCGGACGCCGACTCAGATGTCTCGATAGACGAGGCGGTCGCGGCCGCCGACGCGGCCGACGTCGCCGTGGTCGCCGTGCGCGACGCCACCACCGAGGCTCGGGACCGCGACGACCTCCGACTGCCGGGTCGGCAGGACGAACTGGTCGAGGCGGTCGCCGAGGCGGCCGACCGAACGGTCGTCGCGGTCAACGCCAGCGGACCGGTGGAACTGCCGTGGCGCGAGGAGGTGGACGCGCTGCTCGCGGCGTGGTACCCCGGACAGGCCCACGGCACCGCGCTCGCCGACGTGCTGTACGGCGACCGCGACCCGGCCGGACGGCTCCCGGTCAGTTTCGCGCCCGAGGACGCCTACCCCGCGACCGACGAAGCCCAGTACCCCGGCGTCGATGGAGCGGCCGACTACTCGGAGGGGCCGTTCGTCGGCTACCGCCACTTCGACGCCGCGGACGCCGAGCCGACCTACCCGTTCGGCCACGGCCGCTCCTACGCCGACTTCCGGTACGGCGAGGCCGAGTCGGACGGCGAGTCGGTCCGAGTCACCGTCGAGAACCGCGCGGAGCGACCCGGCCGCGAGGTCGTGCAGGCGTACGTCCGACCGCCCGAAGCCCCCGACGGCGTCGAGCGACCGGTCCGGGAACTCGCCGGTGCCGCCGCGGTCGGTCTGGACGCGGGGGAGACTCGGACCGTTGAAGTCGAGTTCGGCGACCGGGCGTTCGCCCGCTACGCCCCCGACGACGGGTGGGTCACCGACGACGGGACCTACACCGTCGAGGTGGCCCGGTCCTCGCGGGACGTTCGGACGACGGTCGAGGTGGAACGGTAGGCGAGAAGCGCGTTTTCGCGGGCCCTCTCGCTACTCTACCGTCATCCCCTCGACAACCTCGAACTCCTCGTCGCCGTCGAATCGGGTCGGGGCGAACTCCGGCAGGGGGTTCTCGCCGGCCATCGCCTCGGCAACCGCCTCGCCGAGCGCCGGGGCGCGCATGAAGCCGTGGCCCTGCCATCCGGCCGCGACGAAGAGGCCGTCGCGCAACTCGCCGACGAGCGGGTCGCGGTCGGGCGTCGCCACGCAGAGGCCGGCCCACGCCTCGCGGACCGCGCCGAACTCCCCGAGGCGGCGACCCAATCGGTCGCGGGTCACCTCGCAGAACTCGCGGTCGGCCTCGCGGGTCCAGTCGTCGGGGTCGCTCTCTACCTCCTCGGTACCGTCGCCCGCCAGCAGTCCCTCCGGGTGGGGCCGGAGGTAGTACCCCGAGGTCGTGTCGTAGCACATCGGGAGGTCGGCCCGGCGGTCGGCGTCGAACCCGGCCGTCAGCGCCTGCACGCGGTAGGGTTTGAGCGGAACCGGAATCCCGGCGACCGCGAGGAGTCGCTTGGTGTGGGCACCCGCCGTGACCAGAATCGCGTCGAAGGACTCCGAGTCGCCGCCGTCCTCGCCGGCTTCCGCCTCGACGCGCTCGACCGCGAGCGCGTCGGCGTCGAGTCGGACCTCCGTGTCGGTTCGAATCTCCGCGCCCGCGTCCTCGGCCTTCCGAGCGAGCAGGCGAGCGTAGCCCTCCGGGTCGGTGTGGCCGGCGTTCTCCGCGACGGCGGCGACGCCGACGTCCGACCAGTCCACCGCCGGGAACCGCTCTCGCAGTTCGTCGGGGGTCGTGAGCGCGACCTCCCGTCCGGCCTCCCGCATCCGGGGCACCTGGTCGCGGATGGCGTCGGCGCGTCGCTCGTCGCCCTCGTGAGCGAACCAGACGTAGGGCGTCTCGCGGAACTCGAAGTCGGCCTCGCCGGAGAACTCCCGGAAGCGCGCCATCGCTCGGTCGCCGACGCGGGCGTCCTCCGGCGCGGCGTAGGCGTCGTAGAGGACGCCCGCGGCCCGGCCGGTGCTACCGCCGGCGATTCGGTCCTTCTCGTAGACGACGACCTCCTCGCCCCGCCGCGCGAGGTCGTAGGCCGCGGTGACGCCGACCGCGCCGCCGCCGATTACTGCGACTCGCGTCCCTCGCTCGTCCCCACTCATTTGTGCTCCCGCGGCCAGAGGTCGTCCATCTCCTGCCCGGCCAGCCACTCCACCAGCGCGGCGAGGTCGTCGCTCGCGTGGTCGAGCAGCGTCTCGCCGACCTCCCGGCTCCCCGCGGTGGGTTCGCCCACCGCACCGCTCTCGGTGAAGTCGATGGCGTCGAAGCCGACCGACGCGCCGCGGACCGACTCGCCCCACGAGTCGCCGCCGTTCTCCTCCGCGGCTTCGAGGTCGGACTCGCGCACGAGGTCTTCGGCGATAGCGAGCATCATGCTCGTCTCCACCGCGTCCGCGTGACCCAGCGAGGTGTCGAGTTCTTCCTCGATGAGCGCGTCCAAGTTCGACCACCAGTTCCACGGCGCGGCGAAGGCGACCTCCTCGTCGCGGACGGTGCGGGCCGCGCGCCGGAGCGCCCCGGAGTTGCCGCCGTGACCGTTGACGAGGACCGCCTTCTTCACGCCGTGGAAGGCCACGCTCGCAACGACGTCGGCGACGTAGCGCTCGAAGATTTCCGGGTCGGTCCAGAGCGTTCCGTCGAACTGGCGGTGGTGGGCGCTGACGCCGACCGGAATCGGCGGGAGGAGGACCGTCTCGGGGTGGTCGGCGACGGTCTCGGCGACCGCGCGGGCCGACAGCAGGTCGGTGCCCAGCGGGAGCGCGGGGCCGTGCTGTTCGACGCTTCCGGTCGGGAGAACCGCGACCGTGGCGTCCTCGAAGGCCTCGGCCGCCGTGGTCGTGGTGTGTTCGTAGAGGTAGGTCCGACTCATGGCCGGGAGAAGGGACAGCGGGCACTTAGAGGTGTGCCCGGAGGAAAACGACGCAGAGGCGCCTGCGCTACTCCGTCGAGACGACGTCGTTCCGGAGCGTGCCGACGCCTTCGTAGGTGATTTCGACCTCGTCGCCGGGTTCGACCAGTCCCGGATTCGCCGGACTGCCGAACGCGATTACGTCGCCCGGTTGGAGCGTGAACCGCTCGGATAGATAGGAGACGACTTCGTCGGGACCGAACAGCATCAGTTCGGTGTTGGCCTCCTGTCGGCGCTCGCCGGACACGTCTGTCCACATGTCGATGCCGGTCGGGTCCACGTCGGTCTCCATCCACGGGCCGAGCGGTCCCGAGGCGTCGAAGGCCTTCCGGGCGGTCCGGCCCGGCTGGTCGAGCGCGTCCACGTCGTTCATCACGGTGTAGCCGCGGACGACTTCGGAGACTTCCTCGGGGGCGACGTTCCGGCATCGCTCGTCGACGACCGCCGCCAACTCGCCCGCGTACGTCAGTTCGTCGGTGAAATCGGGGTAGGGAATCGACTGCTCGTGGGCGAGCAGGGCGGTCGGCGGTTTGATGAAGAAGTCCGGCTCCTCGGGGCGCTCGTACTCCATCTGGTCCAGCGTCTCGGCGTAGTTTCGGCCGACGCAGTAGAGCGCCGACGGCTCACACGGCGGGAGGAGTCGCCCGTCGCGGCCGACTTCGTAGGTGCCGTCGTCGGTGAGGAGCGTCCCGTCGTCGTAGCGGCCGGAGACCGGTCCCTCCGGCGTGAGCAAGCGTGCGAGTCGCATGGCTGGACTTCGGAACTGCGCGGCAAAGAAATACCGACTCCGGAATTCGGCGGTCGGTCCCGGCACGCCGGCGGCCGTGTCGAACTCAGTGCAGGAACTCGTCGAGACCGCGCGCGGGGTAGCCGACCACGAGGTCGGCACCCGCGTCCTTCAGGTCGGCGACGCGCTCGCCGACGTTCGCGGGCGACCCGGCCAGCGCGTAGTCCCGCGTCGCGGCCGAGAGGACCTCGCGCGCTCGGCCTGTCGCGGCCGCGTCCGTGGCCGCGCCCTCGGGGAGCGCGCTGGCGACGGGACCGCGACGGGCGGCGTACCCGCCCACCGCGTCCAGCACCGCGTCGTCGTCGTCGGTGAGGACGGTGGGCGCGTAGACGGCGAGTTCGCCGTCGAATCCGGCGGCCCGCAGGGCGCGCAGGTCGCCCTCGGTGGTTCTGGAGAGGAGTTCGAACTGGGTCGCGCCGGTGGCCAGCGCGAGGCGCTCGACGCCCTCGGTGCCGACCCACGCCGCGGGGTCGCGCTCGACCGCGGCGCGCAGGCGGGGCGCGACCGCCTTCCGGCGCTCGTCTTCCGAGAGGTAGGCGGCGTGCCCGGCCACGGCGACCCGTTGGACCGCCTCGGGAACGTCGTCGTACCCCGAGTCGTCGCCGAGGGGGTCGAACCCCTCGGCGCGGACGGGCGTGGTCAGGCGGACCTCCACCTCGTCTGCGAGTCCCGCCAGCGTCTCGGCGTCCGGCAGGTGTTCGCGGCCCTCGTAGTCGATAGCCACCGTCTCGAAGGGTAACTCTGCCGCGCGCGATACGTCGCACTCGGCGGGCTTGAGCGCGGCGGCGTCCAGTCCAGTCTCTGCGATAGTCTCACCAGTGGTCAACATGCGCGAACACCTCCAGTAACAGTCGCTCGTCGTCGTGCGGTTCTACTGCTCGTGCGGAACGCGATCCATCGTCTGTGCGACCATGTAGCCACTCGTACCCGCGGGAGGGTCAAAAACGTATCGGCGCGGTCGAAACTTACCGGGGACGGCGGCGATTTCCCGACCCAGCGAACCGAGTGCGCTCGGCTCCGCGAACGACCCGGCGCGTGCGGTCGCGGTCTGATGGCGTCGGCAGTCGCTCACTCCCCACCACGCTCACCGTCGTTCGGCGCAGTTTCCCGCCGTCTCGTCTCCGAATCTCCGGTCGAAAAACCTCAGTCTTGCCGAACGTCGGCGTCGGGGTCCACGACCCTGTCCACCTGCTCGGGCGCGCGCCAGTCGGTCGTCAACTCCAGTAACTGCACCAAAATTCGGGCCGTCGCGCCCCAGACCGTGTACCCGTCGACGTGGAAGAAGTGGACGATTGCCTCGCCGTACTGGGGATGCTCGCGCCGCTCGACCTCGTAGTTCTCGGAGTCGAGCAGGTCCGCGACCGGGAGGACGGCGATTTCGGCCACCTCGCGCTCGTCGGGGGTGTACTCGCGGTCCGGCACGCGGGCGACGTAGGGCGTGACCGCGTACCTGCTCGTGGTTCGGATGTCGTCGAGTTGCCCCACCAGGTCGGCCTCGTCGGCGCGGAGGCCGATCTCCTCCTCGGCCTCGCGGAGCGCGGTGGCCCGGAGGTCGGCGTCGCTCGGTTCGCGGCCGCCGCCGGGGAAACTCATCTGGCCGGCGTGCTCGCCGAGGTGGTCGGCCCGCTTGGTGAACAGCAGGTGGTAATCGCCGCCGCGGGTCACGACCGGCGCTAACACCGCCGCGTCGTGGTCCTCGTCGGCGACAGTCTGTGGCACGTGGTCGGCCACGCGACCCAACTCCATACCCGGAACGTCGTACCCCGTCGCCTTAATTCGTCCGTCCGCGGACGGACCTGCGGCGGTTCGGGCAGTGGTAGCACTACTCGAACGCCCGGTCCAGCGTCTCGCGTACTTCGTCGGTCTCGACGGGTGCCCACGCTTCGAGGTCGTAGCTCACGTCGAGGAGCGCCTGCGCGCGGTCGGCGTCGCCCGTCGCCGCGACCGTCCGCGCTTCCTCGTACAGTCGGTCGGCGACCGCCTCGCCCAGTCCCTCGCGGTCCAACTCGCGGTCGGGCACGTCGAGGATGTGGGGCAGGTCCTCGCCGTTCTCCGGCACGGTGGGAAACGCGGCCGGGCCGGCGACGAGCAGGGTGTCGGTGGCTTCGGCACCGCCGTCCGCGGCGTACTCGGCTTTCACGAGGTAGTAGTCCTCGACCGCACGCTCGATTTCGGCCGCGAACGCCTCGCGCTCGACCTTCTTGCCCTGCTTGAACGCGAGTTCGACCAGCGCCTGTTCGAGTTCGTCGCGGGCGAGACCGCCGAACAGGTCTACCACGCCTGCGAGTTCGTCTTTCGTGTCGGCCATTCGTTATCAGGTAGGGTTCTCGCGGGGGCTTAGTTGTTCGGGAACGGAGAGCGAAGAGTTGGGGCCGGGGTGACGCGAATCTGGAACGTACTCGGGGCTGTCGGTTCGAGCTAGTCGAGACCGCACTGCGACCGCAACGGCACAGCAGTCTATCACCGACTCCACGGAGTCTCCCGCACCGTCCCACACCGCCGCCGCACAGCACCGCGACCGCGCCCCCGAACCTCCCCGCCTGCGAGCTCGGTCGCGCGGAACCGCGAGCGCGACCGAGTGCGCGGCGCATCCGTAGTGGACAGCCGGGTAGCTCACGCGAAGGTTGAAATACGAGGCCGGGACGAACCTCGGCCGGACGTCTCGCGCGGTTACGGGCAGGGAGGTGGCGAGTCAGTCACCAGTGTCGCTCGGCGGTGACACCGCCTCGCTGGCGGCAGAGCCGCCCTCCCCCGTGACTGCCAGTCCGACTAATCCGAAAGGACGGAGCAAATCGGACCGTGCCGACGGCGGAGAACGGCTACGCGAAGTAGTCGGCCAACCGCTCGGCGGCTTCCTCGACGCGCGGACTGACGAGCGCGAACCGGAGCCAGTCGCTTCGGGATTCGCCGAACGCCTCGCCGGGCATGCCCGCGACGCCCGCCTCGTCCACGAGGCGCTCGACGTTCTCCAGCGTGCCGGGGAAGTCGGGGAACCGCGCCATCACGTAGAACGCGCCGTCCGGCGAGGAGTAGTCAGCGCCGGCCTCGTCCAGCGCGTCGGTGAAGGTGGCGACGCGCTCGCGCAACAGTTCGCGGTTCGCCTCGTAGTAGGCCGGGTCGGTGTTCCGGAGCGCGTGGAGGACCGCGTACTGGCCAGGCCGGGTAGTGGCGACGTTGGTCAGCATGTGGCGGGTCTTGGCCACGTCCACCAGCGACTCGGGGAAGACGGCGTATCCGACCCGGAACCCGGTGATGGCGAACGTCTTCGAGTAGGAGTTCGTCACGATTCGGTGGTCCGAGTCGAACGACAGCGCCGAGGTGAACTCGCCCGAGAAGTCGAAGTGGTCGTACACCTCGTCGCTGACGAGCAGGGCGTCGTACTCCTCGGCGATAGCCACGAGTTCGCGCATCGTCTCCTCGTCGTAGACCGCGCCGGTCGGGTTGTTCGGCGTGTTGACGACGATTCCGGCGGTCTCCTCGCTGGCGGCCTCGCGCACGTCCTCGGGGTCGAGGGTGCCGTCCGCCTCGGTGGCGACGTACCGCGCGCTCGCGCCGAGCATCGTCGTCTTGCCCGGATAGTACGGGTACACGGGGTCGGTCAGCACGAACTCCGACCCGCGCTCGCGTTCCAGCGCGCGGGCCATGGCGAGGTAGTTCGCTTCGCCGCCGCCGTTGGTCACGACGACCTGCGATTCGTGAACGTTCCGGCGTTCGGCGATCTCCTCGCGGAGCGCGGCCAGTCCCTCGCTCGGCGGGTACTGGAAGTCCGCGCCGCCCAAGTCGGCGTACTCGTGGAGACCCTCGCCAATGGCGTCGGGCGACCCCCAGTCGGGGTTCCCGCTCACCATGTCCACCACGTCCCGGTCGGCGTCGGCCGCGTACTGCATCACGTGGAAGAACAACGGCGTGTCGTAGTCCATACGCCGACACTCGGACGCCGCGTAGGTCTTTCTTTCGACCGCCGAGTCTCGCAACCCCCGAAATTAACTTGGACGAGACGATAGCTGAGAGGCATGACGAACGCAGACCCGGACGCGGTCCGCGCCTACTACGACCACATCGACGCCGAGGAGTACGAGGCGGTGTTCGCGCTGTTCGCCGACGACGTGACCTACGAACGAACCGGCCAGCGCCTCGACGGCATGGACGAGTTCCGCGAGTTCTACCTCGACGGCCGACCGCTCGAAGACGGCGAGCACGAGATTCACCGATTGGTCGCGGACGGCGACACGGTCGCCGTCCGCGGGCGGTTCACCGGTACGCAGGACGGCGAGGAGGTCGCGTTCGGCTTCGCGGACTTCCACCGGTTCGACGACGACGGCGACATCGCGGAGCGGTGGACCTACACCGACCGCGACGAGGTGTAGCGGCGGCTCCGTCCGGTAATACCTCGGAGAAGAGTCGAGACTCGTGTGCGGGCCGAGTCAGCGGGCCTGCGCTCGATCTATCCACGACGAGATGCGCTTGTCCGAGAGACCCGTCTCGTCGGCGAGTTGGCCTGCGTCGGCCTTCGCCAGTTCGGTCACGTCGGCGACCCCCGCGTCTCGGAGGCGTTCGGCGTAGGCCGGGCCGATGCCCTTGACCGCTTCGAGCGCTTCGCCCTCGCCGACCGGTTCCTCGTCGGCCGCGTCTGGTTCGGGTTCCTCGCTCTCGGTGTCCTCGGGGGTCGGTTCGGGTTCGTCGCCGGCAGACTGGTCGGGTTCGGCCGCGTCCGTCGAGGGTTGGACCGCCTCCGCAGGTTCGGCCGCGTCGTCGAGTCCGGTCTCGACGCTCTCGCTCCCTTCGGGCGCCGTCGTCACGTCTTCGGTCGAGATGCCTGCCTCGGCGTCTTCGGCCTCAGCCCCAACTTCTTCGACTTCGGTCTCGTCGGCGTCCTCGGTCGTCTCGACGTCGCCAGTTTCCTCGACCGCGTCGGTCTCGGTCGATTCGCTTTCGTCCGCGGTTTCGGTCTCGGTCGGTTCGGCTTCTTCGATGTCCGGAACGTCGTCGGATTCGGTCGCGTCGGCGGTCTCGGTCGCGTCGGTGGACTCCTCCGCGCCGGTATCGACGCCTTTGACGGCGCTCTCGGCTTCCACGTTTGGTTCGGCCGACTCGCCGGGTTCGCGCTCGATGGTCACCCCGGACTCCGTCCGGCGTACCTGCGAGCGGTCGTCCTCGAGTCCAAGCAACGACTTCAGCTTAGTGAGCAGTCCCATTTGCGCGACAGTAGACGGGCGTACCACTTAAAGCCGTGCCCGAAGCGCCTCGTTCATCGCGTTCACGGGCGCGTCGCGGCCGGTCCACAGCTCGAACGCCTCGACGCCCTGATACAACAGCATCCACGCGCCGTCGATGGTCGTCGCGCCGCGCTCGCGGGCCTCGCGCAGGAGCCGCGTGTCGAGCGGCCGATACACCGCGTCCAGCACCGCGAGATCGCCGTGGAGGGTCTCTGCCGGAACCGGCGACCGGTCCTCCTCCATGCCGACGCTGGTCGCGTTGACCAGCACGTCGGCCGCTGGGACGCGGGTTTCGAGCGAGTCGAGACTGCCGGCGGTCGCACGCTCGGCGTCGTCGTCGGACGCGCCGCCGAGGTCCGCGACGAGTCGCTCGGCGCGTTCGACCGTCCGGTTGGCGACGTGGACCGTCGCGCCGGCGTCCGCGAGCGCGAAGACGGCCGCGCGGGCCGCGCCGCCGGCACCGACGACCACGGCGTCGCGGTCCGCGAGCGTCACGTCGTGGTGCGAGAACGACCGACGGACGCCCGCAGCGTCGGTGTTGTGGCCGGTCGGCGGGTCGTCCGCCGAGTCGTCACCGTCGCCGTCCGGGAAGTCGATGGTGTTGACCGCGCCGATGCGGGCCGCGAGGTCGTCGGGTTCGACGTGGGCCAGCGCGTCCTGTTTGAACGGAATGGTGACGTTCAGGCCCGTGATACCGAGCGCCTGCGCCCCCTCGATTGCTGCTTCGAGGTCGTCGGGAGCCGGTTCGAAGGTGACGTAGCGGGCGTCCGTCCCGAGTTCGTCGTAGGCCGCCTCGTGCATCGGCGGCGACAGCGAGTGGCCGACGGGGTTGCCGAGGAGTCCGAACACGTCCATGTCGGGTGCGAGGTCGGCGAACGGGTTAACGACTGGGTTCTGGGACTCGCGGCCGGTTCTCAGGATATATAATCATCCAAGTACTTATCTGGTTTCTCTGATTCGGACGGCAGTAGAGAACAGATGATACCGCTCCAAACGTCGGCTGAACTACTCGTTTCGGTTGATGCGCTGTACCTTCTCGGTGGCATCCTCCTGCTGTATCTCGGCGCGGAACTGCTGGTGGACAGCGCCTCGTCGCTGGCGGTCGGCTACGGCATCGCGCCCGCGACGGTCGGCGTCACCGTCGTCGCCTTCTCGACGACCGCGCCCGAACTGTTCGTCAGTATGGTCGGCGGCATCGGCATCTCCGACGACATCGGACTGGGCAACATCATCGGGTCGAACATCGCCAACCTCGGGTTGGTCCTCGGCGCGTCGGCGCTCGTCCAACCGCTGTCGGTGGATTCGAAACTGCTCTGGCGACACGGCCCGTTCATGCTCGCGGCCGCGGTCCTTCTCGTCGTCCTCGGGAGCGACGGGATGCTCGGTCAACTCGACGGCGTCGGGATGCTCGCCCTGCTGGCGGTTTTCACCGGGTACATGATCTACCAGTCCCGGTCGTCGGACGACGAGGTCGTCCCCGACGAGATGCAGGTCGAGTCGGAGTCGACGTCGGCGAACGCACGCCAAATCGCCTTACTGGTCGGCGCGGGCGTCTGTCTCCTCGGCGGCTCCATCGGACTCGTTCAGGGGGGCACCGGGCTGTTGCGGTCGTTCGGCTTCAGCGACCTCTTCATCGGTATCACCATCATCGCGTTCGGCACGTCGCTGCCCGAGCTGGCGACCTCGCTCGTGAGTTCGCTCCGCGACGAGGCCGAGTTCTCCATCGGCAACGTCGTCGGGTCGAACATCTACAACGTCCTCGCGGTCGTCGGCCTGCTCGCGCTCGTCCACCCACTCACGGTGAACGCCAGCGTCCAGACGCTCCACTTCCCGGTGATGCTCGCGTTCACGGTCGGCGCGATGGCGCTGATGGCCGTCGGTCGCCGCGTCTCGCGGCCAAGCGGGGTCGCGCTCGTCGGGGCCTACGGCGGGTTCATCTACCTCCTGCTCCCTTGAGGGATAACGCAAGACCTACTTTCCGGGGTGAGCTAACCTCGGACAGAATGTTGAGTCGTTTACGACATCCTCTCGCCGCAGTCGGCGCGACGACGGCGCTCACGCTCCCGTGGGTCTTCGTCTGGGCGACTGGGTCGGCCCACTCGTTGGGCGACCTCCAGACGGTTGCACTGAGCGGTCTCGCCGTCCTCGGAGCTTCCTTCATGCTCGCATGGGCCGCCGAAACCGCCGAAAAAGACGTCCCGCGTGCGTTCGCGCTGGCGGTTCTCGCCGTCCTCGCAGTCGCACCGGAGTACGCGGTCGACGCGCTCTACGCGTGGCAGGCGGGTGCGAACGCCGGAACGGCGCTCGGGGCCGACAAGGCGAACCTCGCTGTCGCTAACATGACCGGCGCGAACCGCATCCTCATCGGTCTCGGCTGGTCGGGAATCGCGCTGTTCACGGTGTATCGGTCCCGCAGTTCCGAGGACCCCGCCGTGGTCCAGACGGCCGGGTTCATGAAGAGCAAAGTCAGAATCGACCGCGACCTCGCGACCGAAATCGCGTTCCTGCTCGCCGCGACCGCTTACGCCTTCTTCGTGCCTCTGGGCCACGGTATCGGCATGCTCGACACGGTCGTGCTCGTCAGCCTGTACGCGATTTACATCGGCATCGTCATCCGTGGCGAAATCGAGGAACACGAGGAGCAGGTCGGGGTTCCGGGGTACTTCCAGTCGCTCCCGAAACTCCTCCGTATCGCGTCGGTACTGCTCATGTTCAGCTACTCGGGTGCGATGATTTACACCGCGGTCCACCCGTTCGCCGAGGGTCTCGAACATCTCGGCACCAGCCTCGGCATCCCGCCGTTCTTCATGATTCAGTGGATCGCCCCGCTGGCTTCCGAGTCGCCCGAACTCATCGTGGTCGCGTACCTCGTCAACAAGGCACGCTCGACCGCCGGGTTCAACGCGCTCATCTCCTCGAAGCTCAACCAGTGGACGCTGCTCATCGGGACGCTCGCGGTCGTCTACAGCATCGCCGCGGGGTCCATCGGAGCGCTCCCGTTCGACGAGAAACAGCAGGCCGAAATCTGGATTACCGCGGCCCAGAGCTTCTTCGCGCTCGGCGTGCTGGCGAACTTCGAGATCAGCGTCCGAGAGGCGGTCGTCCTCCTCGTGCTGTTCGTCTCGCAGGTCGTCGCCGAGTTCTGGGTCATCCAGACGATGACCGACCCGCAGGCCCACGAACTCAGCATGCTCATCCTCTACGCCTACACCGCGGTCTACGTGGTCCTCGGCGTGGGACTGTTCGTCACGCGGCGCGACGAACTCCGAGCCATCTTCGACCGGACCGCCGCGAACGCGCGCAACGCCCTGCCCGGCGGGTCCGAGCAGGTCGAACACGCAGACTGAGACTGCTGTCGTCTCCGACGACGCTACCCGACGACGCTATTTCCCGTCGTCTCCGACGACGCTACCCGACGACGCTATTTCCCGTCGTCTCCGACGACGCTATCCGACGCGCTTTTCTCCCGGTCCTGCCGTAGTTCCGGCCGTGATTGCCATCGTCGTCAGCAGAGCCGACTCGGCCTCCGAACGTATCGGCGACCACCTGCTGGACCTCGCCGACTGGGAGGTCCGCGAGGACGACTCGCGGCCTGACGCCGAGGGTGGCGGGACGTTCTACCGCCTCGACCGAGAGACCTCCGTCGAGTCGTCGGACGCAGCGGCGTCCGACGACGGGCGCTTCGAACTCCGGGAGTTCGAAGCGCTCCACCTCGAAATCGAGGACGCGGCCGCGGCGTTCGACGCTCCGGACCTGCTGGTCTTCGCCTCCCGGCACTCGGGGGACACCGGGCCGCTTCTCACCGCCCACTTCACGGGCAACTTCGGCCCGGCGGAGTACGGCGGGGTCGCGGGTGAACTCGCGGAAGCGTGCCCGAACGCCCACGCGCGCCTGCTCGACGCCTTCGAGAAGCACGCGCCCGAGAGCTACGAGGTCGGCATGGAGTGTACCCACCACGGTCCCTCGGCGGTCGGGGTCCCCTCGCTGTTCGCGGAGTTGGGAAGCGACGAGGAACAGTGGGACGACCCTGAGGGAGCGCGCGCAGTGGCGCGGGCCATCCTCGATCTGGCCGGCGTCGAACCCCACCGCGACAGGCAGGTAGTCGGCTTCGGCGGCGGCCACTACGTCCCCCGGTTCGAGCGCATCGAGCGCGAGACCGACTGGGCGGTCGGCCACGTCGCGGCCGACTGGGTGCTAGACGCAATGGGCGCGCCCGAGGCCAACCGCGACGTGCTTCGGCGGGCCTTCGAGGCGAGTCGGGCCGAGCGCGCGGTCGTGGACGGCGACGCCCCCGAACTGAAGCGCGTCGTCGAGGAGTTGGGCTATCGCGTGGTCGGCGAGACGTGGGTCCGGGAGACGACCGGCGTCCCGCTCGCGCAGGTCGAGCGCCTCGAAGACGACCTCTCGGGCGTCGAAGACGGGTTGCGGTTCGGAGACCGCACCCCGGAGTCGGCCGCCGGGGCGGCCGACTCCGCGACGGCGACCGAGGGCGACGCCGAGAGCGCCCCGGAGTACGAGGTCGTGGACCTGCCCGACGACCTGCTCGTGGAAGTGCAGGGCATCGACCCCGAGGCGACCCGCGAGGCGGTCGCCGCGAACATGCTGGCGTTCGAGACCGAGCAGAACGGGACCCGCGCGGCGGGGCGGGCCGCGGTCCGCGCGCCGGACGACCGCGAGGCGCTGGTCGATGCGCTGGCCGACCTGCTCCGGGTAAAGTACGATTCGGTCGCGCGCGAGGACGGCGCGGTCGTCGCGCGCGCGACCACCTTCGACCCGGAGAAGGCCCGCACGCTGGGAGTGCCCGAGGGGCCGGCGTTCGGCAAGCTCTCGGCGGGCCAGTCGGTCACGGTGGGCGGCGAGGAGATCGCTCCCGAGACGGTCCAGTCCGAGCGCGTTCGCCGGTTCGACCCGTAGCGACGGGGCCCGATACGCGATATGCTACCGATCGTCAGACATTCGTCCGACAAAGAGGGGAAAGATAATTACGCTCCGTTCTCAAGGCAAGTTCAGAATGGACTCGTTAGTCGAAGACGCCATCGAGGAAGCCGAGGGAGGGCAGCAGGACTCCCGGCAGGCCAGCTCGGGGGCTGGGGCACAGACGCAGGCGGCGAATGCGTCGGGGACGATGACCGACGAAGAACTGAAAGACGTCCTGCAAGACCTCCAGACCGACATCACCGTCGTGGGTTGCGGCGGGGCCGGTGGTAACACGGTCAACCGCATGGCCGAGGAAGGCATCCACGGCGCGAAGCTCGTGGCGGCCAACACGGACGTACAGCACCTCGTGGAGATAGAGGCAGACACGAAGATTCTGATGGGCGAGCAGAAGACCCAAGGTCGGGGCGCCGGCTCGCTCCCGCAGGTCGGCGAGGAAGCCGCCCTCGAAAGTCAGGAGGAGATCTACGACGCCATTCAGGGCTCGGACATGGTGTTCGTCACCGCCGGGTTGGGCGGCGGGACGGGGACCGGTTCCGCGCCGGTCGTCGCCAAGGCCGCCCGCGAGTCGGGCGCGCTGACCATCTCCATCGTGACGACGCCGTTCACCGCCGAGGGCGAGGTCCGCCGGACCAACGCCGAGGCGGGACTAGAACGCCTGCGCGACGTGAGCGACACCGTCATCGTCGTGCCCAACGACCGCCTGCTCGACTCCGTGGGGAAGCTCCCCGTCCGGCAGGCGTTCAAGGTCGCCGACGAGGTGCTGATGCGCTCGGTCAAGGGCATCACCGAACTCATCACCAAGCCCGGACTGGTCAACCTCGACTTCGCCGACGTTCGGACCGTCATGGAGAAGGGCGGCGTGGCGATGATAGGCCTCGGCGAGAGCGATTCGGACGCCAAGGCCCAGGATTCGGTCAAGTCCGCGATGCGCTCGCCGCTGCTGGACGTGGACATCTCGGGCGCGAACTCCGCGCTCGTGAACGTCACGGGGGGCAACGACATGTCCATCGAGGAGGCCGAGGGCGTCGTGGAGGAGATCTACGACCGCATCGACCCGGACGCCCGCATCATCTGGGGGACCTCCATCGACGAGGAACTGGAGGGCGAGATGCGGACGATGATCGTCGTCACGGGCGTCGAGTCGCCCCAGATTTACGGCCGCAACGAGGCCCAGCAGGCCAAGGCCAACAAGCGACTTCAAGACATCGACTACGTGGAGTAGTCGGTAGATCTCGGGAGTTAAGGGGCCGCCCTGCCCCGTTCTCTCCCCGCTCGCAGACTCGGGAGCGACCGGTGTGGCGATGGTCGGGCAGGTCTCTCCCGCGGAGCGACCGCGAACGGACGGGGACTCTCTACGTCTTTGCGATTGTGGTCTCGACAGTCGCTCCGACGGCCTCCGGTTTCGTGACGAAACCTCCGAAACCTCTCTGTGCCTCTCACTGCTCTCACGGACGGCTCGAAGCAATAGATAGAAAAAGGACGCTCTCTAACCCCCGATAACATGGACGTAAAGCTCGATCTCTCGTCGTACGTGCGGGTCCTCAAGCTCGCCAGCACGCCATCGTGGGAGGAGTTCTCGAAGATTTCGAAGATTGCGGGTGCCGGAATCATCTTGGTGGGACTGCTCGGCTTTATCATCTTCGCCGCCATGAGTTTCCTCCCAGCGTAGGTGATTCAGAATGGCAATGTACGCAGTCAAGACGACCGCGAGTCAGGAGCGCACAGTGGCGGACATGATAATCAACCGCGAGGAGCCGGAGATTCACGCCGCGCTCGCGCCCGACTCGCTGACGAGTTACGTGATGGTCGAGGCCGACAACGACGCCGTCATCAGCCGCGTCCTCGAAGAGATTCCCCACGCCCGGAGCATGGTGCCCGGTGCGAGCGATATCTCCGAGGTCGAACACTTCCTCTCGCCGACCCCCGACGTGGAGGGCATCGCCGAGGGCGACATCGTGGAACTCATCGCCGGACCGTTCAAGGGCGAGAAGGCGCAGGTCCAACGCATCGACGAAGGCAAGGACCAGGTGACGGTCGAACTGTACGAGGCGACGGTTCCGATTCCGGTGACGGTTCGAGGCGACCAGATTCGCGTGCTGGACAGCGAGGAACGGTAGTTCCTCGGACCACGCGAACGGCGGAGCCGTGAGCGGACTTCGAAGAACGGTAACGCCGCTCGGGAGGTTGGGACCGCTCTTTCTATAACGAACTTCTCGGGAAATCCCTGACGACCACTACGACCGCACGCGGAGTCCGCTGTTCGGGTGGCCCGTCACCGTGCTGGCGACCTCTCCCGAACCGGATTCCGGAGACGAGTCACCCCGCCACCGAGACGTTGGCGTCGGTTCCCGTCGCACTCAGTCGGTTGACGGCGTCCGCCCCGCCGATGAACACGACGACCGTCTCGTCGCTCACCCGCTCGAAGCGGAACCGTCTGTCGCCGGCCTTCCATTTGCCTTCGCCGATGCGCTGGCCGCGACGGTCCATGTACTCCGCGAACGCTCGGGTGAATTCTGTCGCGTTCCGTTCGTCGTCCCACCGAATCGTCCAGGCGTAGCTCCGCTGATTCGACTCGTTCGAATCGTAGTTCCAGACGGTGACGATGCTGTCGTTCCCCCAACCGCTCGCCGCACGCGCCGCTCGCGACTCGTCGAGTTGTCCACCGAGCATATCCCGGACGAACAGTTCACCGAGGGTGTCTCGCTGCCCGGTGGTGTCACCGTTTCTCGATTCGACCGTCACGTCGAGCGGCGCGGGACGTTCCTCGGAGATGTCGTAGCCGTGTATCAGTTGCTCGGTCGTCTCCGGCGGGCGTCGATACACGTCCGGCAGGTTCGTCGGCGAGTCGAGGTTTCGGTCGAAGTACCGTGCGCCGAACACGTAGGGGCCGAGAACGTACCGCATGAGCGGCCGCGACTGGCGATACTCCCGAGCGAGTCGTCTAATCGAGCTTACGTTCCCGAGATACCGGTCAGCGTACGCCTCGGCGACGTACACCCCCGTTCCCTCTTTCATCATCCGGCGTATCTGTAATGCATCGGTCGTGTCGTCCGCGACGGAACTCATCATCGTCTGTCGATACCGGGGGTCGTTCATCGTCATCGCGTGTGCGTATTCGTGGGCGAGAACGAGTTCCAACCGGGATTCGTTCGTCGCGTTAGCGGGGACGCCGCGGTGAAGGACGACGACGACCTCGTGGGAGTCGGAGTTGTAATACGCCGCCGGAGGCTTCACCGTAGTGTCGCTCACGTTGAGGAGCAGGCTGTAGAACGGTTGCTGGAGGCGATACTGGGTTTCACCGAGTCTCGACGCGTTGACGGTTCGGAGAGACGGTTGGGAGACGTTACTGTCGAGTAACGTCGCGACTCGGTCGTACACGCGACTCTCGTTCGTCGGGAGCGCGTTCGGCCCTGTGCTGGGCGTCTGCGTTTCGAGCGCGGACGAGTCCGTCTCCGGCCCGGACGTTATCGGTGCAGCACAGCCCGAGAGAACGATTAGAAGCACGCACGCGAGAGGGGCACATCGCATATTTAGTTCAGGTGACCGCGACAACCAAAAATGTTGATTTTACCAACTGGCGGTGTGCACGCACGGTTCCGGGGACGCGTGCCCCGATTCCGTCTCTCCGTGAACAGTGCTACCGTCGAAGACGCTGTCTATCTTCGAGCGAGGAAGACGTCAGAAGCGCGATAGCAGAAACGCTCCGGGCCGAATCCGGACTTCAGGCTTCGACGGCCAGTCCCGCCTCGCGGAGGGCGTCCTCCGTAGCGAGACCGTCGTGAACCACGCTCGTCACGGCGCGCGTGATGGCCTCGGGGTCGTCGTGCTGGAATATCGACCGGCCCATCGAGACGCCCGCCGCGCCCGCGTCCATCGCGCCGCGGACCGCGTCGAGGGTCGCTCGGTCGCCCTCCGGTTCGCCCCCCGCGATGACGACCGGGAGTCGGGTCGACTCCACGACGCGCTCGAAGCTCTCGGCGTCGCCGCTGTAGCCGGTCTTCACCACGTCGCTGCCGACCTCCTCGGCGAGGCGGACCGCGTGGCCCAGACTCTCGGCGTCGTGTTCGTCCACGCCCGGCCCGCGGGCGTAGGCCATCGCCAGCACGGGCATCCCGTACTCGTCGGCATCGTCGGTTATCTCGGCCAGTTGCTCCATCTGCTCGCGCTCGTACGTGCTCCCGACGTTGATGTGGAACGACACCGCGTCAGCGCCCGCCCGGACGGCCTCCTTGACGGTGCCGGTCAGGCGCTTGTCGTTGTTGTCCGGGCCGATGGAGGTCGAGGCGTTGAGGTGGACGACGTAGCCCGCGCCGTTCTTGTTGTCGTGGACGCGCGGCGCGATACCCTTCTGGGTCAACACCGCGTCCGCGCCGCCGCGCGTCACCGCGTCGATGGTCGATTCGATGTCCACGAGACCCTTCACCGCGCCGAGCGTGATGCCGTGGTCCATCGGGACGATTACGTGTGTCCCGTCTGTGCCGATGCGTTCGAGTCGTGCCGCAGTTCCTGCGTCCATAGTGTGTGAATATGTGGCAAAGAGCGGTTATTTGCTTTCCGGTTCCGGAAGGTCTGGCGCGCCGTCGAGCGCGCCGGCCTTGAGTTCTCGGGCCTTGGCTTCGAGGCGGTCGGCGGTGTCCTCCTGTTCCGCGACGATGTCCACGAACGCGCTCCCGACGATGATGCCGTCCGCGCCGCCCGCGACGATTTCGCGGGCGTGGTCGCCCTCGCTGATGCCGAACCCGACCGCTTTCGGCAGGTCGGTCTCGGCGAGTCGGTCGAGGCTCCCGTGGGTGTCGTCGCTCACGTCCGAACGCGCGCCGGTCGTGCCCAGTCGCCCCTGCACGTAGACGAACCCGCTCGCGCGGGAGAGCATGCGCCCGAGTCGCTCGTCGGTCGTCGTCGGTGCGACGATGAAGATCAGGTCGAGACCGTGGGTCTCGCAGGCCTCCTTCAGCGGGTCGCTCTCGTCCACCGGCAGGTCCGGGACGATGAGACCCGAGATGCCCGCCTCGGCGGCGGCCGCCACGAAGGGTTCGGGCCCCTCCCGTCCGTCGTCTGCCCCTCCTTCTCCCGAACCGTACTGGTAGATGAGGTTGTAGTAGGTCATGCAGACCAGCGGCACGTCGACCTCCTCGCGCAACTCCGCCACGAGGTCGAAGTACCGGTCGGGCGTCATCCCGGCGTCCAACGCCCGGCGGATGGCCTGCTGGATGGTCGGTCCCTCCGCGACGGGTTCGGAGAACGGCAGGCCGAGTTCCACCACGTCGGTCCCGCCACGGACCAGCGCCCGGACGTACTCCTTCGTACTCTCGGCGTCCGGGTCGCCCGCCGCGACGTAGGAGACCAGCGCCGGTTCGTCGGCGAAGGCCGCCTCGATTTCACTGCTCACCTTCGAACACCTCCATCGAGGGCGCGGCGTCCAAGTCGCGCTTCTCGCTCTCCTCGATGACCGTGTCGAGGTCCTTGTCGCCCCGGCCCGAGACGTTGACGACCACGAGGTCGCCCAGTTCGTCGGGGTGTTCCTCCAGATACGCCAGCGCGTGACTGGATTCGAGCGCGGGGATGATGCCCTCGGTCTTCGAGAGTCGGTGGAACGCTTCGAGCGCGGCGTCGTCGCCGACGTTGACCGGCGTCACTCGCCCTTCGTCGGCGAGGTAGGCCAGTTCCGGGCCGACGCCCGAGTAGTCGAGTCCGGCGCTCACGCTGTGGGATTCGAGAATCTGGCCGTCGGGGTTCTGGAGGAGTTTGGTTCGCGCGCCGTGCAACACGCCGTCGTCGCCGGTCGAGAGCGACGCCGAGTGGGGCGCGAGTCCCTCCTCCTCGTCGATGGTGAGTGCGGAGCCACCGGCCTCGACGGCCACGAGGTCCACCTCGTCGTCGCCGACGAACTCGTGGAACGCGCCCATCGTGTTCGACCCGCCGCCGGCGCAGGCGACCACGCTGTCGGGGAGTCTCCCCGCCTTCTCTCGAATCTGCTCGCGGGCCTCCTCGCTGATGACCGACTGGAAGTCCCGGACCATCCGGGGGAACGGGTGCGGCCCCACGACGGAACCGATGACGTAGTGGGTGTCCTCGACGTTGGTCGCCCAGTCGCGCATCGTCTCGTTGATGGCCTCCTTGAGCGTCCCCGACCCGATGTCCACGGGGTTGACCGCGGCGTCGTGGATGCGCATCCGGAAGACGTTGGGTCGCTGGCGGTTGATGTCGGTCCGACCCATGTAGATTTCGCAGTCCACGTCGAGGTACGCGCAGGCCATCGCGGTCGCGGTGCCGTGCTGGCCCGCGCCCGTCTCGGCGACGATGCGCTCTTTGCCCATGTACTTCGCCAGCAGGACCTGCCCGAGCGCGTTGTTCAGTTTGTGCGCGCCGCCGTGGAGCAGGTCCTCGCGCTTGAGGTAGACTTCCCGGTCGTATCGCTCGCTCAGTCTGTCCGCGCGCTGGAGCGGCGTCGGCCGCCCGCCGAAGTCCCGCAGGCGCTCGCGGAACTCGTCCATGAACCCGTCCTCGTTGTCGAGGACGTAGCGCTCGTAGGCGTCGGTCAACTCTTCGATGGCGGGCATCAACGCCTCGGGGACGTACTGGCCGCCGTACTCGCCGAACTTGGATTCGCTGCTCATGTCTGTGTCTCCTCGGATGTCCGCGTCTCGTCCGGTCGCGCTCGCGTCAGTTCGCGCGTGTTCTCCGAAATCGGTCCGTCCATTATCGCGCTCCCGACCAGCAGACCGTCCGCACCCGCCGCGACCATCCGGCGGGCGTCGTCGGGCGTGGCGATACCGCTCTCCGCGACCAGCGTCACGTCGTCCGGCGCTTGGGGCGCGACGCTCTCGAAGGTTTCGAGGTCCACCTCCAGTCGGGCCAAGTCGCGGTTGTTGACGCCGACGATTTCCGCGCCGGCGTCGATGGCCGCTCGCAGTTCCGCCTCGTCGTGGACCTCCACGAGCGGTTGGAAGCCGCGCTCTCTCGCGGCCGCCACGAGGTCCGGCAGGTCGTCGCCGACGAATCGAGCGATGAGCAAGATTACGTCGGCTTCCACCGTGTCGAGTTGCGCCTCGCGTAGCACGAAGTCCTTCCGGAGGACCGGCACGTCCACCGCCTCGCGGATTCGCCGCAGGTTCTCGGGCGACCCCCCGAAGTGGTCGGGTTCCGTGAGGACCGAGAGGGCGGCGGCCCCGCCCTCGACCATCGCCTCGGCGAGTGCCACGGGGTCCTCCTCGCGGGTGCCCTCCGTGGTCGGACTCGTCGGTTTCACCTCTGCGATGACTGGCACGCGCCCGTCGGTCTCGGCGTCGGCCAGCGCCGCGGGGAGCGACCGCGAGTCCACCGAGACCGGCCCCCGCTCGGGGTCGCCGCGGGCCTCGGCGGACCGCAGGATGGCGGCGACTGCGGGCGCGAGTTCGTCGCTGTCGTTCATCGTTGTACACCAACGGACGGAATTGTACAAAAGGCTTGCGCTGGGGTCGCGGTTCGCCCGCGGAATCTTCAAGTCCGGACCGCCCGAATCGGGCGGCATGGACGAGATTGGCGACGCAGGTGGAGACGGTATCACGGGCATCTTCGCGCGCGAGTCGTCGTATCTGGAACGCTACGTTCAACTCGGGGTGGCGAGCGGTCGGGTTCTCAGCGTCTCGTTCCCCGACGTGCCCGACGAGGAGGCCGGCGAGGACCACGACCTGCTCGACCGCATCTTCGACTACCTCGACGGCATCGACGACGAGGACTTCTCGGACGTCGAAATCGCGCTCACGGTCCCGACCGACCAGCGCCGCGTGCTGGAGCGCGTCCGCGGGATTCCCTACGGCGACCAGATAAACGTCGAGACGCTGGCCCGGATGACCAGCGACATCGACCACACCGACGAGGAGGACCTGAACCTGGTCCGGACCGCGCTCGACGAGAACCCCGCGCCGCTGTTGATTCCCGACCACAGGGTCCGAGACGGGCCGAGCGCCGCCCCCGCCGCCGTCGAACAGAAGTTGCGCTCGCTCGAAGGGCTGTGAGATCGGCGAGGCACACCGCCGAGCAATTTTCGCGGCGACCGATAACAGAACCACTAAACGCGCGCCGTAAGTAGCGAGAGGCATGGAGCGCGAGCCGCAGAACTTCGGGCGCGTCCTCTCCTCTATGTGTACCGTGCCCCACCCCGACGCCCGCGAGGCCGCCGAGCGGTTCCTCGCGGACAACCCCGGCGACCCGACGACCTACCCCGCGGTCGCCGAGTTAGAGCGCGAAGCCGTCGCGCTGCTCGGCGAGATGACCGGGCTGGACGACCCGCACGGCTACGTCGCCAGCGGCGGGACCGAGGCCAACCTCCAGGCGGTCCGGGCGGCCCGCAACCTCGCGGACTCCGAGGACCCGAACGTCGTCGCGCCCGAGAGCGCCCACTTCAGCTTCCAGAAGGCCGCCGACGTGCTGGACGTGGAGTTGCGACTCGCGCCCACCGACGACGACCGGCGCGCCGACCTCGGGGCGGTCCGGCGACTCGCCGACGACGAGACCGCGCTGGTCGCGGGCGTGGCCGGAACCACCGAGTACGGCCGCGTGGACCCGATTGCGGCCCTCGGCGACGTCGCCCGCGAGGTGGGCGCGCTGTTCCACGTGGACGCCGCGTGGGGCGGGTTCGTCCTCCCGTTCACCGACCACGAGTGGGACTTCGCGGACGCGCCGGTCGATACGATGGCCATCGACCCGCACAAGATGGGCCGCGCGCCGGTCCCCGCGGGCGGCTTTCTCGCCCGCGACGAGGCTATCCTCGACGCGCTCGCGGTCGATACGCCCTACCTCGAATCGACCTCGCAGGCGACGCTGACCGGCACTCGGAGCGGGGCCGGCGTGGCCGGCGCGAGAGCCGCGATGGACGCCCTCTGGCCCGAGGGCTACCGCGAGAACTACGAGCGCGGGCAGGCCAACGCCGAGTGGGTCGCCGCCGAACTCGACTCGCGGGGCTACGAGGTGGTCGAACCGGTCCTACCGCTGGTCGCCGCCGACATCCCCCGCGAGAAGATCTCGGCGCTCCAGTCGGCCGGCTGGCGAGTCTCGCCCACCTCGCCCGGCGAACTGCGAATCGTCTGCATGCCCCACGTCACCCGCGAGATGCTGACGGAGTTCCTCGCCGACCTCGATTCGGTCTGAGCGACGCATCGCTTTTCTGCCCGGTCGTCGTTCGTGGGACACCGATGAACTCGCCCGACTCCGCCGCCACCGAGTCCTCTCGGCCCGAATCCCGCGCCCCGAAACCGCCGACGCCTGACCCGCCGGACCCGCCGGAGGGGTATCGGGAACCGGTCGCGTTCTCGTACCCTTCGCTGTGGCTGTCGGCCGGGTCGCTCGTGCTGTTCGTCGCCGCGTTCCTCGGCTTCGAGCGACTGATGAACGCACTCCGGTCCGACGCCGCGCTGGAGTTCACGGTCGGCCCGACCGGAATAGGGGTCGTCGCGCTCCTGACGGTCGGCACCGTCGTCGTCCACGAACTCGTCCACGGGGCGGTCTACCGCTGGCTGGGCTACCGGGTCCAGTACGGTCTCGCGCTGAACATGGGCGCGGCCTACGCCGCCGCCTTCGGGCAGTTCCAGACGCGCCGGGACAATCTGGCCGTCGGACTCGCGCCGCTGGTCGTCTTCACCGCGGTCCTGACGCCCCTGCTCGCGGGACCACTTGTGGTCGCGCTCGCGGCGTTCCTCGTCCTCGTGGTGAACACCGCGGGCGCTATCGGCGACCTCTATCTCTCGTGGCGAATCCTCCGGATGCCGGAGGGCACCCTGCTCTACGACGTGGACATCCGCCACTCCTACGTCTACTACCCCGAGACGTGAGCGTCGCTCGGGCGGACGCCGACGCTCAGGACTCCGCCGTCCCGGCGTCGGACCCCGCGTCGGTTCCGGGGTCGCCCTCGGCGTCGGAACTCGACCGGACGTCGCGCTCGGCGTCGCCGCCGACGCGCTCTACCGCCGCGCCCAGTGCGTTGCGCTTGACGCTCCGGAGACCCTTCTCGGCGGCCCGCCGCGACGAGTAGCCCTGTCCCGAGTCGGCGATGGTGTTGCCGTTATCGTGGACGAGTCGCCAGCGCCACTTGCCGTCCTTGCCCTCGTAGACCTCGAAGGAGGCCTTCGCGGGCGGTTCGAGCGCCTCGACGGTCGAGCCGTCGAGTTGACGCATCCCGACCCGACCGCCGGTCCACCGCCGGACGGACCGCTTGGCCGCGGTCCTCCCCTTGCGGACCAGCGAGGGGGCGACGCGTTCGACGGTGTCGAGTGCGTCGAACGCGTCCGACATCAGCGAGGACGACGAGAACTCCCGGACCAGCACGCGCTCTCCGTCCCGGTAAAGCGAAATCGAGAGACCCTGCCACTCGACGCCGTCGGTCTCGGGCGATTCGGGCGGTTCGACTGCGGTTCCTTCCTCGGTCCACGTCTCGTCGCGCCGGTAGTCGAGTTCGACGGTCGCCGCCGCGAGGTCGGCGTCGTCGCTCCGGTACGAGAGTCGAGCGCGGAGTCGCGGATGTGCGACGAGGGTGTACTCGTGGTCGAACATGGACTGCTGTAGCGGCCCGACGCGCTTGAGTCTGTTTGCCGTAGCGTTCCGCAGGCGGGGAGATTCCCTCACGGAGTTTCCGGGGAAACGAAGACAAAAAGCTCATAATCGTGCTGCGCTCCTATCCACCTGTGTTCGGCATCCTCGCCCCCGCACTTCTCGACGGCGTCGCTCTCGGGTCGTTCGAGTGGTTAGAGCACGTCGTCGAGACCACGACGGGGTGGGCGGGGCTGGCCATCATCTTCGTCTACTCGTTTCTCATCGCGTTCGCGCTCCCCGGCGTGAGCGAGGTGGTGCTGGCCGCGCCGCTCGATTTGGGTCTCTCGCAGGCCGGGCGACTCGCGCTCATCATCCTCGTCAGCGGCGTCGGCAAGGCTGTCGGGAGCGTCTTCGCGTTCCACATCGGCCAAGAGGCCAAGGAGTCCGGTCCGGTCATTCGGTTTCTCCGCCAATCGCGCTTCGACGTCATCGAGTGGTCCGAGAACAAGACGCTCCAACTCGCCCGGAAGTGGGGCTACCTCGGGATGGCGCTCGCGCTCTCGGTGCCGTTCTTCCCCGACACGCTCTCCATCTACGCGTTCGCGGTCCTCGAAGAGAACTACCTGAAGTTCGCGCTGGCGACGTTCGCCGGGAGCGTGGGCCGCCTGCTCGTCACCCTCTTCCTCGTCGGTTCGACGGTCTACGCGCTCTGACCGACCGACGCTCGCTCACAGCTCAGTTCTCATGCAGGTCGCCGAACTCGGTCGTTCGCCGGACGCTCGTCGGCGCTCGCTCCCGCTCGATCTCTTCGTATCCGCAGCGTCGGTCAGCACGAGTCATCGGTATGAGTCCATGCGACCGTAATTCGAGCCTTTCCGCCCACGTCGAGGGCGAACCCTCCGCACTCGCTGAAACAGCGGGCCAGTTCGTAGGCGCGTCGGCCGACGACGAGCAGACCCGCGGTGGCCGCGACGGCGATACCGCCGGTCACGAGGTTGCTGGCGGCCCACATCGCGACGGGAATCGCGAGCATCATCGCGTAGCTCACGAGGACGTCCAGCCACGTGAGGTGCCTGTGCGCGAAACGGAATCGCGAGTCCGGTAGTGGTCCGTGCATCGGTTATCCGGTCTCCCGTCGGCGAATCGCTGCTCCGCGCCGCGACGCGGTCGGCGCGTCGTTCGGTTTCGCTCGGTTCCGTCCTCCGACGACTGCGGTCACGCAGACCGACCTCCGCGCGACGCGCGAGGCTCCGACGACGGTTTCCTCCCCTCGATAGTCGCCGCGACGACGTAATCGCTCACGTCGTGCTCGTCGTCCCACTCGCGGACGAACTCCTCGCTGTCCGGCTTCGGTTCGACCGACACGTCCGCGAATCCGGCGTCGGCCAACATCGATTCGAGCGCGGGAATCGGCGACGCGCCGCCGATACAGGCCGCCACCGACGTCGGGTCGGCCCGCAGGTCGGCCGGTAGCTCGGCGGTCAACACGACGTCCGAGACGGCGAGGCGTCCGCCCGGCCGGAGGACGCGATACGCCTCGCGGAACACGCGGCGTTTGTCGGGCGAGAGGTTGACGACGCAGTTCGAGAGAATCACGTCGACGGACGCGTCGGCGACCGGCAGGTGTTCGATTTCTCCGAGTCGGAACTCGACGTTCGACGCGTCGTTCGTCGCGGCGTTCTCGCGGGCCTTCTCGACCATCTCGGGCGTCATATCGACGCCCACGACCCGACCGGCCGACCCGACCTCTCGGGCCGCGAGGAAGCAGTCGAATCCGCCGCCCGAGCCGAGGTCGAGGACGGTGTCGCCCTCCTCCAAGCCGGCTATCGCGGTCGGATTGCCGCAACCGAGGCTCACGTCCGCTCCCGCGTCGACGGCAGCGAGGTCGTCGTCGGAGTAGCCGCGCTCGTGCGCCCGGTCGGTGACGTCGTCCGGATCGCTGTCGGTGTCGTCGCTCCGACAGTCGTCGGTGTCGCAACACGACGACTCCTCCGTCGCGATTCTCGCGTATCGCTCGCGCACTGCGGAACGCTGGTCCGCGGCGTCGAGGCCGTCACCGTCGAGGCCGTCGGCGTCGGCGGCGGACGCGTCGTCACTCATCGTCGAGTGACCTCGTGTCGTCGAGGACGCCGAGGAGTCGCTGCGCGCGCGGCGCCGCGGTGTAGTATCTCCAGCGACCCTCCTTCCGGCGCTCGACCAGTCCGGCGCTGAAGAGTCGCGAGAGCGCCTGGCTGACCGCGCCTTGGCTCACGCCGAGTGCGGGTTCCAACTCGCAGACGCAGACGTCCTCGTCGGCCTCGGCGATGTGTCGAAGCGCTTCGTACCGGGTATCGTTGCCCAAGGTCGCGAGCGTCTCGACGTCGTCGGCGACCTCCGATTCCGGCAGCGAGTGGCCGACCGAGCAGCAACCGGTCGCCTCGGGGTCGTTCTCGTCGGGTGTCTGACCGCCTGTCTGTTGCCCACTCATTTTAGCACATGCTAATATTAGGATTAGCTAATATAAGCGTTCGGGTGGCACGCCCGACTGGCGGTCGAGGAGAGACGCGCCGGCGGAACCGAGAAGTCGAGGAGCGAGGAGACGAACACCGCCGCGCGCGGCCCCCGTTCCCCGTCGTCGCCGAAGACTTACGGGCAATCCGGCCCGAAACCGTGGTATGCAGTGCATCGAGGTGAGCGGCGGTGGCGGATAGCTCGCGGGTCGTGCAGGGACTCGTCGTCCTCGTCGCCGTCGCCGTGACGGTGGCGCTCGGGTGGGTCCTGTTCGTGGAGGTGCCGGAGGGGAACCTCGCCAGACTGCTCGGCGTGGTGCTGGCCGTGCTGGCGGGCGTCCTCGGCGCGCGAGCGGCCGGGACCCTCGCGTCGGGGTGGTTCGCCGAGTACGACGTGGCGGAAGTCGCCGTCGAAGGTCCCATCACCCGCGACGGCGGCGGGAGTTCGATTCCGCCCCGACCCCGCGGGACGCCGGCCGACGACGTCGTGGAGCAGATAGAGCGCGCCGACGAGGACGACGCCGCCCGAGCGCTCCTCCTGCGTCTCAACACGCCCGGCGGCGAGGTGGTGCCGAGCGACGACATCCGCCTCGCGGCCGAGCGCTTCGACGGGCCGACGGTCGCCTACGCGACGGACGTCTGCGCCAGCGGCGGCTACTGGATAGCCAGCGGCTGTGACGCCATCTACGCCCGCGAGGGGAGCATCGTCGGCTCCATCGGCGTCATCGGCTCGCGGGTCAACGCCAAGGGGATGGCCGACAAGCTCGGGCTGGAGTACGAGCGCCTCGCGGCGGGCAAGTACAAGGACGCGGGCAGTTCGCTCAAGGAGATGTCCGAGGACGAACGCGAGTACCTCCAGGGCATCATCGACGGCTACTACGAGGAGTTCGTCGAGCGCGTGACCGACGGTCGAGAGTTGAGCGACGAGCAGGTCCGGGACACCGAGGCCAGAGTCTATCTGGGCGACGACGCGGCGTCCATCGGACTGGTGGACGACCTCGCCACGAAGCGGCAGGTCGAGGACCGACTCGCCGACGACCTCGGCGTCGAGACGGTCGAAGTCGAGGAGTTCGAACCGGAGCGCGGCGTGATGGAGCGACTCCGCGGCGGGTCCCGAGCGGTGGCCTACGCCTTCGGCGCGGGCGTCGCCAGCGCGCTCGGCGGCGAGGACCGCGGCGACGTGGACGGCTTCGAGTTCGAGTTGCGGTAGTCGGCGCGTCGGTTTCGTGTGGTGCGGGAAGCGCCGTCGCGTCGGCAGTAGCTAGTTTCGTTCGGGTTTTCCAGCCCTTCCGCGAGAACGACTCCGACAACCGAGAGCAACGAACTCGGCCGAGCGCACACGACCGGACTGACTCCGCGGATACCCATCGCTACCGAACCCCGAAGACCGGAGAAAGGGAAAACCTGCGAACCGCCGCGGACTCACCTCACTTGAACCGGAACGTCTCCAGATTCTTGGGCGCGAACGTCCGCATGTTGAACTCGTGGTAGAGCGACGACGAGAGGTCTTGGGTCGAAGACTCGTCGCCGTGAACGCACAGCACCTTCTCGGGCCGCGGATTCATGGTCTTCACGAAGTTCATCAGGCCCTGACGGTCGGCGTGGCCGGAGAAGCCGTCCACCGTCTCCACGTCGAGTTTGAGCGAGAGTTTGCCGTTCCGGCCGCCGCCGCGGTTCATCGGAATCTCGTCCCAGCCGTTCTGGATGCGTCGGCCGAGCGTCCCCTGCGCCTGATAGCCGACGAACGTCATCGTGTTGTCGGGGTCGCCGCCGAGGTGTTCGAGCCACGACATGATGGGGCCGCCCGTGACCATGCCCGAGGTCGAGAGGATGATGCACTGGTCGCCGTCGGCGACGTCTTGGCGCTCCTCCTCGCCGCCGTCGATGTGGTTGAACTGGTCGGCGAGGAAGGGGTTCTCGTCCTCGTGGAAGATGCGGTCCCGGAGGTCGTCGCGCAGGTACTCGGGGTAGGTGGTGTGGATGGCCGTCGCCTCCCAGATCATGCCGTCGAGGTGGACCGGCATTTCGGGGATGTCGCCGTTGCGCATCGCCTCCTCGATGACGAGCATCATCTCCTGGGAGCGACCCACCGCGAAGGCCGGGATGACGACCTTCCCGCCCTTCTCGTGGGTGTCGTTGATGACCTCCTTGAGGCGTCGTTCGGAGTCCTCTTGGTCGGTCTGGTAGTCGTTGCGACCGCCGTAGGTGGACTCCAGCACGAGCGTCTCGACTCGCGGGAAGTCGTTGACCGCGCCGTTGAACAGGCGCGTGTCGTCGTAGTGGATGTCGCCCGAGAACGCGACGTTGTAGAGGCCGTCGCCGATGTGGAAGTGCGAGACCGCGCTCCCGAGGATGTGGCCCGCGTTGTGGAGCGTGAGCTTCACGTCGGGCGCGATGTCGGTCACGTCGCCGTACTCCAGCGGGATGGTGTGCTTGATGGCCTCCCGGACCATCTCGGAATCGTAGGGCGGCGTCCGGCCCTCCTTGGCGGCCACGTCGAGGTAGTCGAGTTGGAGCAGGCCCATCAGGTCGCGGGTCGGTTCCGTCGTGTAGATGGGACCGTCGTAGCCGTACTTGAACAGGAGCGGAATCAGCGCCGAGTGGTCGAGGTGAGCGTGGGTCAGCACCACCGCGTCGATGGTGTTCGCGCCCGCGCCCAGCGCCTCCTCGACTTGGAGGTAGGGCACCTCGTCCTCCGCGCCCGGCTTGTCGCCGCAGTCGATGAGGACGCGGGTCTCGGGCGTCGAGAGGATGAACGAGGCGCGGCCGACCTCCCGGCAGCAGCCGAGGGTCGTGATGCGGACGTACTCGTCGTTCGACATCTCCTCGCGGTGAATCTGGCGACCCACCTTTTCGAGGATGTCCCGGCGCTCGTCGCGCTCCTGCTTCAGGAAGTTCCGGACGTTCGAGACCGTCGAGGACTCGATGGGCGGCGTCCGGACGACTTCGGGCGTCCAGCCGACCTCTTGTGTGATTTCGCGCAAGGTCGAACCGTGCTTGCCGATGACCATACCGGGCTTCTCGGCCTCGATGACGACCTCGCCGGTGTCGGCGTGGAAGTCGAGGTCCGTGACCCCGGCTTCCTCGGGGATGACGTCCATCACCTTCTCGCGGGCGTCTTGGGGCCGCGACAGCACGTCGGGGTCGGGGCGGACGGTGATGCGCTTGCGAAGTTGGCTGGCCAACTGCCGGATGAGGTCGCCGTTCCGGGCGAACTTCTTGGGGTCGCGCGTGTACACGACCAGTTCAGGGCCTTCGTACTTCACGTCGGAGACCGAGATGTCGCTCGGTAGCTCGCTCGTAATCTCTGCTCGCAGGTCTTCTAACTGCTGGTCTACTTTACTCATAGTGAAAAAGGGGTTGCGTCTGTCCGTGCTGTCGCTGCGCTCGCGTCTCTCGGCCGACCGGTCGCGGGCCACCGGGCGCTACTCGGTCACGGTCACTCGTCGGACCGGTCGAAGCGCCGTCAGGACTACGATGCAGAGTACAGCACAGCATAGATTTCCTTCTCCGCGGGATGTGAAACTCGCGCGTCGGCGAGTCGTCCACGTCCCCGGACTACCGGGGAAGACCGGACGCTCACTCGGGGACGCAGGAAAACCCGCTTACGCGCCATTAGTTGCCGATGTTATAAAAGCCTTCTCAATGCGGGCAACGACGCCGTTTGGCCGGGGGTGAGAAACCGACCGGTTTCGACCCGTCCGTTCGTCGCCGACCACCCACCTCCAAGTCGGCGCGCGTCGTTTTCCCGTCCATGCGACTGACTCCCGAGCGCGTCGCCGACGAGTACGAGTGGATCCGCGGCCGGGCCGACGCGGTGGTCCCCGTGATCAACGAGGTCCGGGCCGGTCTCGGCGACCTGTTCGAGACCGACGTGGACGACGTGACCGCCGACGCCTACCGCGAGGAGGTCGATACGGTCTTCGCGGACGGCGACCGCGCGGTCAACGTCGCCGCGCTGGTCGCCGTCCTCCGCGAGTTGGACGTGGAGGGCGACTATCCGGGATTCGTCGTAGACGAGTTTCTGGGCCGCGAACTCGCCGGAACCATCGCCGGGACTCAGCCGCTCCGACTGCTGGGCGAGGCGACGTTCCACTACGCCGACGTGAGCGTCCACGCCGACGAGGGCGGCGAGGCGCGAAGCGCCTCGGGAGAACGAGCGGGCGACGCCCGCGAGACCGCGGGCGAGGACGACTTGGACGCCGCCTTGGCGGCCGGGTTCCAGACGCGACTGCCGGGGTGGGACTGGCGGGAGAGCGAGAGTCCGTTCGCCGTCGAACGCGCTGACGACTAACTCTCCTCGTCGTCGGACACTTCGTCGCCCTCCCAGCCCTCGACGTACACACTGTCGTCGTCCACGCCCCGCTCGTCGAGGTAGTCCTGCGTGTCCACGACCATCTGGGGCACCCCGCAGACGTAGAAGTCCCGACCGTCGAAGTCGTCCAGATAGTCGGCGAGGTGGTCCTGCACGTGGCCCTCCGGTCCCGGCCAGCCCTCGTCGGCCTCCGAGAGGACGTAGGTCACGTCGAAGTCCGGATAGTCGGCCGCCATCTGGTCCAGCGTCTCGCGGTAGACGACGTGTTCCTCGTCCTTCTCGCCGAAGAAGAAGTGCGCGCGGCCGGTCCCCTCCCGGACGTACTGCTTGGCCATCGCTATCATCGGCGTGATGCCGGTTCCGGTCGAGACGAACGCCACGTCCCTGTCGAGGTCCCGGAGGTAGAGGTTCCCGCCCAGCTCCTCGATTTCGACGGTGTCGCCCGGCGTCCGCTCGTGCATCCACGTCGAGGCGATGCCGTCGGGGTAGCGCTTGATGGCGAGCGTAATCGTGTCGCTTCCGGGCATCGCCGTCGCGGTGTAGGGCCGGACCACCTCGTCGTCTTCGTCGCCCGAGGTCCCGTCCGCCGCCGGACTCTCGGAACGGGGGAAGTGGACGTGGGTGTGTTGGCCGGGGTCGAAGTCGAACTGGTAGCCGTCGGATTCGAGAACGAACTGCTTGACAGTCGGCGTCATCTGGTGGACGGACGTGACCGTGACGTCGTGAGTGTCGGTCATCGTGAGTCGGAGATGCTACGACCGACGCCCCGATAATTCGGGTGGCCGATAGACACATCGCGGGCTACTCTAAGACCGCGCTGTCCCGGAGTCGCTGGCGGCCGAGTTTCCGAACGTACACGTCTCCGGCTCGGACCGACTCGACCGAGACGAAGCGGGCGTCGGCCGCGTCCGACCCGGCCGCTACCTCGCCCTCGGTCGAAGCGCGGTCGATGCGGTAGTTTATCGAGCGATAGGTCGCCCTCGGTCCCTCCGAGAGGACCGTTCCGACGAGGGACAGCGCGTCGGGGTCCGCGACGAGTCCGGTCTCTTCCCGGAGTTCGCGGGCGGCCGCCTCGCGCGCGGGTTCGTCGTACTCGGGGTGTCCCGCCGGGAGGTCCCACCGACCGGCGTCTCGGCCACCGCCGCGCTGGACGAGTAACACGCGGTCCCCGTCCCGAACGGTCACGCTCGTCGTCGGCACCGATTGGTGCCACCACGTCCGCTCGCACGACGAGCAGCGGTTCCGGTCTCTCCCCTCGAATTCGACTGTCGTCAGTTCCGCGCCGCAGTCCGGACAGTAGTCGGCGGAGACGCCTATCATCGTCTGGACGGTCGAATCGAACCGATATAAACCACAAGCCTCCGACAGTTCTATCTCGGCGTAGTCCGACCGGACGACCATGCAGTCCGCGACGCTCTGCTATCTCCTGCGGCCCGAGCGCGAGGAGGTCCTGCTCATCCGGAAGAAGCGCGGCCTCGGCGAAGGAAAGTTCGTCGGACCCGGCGGGAAGGTCGAGGACGGCGAGACGCCCCGCGAGTGCGTCGTCCGCGAGGTCGAAGAGGAGATTCGCGTGATGCCCCGCGACCCCGAGAAGGTCGGCGAGTTCCGCTTCGTCTTCGGCGAGGAACCGCGGATGTTCGTCCACGTCTTCCGCACCGAGGAGTTCGCCGGAGAGCCGGAATCGACCCCGGAGGCCGACCCCGCGTGGTTCGACTACGAGTCGGTGCCCTACGACGAGATGTGGGAGGACGACCGCCACTGGCTGCCCCACTTGCTCGACGGCGAGACCTTCGCCGGGGAGTTCGTCTTCGACTCGGACGGCGACGAACTGCGCGAGTGGACGGTCGAGACGGGCGTGAGAGAACTGGAAGCGACCGCAGAGCGCTGATTTCTTCGTTCTCGTCGCCGTTGGAGACCGGGACGGTCACCCACACCTTGAGTTGGAGGTACTCAGACTAAGAGCGTCGAATCCTTCGTATGGACACGGAGCCGTTTCGTAATCTCATGACGCCAAAAGACACCTCATCTGCTGGAGACTCGACGAGTGGCGAACTCGGGGAAGAACCGTACGAAGTTCGCTACGACCCGGCGTCCGACACTCCCATCACGAGCGCCGTCACCGAGGCCGTCGCGGCGGTGACCGGAACCGACCCCAGGGAGTTGCGTCCGCTCTACGAGGTCGTCGAACCCGACGCCCTCGAGCGTATTCTCGGTCCGAGGAGCGCTACCGGTGCGGAGACGACGTGCGATTGTCGCGTCGTCTTCTCGTACGAGGGCTGTTCGGTCCACATCGGTTCGGACGGCCGCGTGGTCGTCAGGCCCTCGGAGGACGGGTGAGTGGGGCGACGCCGGTCCGCACTACAACTGGCGAATCGTCCTGCGACCGACTTGCGCCACTATCGTTCAACTCGCGCCGGGACCGGCCGAACCGCGCCACCACCGACCGCGGCGTACCGCCTCTCGACACCCCGTCTCCACCGATTGGGGCGTAGGGTCGTCACCAACTCTCCTGCATTCCCGTGGAGTTCGACTCGGTTCGCGAACCCTCGAACAGGGCCGCCAGAAGCTTCCGCTCGGCGGCGTGGATGTGCTGGGAGAAGGTCGCCGACGTGATGTCGAGTTCTCGGGCGACCTCCTCGCCGGTGCAGTCCCGCGGCCAGTCGTAGTACCCGGCCTCGTAGGCGGCCCGGAGCACCTCGCGTTGCCTGTCGGTGAGGTGTTCCCGGAGCAGTTGTTCGAACCCTTCGCTGCCGAACGGCGTGGTGACGGACTCCTTCTCGCGCTTGGCGACGAACTCCGCGCTCGGATACTCGTCGAGGAACGATTCGACGACCTCCGCCGGGGCGTGTCGCGGCGGGAGTTCGGCGACGATGCGGCCGTCTCCTGTCTCGGCGCGCACCACCCTCGGAAGCGCTCCCGACTCGGCCAGCGACACCGCGGGACAGTCCGCGGAAACCGAGAACTCGACGAGTCCGTCGTCCTCGGACGCTTCGATGAGGTGGGGTTCGACCGCCCCGTGGTCGTCGGCCAGGTCGAGCAGGTCGGCCGGGTCGGTGTCGGCGACGCTGAAGAACTCCGCGTACTGGCCCTCGCCGCGGGGAATCATCTCCTCGAGCTCGATCAGACACTGCTCGGCGTCGGACGCCGCCACGAACAGTAGCTCCGAGTCCGACATCTCGAACTCGAGTTCCACGACAGACCGCCCTACTCGCGACTCCCCGTCCTCGTTCATGCGTTGTCGGTATCCAACCGACGACTATCGTCTTTTCGGCCTCTCGGTTGCTGTGACCGAGTCGGCGCGGAGAGTCGCCGATAGCGACCGCGTTCTGGGCGGGCCGACTCCGTTCGAGGACCGACTGACACGCTACCAAGGCTTCATCGCATTTAAGACCACATCGAAGAAACTCCTACCCAATGAGCGACGACGAGCAAGAACTCGGCATCACCGAGCGAAAGGAGTACAGCCCCGGCGAGTGGTACGCGGAGGTCGTCCAGAAGGCCGAACTCGCCGACTACGCGCCCATGGGCGGGTTCATCGTCACCCGGCCCCGCGGCTACGCCCTCTGGGAGGGCGTTCAGGACCACCTGGACGAGAAGTTCAAGAAGACGGGCGCGCAGAACGCCTACTTCCCCGCCCTCATCCCCGAGAGCTTCCTCGAACGCGAGAGCGACATCGTGGAAGGGTTCGACCCCGAAGTCGCGTGGGTGACCCACGGCGGTCACGAGGAACTCGAAGAGCGCCTCGCGTTCCGACCCACCAGCGAGTCCATCATCACGCCGTTCATGAGCGACTGGGTCCGGAGCCACCGCGACCTGCCCCTGCGCCTGAACCAGTGGTGTAGCGTCATCCGGTGGGAGGCGACCGAGACCAAGCCGTTCTTCCGGACCAAGGAGTTCCTCTGGCAGGAGGGCCACACCGCCCACGAGTCCGAGGACGAGGCGTGGGACGAGACGATGACCCGCCTCGACCAGTACGAGAACCTCTACGAGGACGTGCTGGCCATCCCCGTCATGCGCGGCCGGAAGCCGCCCCACGACAAGTTCCCCGGCGCGGACACCACCACGACCGTCGAGGCGCTGATGCCCGACGGCAAGTCCGTGCAGGGCGGGACCTCCCACTACCTCGGGCAGGGCTTCGCCGAGGCCTACGACCTGACCTACACCGACGAGGACGAGGAGGAAGCCGTCGCGCACACGACCTCGTGGGGTCTCTCGTGGCGCGCACTCGGCGCACTCATCATGACCCACTCCGACGACCAGGGGTTCGTCTGCCCGCCCAGAATCGCGCCCGAGCAGGTCGTCGTCGTCCCCATCTGGAACGAGGACAACCGCGAGGAGGTGCTGGACTACGCCGAGGGCGTCGCCGACGACCTCGAAGCCGCCGACGTGCGCGTCGAGTTGGACGACCGCGACGAGCGCAACCCCGGCTTCAAGTTCAACGAGTGGGAGCTGAAGGGCGTCCCCGTCCGCATCGAAATCGGTCCCAACGAGGTCGAGGACGAGGAACTGACCGTGGTCCACCGGCCCGACGGCGAGAACGCGGTCGAGGGCCGCGAGAACGTCGGCGAGACCGTCGAGGACCACTTCGACAAGGTGTACGCGAAACTCTACGACGCGGCCAAGGAGAACCTCGAAGAGAACGTCCGCGAGGCCTACGAGACGTCCCAGATTCTGGGCACCATCGGCCAACACGGCGGCTACGTCAAGACGCCGTGGTGCGGCGACCAGGCCTGCGAGCAGGTCATCAAGGAGGAGATCGCCGCCGAAATCGTGATGGTCCCGATGGACCGCGACGAGGAACCCATCGGCGACGAGTGCGGCGTCTGCGGCGACGAGGCCTGCGAGACGGCCTACTTCGCCAAGTCGTACTGAGCGAGTCGAGTTCCGCTCTTTATTCTCTCCGTGCAAGCGCGAGACCCGCCAGCAGTGCGACCAGCGCGCCGACCGTCGCCGCGCCGACCCCGAAGCCCGGAATCCCGGTCTCGGCCGACGGCCCCGCCGTCGGTGTCGATTCGACGGTCGTCTCGGTCGTCCGCGTCGTCGCGGTCGCAGTCGTCCGCACCGTCGCCGTCTCGTCGTCGGTAGTGGTCGCGCCGGTGCGCTCCACCGCTTCTGCCACGACGTTCCCGTTCTCGGTGTACGGTCGGCCGAGTTCGTCGCCCGGTTCGGCGCGGTGCGCGACGGCGACCAGCGTCGCGTCTCCGCCGGATTTAGAGCCGAGTTCGATAGCGTGACTGAACGCCTCGCCGGGAGCGAGTCGGCTGGACCGGCCGACGACCGGACCGTCGGCCGACCCCCGGTGGACCGCGACGTACCCGCCGTGCGAGAGCGTCGCGTACGACACGCCGACGCCCTGGTCGGTTGGTTCTCGCCCGGTCAGGTTCAACGCGGCGTTCGATTCGAGGACGACTCCGTCGGTCTCCTCGCCGTGCGTGAGCGACGACTCCCCCGCGGCGCGTACCGTCACGCCGAGTTCGGTCTCGGGAGCGACTTCACCGAGGTCGAAGTTCGCGGCGAACGACCCGCCCGGCGCGTCGGTCCGGTTCTCGACGCGAACGGTCTCCGAGCGCCGAAGGCCGTCTCCGTCTCGAATCCGGACGGCCACCCTGCTTCCGGGCGCGAGCGTCGTCGTTCCCCAGACCGTCTGGTTCGGCGCGGGCGCGAGGTACACCTTGTCGGTCTCCGGCGGGGTGGACAGCGTCGCTTCGGCCTCGTCTACCTCGAACTCCGCGGTGGCGGTCTCCCGGCCGTCGGTCGTCAGCGACGAGTCGGCCGCGAGACTGAAGTTGGCGCGGTGGTCGCCCCACCCGCGGTGGTTGTTCGCGGGGTCGCCGTCGTCGCCGTCCGTCATCGCTACCTCGTCGAGTTCGGCGACGACGTAGTACGAATCGTTCCGCGCGTCCCGGACGACGGTCACCGCACTCTCGTTCGTCAGGTCGAGGTAGGCCCGCTCCTGTTCGGTACCGGGCACGTCGTAGACCGTCAGCGAGGCGTTCTCTTGCTCCAAGAACCGGACGAAGCGCTCCGTGACGTTCCGGCCGTCCTGCGCGGCGACTGCACCGGTGAGGCCCGAAGCCAGGAGTTCGAGGACGAGCGTTCCGTTTCGGACGAGGACGCCGCTCCGCGTCAGGTTATCCGACCGGAGCGCGGCGTTCACCTCGCTCAGGTTCGACAGGTCCGCCGAGCTCGGGGCGGCTCGGGCGAACAGGTTGTCGGTCGAACGCTCGCTGAGTGAGAGCGTAGCGACCGACCGCTGGTCCCCGTCGGTGTCGTTCCCGGACCACAGCGCGAGGTCGTACGTGCCGGTGGCGAGCGGCGTCGTGACGTTCGATCGTGAGCGAACGGTCGTCGCGTCTCCGTCGCTCGCGGCGACGCTCCCGTCGTAGGTGTTGAGCCGAAGTAGCGCGCGGCCGTCGCCGTCCCGGTCTCGAACCGTGACGGTCGCGACGTGCGACGCCTCGGAGCCGATTCGGACGGTGGCGGTATCGCCGTCCTCGAACGCGACGCCGATTTCGGCCACGTCGCCGCGCTGTTCGCTCACGACGTTGTCGGTGAACGCGACCTGCGTCGCTGGCGTCGCCGAAACCGCGGCCGGAGGGACTGCGGCGACCACCAGTAACGCGGCTATCACTCGAGACAGTAGTCTCTCGGAAGGGAGGGCTGACTGCATGTTCTCGGGTCGGAATTCATATAAAAAGTATCTTGTGTTACCTACTCGGTCTCGTGAGGCACCGACATGACGACCGCCTCGCCCGAGAGGACCTGCTCGGTCGCCCCGTCCTCGCTCTCGGCCTCCGCGACGGTCTCTACACGAAGCCTGTCGTCGCCCAACTCCGCCTCGACCGTCACCGTCGCGGTCACGGTCTGGCCGGGTCGGACCGGGTTCTCGAAGTCGAGGTCCTGCGAGAGGTAGACGATGTCGCCGGGGAGGTCCGCGAGCGCGGCGCTGACGACGCCCGCCGAGAGCATCCCGTGGGCGACGCGGCCGCCGAAGAACGTCTCGGCGGCGTACTCGTCGTCGCGGTGGATGGGGTTGTCGTCACCGGTCAGGTCGGCGTAGGCGTCGATGGTCTCCTCGGTCACTGTCAGACTCGCCTCGGCGGTGTCCTCGACGGTCGCGACTGGCATGGTCGAACGTCGCGCCCGCCGGTGAATCAATCCGGAGGTTAACATGTGAAACGGGGATTTCAAGGCGGCTTCGTTCGTTGCTTCGGCCATGCCTTACGCGGACAACGACGGGGTTTCACTCTACTACGAGACTACCGACCCGGCCGAGAACCCGGCGGGCGACGCGGACACCGTCGCCCTCGTCGAAGGGCTGGGCTACGGCCGGTGGATGTGGCGCTGGCAGAGAGACAGGCTCGCCGAGGAGGGCTACCGCGTCGTCGTCTGGGACAACCGCGGCACCGGCGACTCCGACGAACCGGACGGCCCGTACACCGTGGCGGAGATGGCCGGCGACCTCGAAGCGGTCCTCGACGCCGCGGGCGTCGAACGCGCTCACGTCGTCGGCGCGAGCATGGGCGGCATGATAGCCCAGCAGTACGCGCTCGACTACGACCGCGCCGAGAGTCTGGGGCTGCTCTGCACCAGTCCCGGCGGCGACGGGGCGGTGCCGACTCCGGAGGAGACCCGAGCCCGGATGTTCGGCGTGCCCGAGGACGCCGACGAGCGCGAGGCCATCCGGTACAAGATGCGGCCCGCGATGACCGACGAGTTCTGGGCGGACAACGACGACCTGATTTCGGACATCGTGGACTGGCGACTCGAGGGCGACGCGAGCGACGCGGGCCGCGAGGCGCAGGCCGCCGCCGTCGCCGGGTTCGACGCGAGCGACCGACTGGGAGAAATCGAGGTTCCGGTCCTCGTCGCTCACGGGACCGCCGACAGAGTGCTTCCGGTCGGGAACGCCGACCTGCTGTCCGAGGCCCTGCCGAACGCTCGACTCGCCGTCTTCGAGGACGGGTCGCACCTCTTCTTCGTCGAGCAGGCCGACGCCGTGAACGACAAACTCGTGGAGTTCCTGCGCCATGCGTAGCCACCCCGAGCGCCCCTACGACTGGGTGGGCGCGTGGAGCGAGAAGCGCGCGCAACTCTCGCCCGAGAAAGTCGGACTGGTGGACGAGACGACGGGCGAGCGGTACACCTACGCCGAGTTGGACCGGCGAGCTAATCGGACCGCGCGCCTGCTCCGAGCGGAGGGCGTGACGGGCGACGGGGAGGGAGACGGCGAGCGCGTCGCGGTCCTCTCGCGCAACCGCCCCGAACTCGTGGACCTCTTCTTCGCCACGGCGAAGACCGGCGGGGTTCTCGCGCCGCTCTCCCATCGCCTCGCCGCTGGCGAGCTGGTCGAGATGCTCAACGAGGTCGAGCCAGCCCTTCTCGTGGTCGAAGAACCCTTCGCCGACCTCGCGGCGCGAATCCTCGACCACGAGGCCTGCGGGTTCGACTGTTCGGTACTGGCGCTGTCCGCGGACGACGCGGACGACTCGGCGTCCGCGTCGTCCGAATCCGCGTCCGACTCCTCCGCGATAGCGGCCGAACCGTGGACCGACGCGCTCCCCGACGACGACTCGCCGGTCGAGACCGCCGACGCGTCGATGGACGACCCCCACCTCTTTCTCCACACCGGCGGTTCGACCGGCGTTCCGAAGGAGACCGTCCTGACCCACGGCTCTATCCTCTGGAACTCGTTCAACACCATCACGGCGTGGGGCCTGCGCCCCGAGGACGTGACGCCGATGGTGTTCCCGATGTTCCACACCGGCGGGTGGAACGTCCTGACGGTCCCGATGTTCCACCTCGGCGCGACCGTCGTCCTCGCCCGCGAGTTCGAACCGAGCGAGGTCCTGCACCTCGTGGAGTCGGAGGGCGCGACCGTCCTCGTCGCGGTCCCGGCGGTCCTCCGGATGATGACCCACCACGACGACTGGGCGGACACCGACCTCTCGACCCTGCGGTTCGCCAAGTCGGGCGGCGGCCCCTGCCGCGAGTCGGTCATGGAGGCGTGGTGGGACAGGGGCGTGGACCTCTCGCAGGGCTACGGCCTGACCGAGTGCGGCCCGAACAACTTCACGATGCCCGACGGCTGGCCCCGCGAGAAAGCCGACAGCGTGGGCGTGCCGGTCATGCACGCCGACGCGCGGATCGCCGACGGCGAGGGCGAGGAACTGCCGGCGGGCGAAATCGGCGAACTCGAACTGGCGAGTCCCCACGCCGCCGACCGCTACTGGCGCAACGACGAGGAGACCGCCGAGACGTTCGGGGACGGATGGGTCTCGACCGGCGACCTCGCGCGCCGCGACGACGACGGCTACTTCTACATCGAGGGTCGGAAGAAGAACATGTACGTCTCGGGCGGCGAGAACGTCTATCCCGCCGCCGTCGAGGACCGCATCGCCGACCACCCGAAGGTCGAGGAGGTCGTCGTCGTGCCGGTGCCCGACGACCGGTGGGGACAGGTCGGCATGGCGGTCGTGCAGGGCGACGAGTCGCTGACCCTCGACGAACTGACCGACTTCTTGGACGGGAAACTGGCGCGGTTCAAGCGCCCGCGCCATCTGGCCTTCGTGGACGAGATGCCGACCTCCGGTCCCTCGAAGATAGACCGACAGGCTGTGAAGGCGGAGTTCGGCGAGGAGTAGATTCGACGTGAAGTCGATTCGACGACCGGACTCTTACAGCAGTCGTTCCTTGACGAACCGCGCCAGCGTCGGGATGTCCCCGCTGTGGAAGAGTTTCAGAATGCCGCGGACGCTCCCCGCATTGGCCTTCCGGAGCGCGTCGGCGTCCACGCGGTTGAGGTCCCGGATGAGCGTGTCGTAGCGCTCGTTCGGAACGAGATAGAGCAGTTGGGTCATCAGGAGTCGCCGCCGCATCTTCGGGGCGACGCGTTCGTGCCAGAGGTCGTCGTAGATGGACAGCTTCTCGGCGGAGGTGTCGCGGTCGCTCGACATGAAACACCGGTCGGCCGTGACCGCGGCCATCCGGCCCGACTTCATGCAGGTGTGGATACCCTCGCCCCAGAGCGGGTCGATGGTCGGCACCGTGTCGCCGACGGCCATGAAGTTGTCCGTGCTGAAGCTATCGGGCATCTGGATGTGGGCCGACCCGCGGTGCTGCTTTCCTTCGATGCGTTCGGCCGCCTCGAAGCGGGGGTCGTTGTCGAGCCAGTACTGAAGGTAGCCGTCGATGCTCACGCCGTCCTTGGCGTAGTCGCGGTGGGCCTCGTTCTGGATGTAGCAGAGACCGACCTTCGCGGTGTCCTCGCCCGTGTGGAATATCCACGAGTAGCCGCCCGGCGCGAGTTCGTGGTCGAGACGGAGCATCATCGCGTCGGTGAGGTCGGCGTAGCCGTCGGCATCGACGTCGATGCCCTCCAGTTCGTACTCGACGCCGATGGCCTGATGTTCGCGTTCGAGTCCGGTCACGTCGAGGGCCTTGGCGAGCGGCGCGGCCGGACCGGTCGCGTCGATAACGATGTCGCCGTAGACCTCCCGGTCGCCGTTGAACCGGACGCCGACGATGTCGCCGTCGTCCATGATGGGCTTGGAGACGCGAGCGTCGAACCAGTACTCGGCACCGTCCTCGCGGGCGTCCTCCACGAGGAAGTTCTTGAAGTCCGCGAATTCGAGGACCGCACCGGGCTGGTGGCGGACGTAGTGGTTGTTGGGCGACTCCAGCACCACGTCGTCGGTGTAGTTCATCACCACGTCGTCCGGGATGCCGAACGATCCCATCATCGAGGGGAAGGTCCCGGCCGTAGACTTGTTGCTCTGGGCGGGGAACTCGTCTTCCGCCTCGGTTTCGAGGACGACGACGTCGTAGCCGCGCTCGGCCAAGTCCCGCGCGCACTGTGCGCCCGCCGGTCCCGCACCCGCAATCACGACGTCGAAGTGGTCAGACATAGAGTAGCTCCTCGGCGGTCTCCGCAGACGGCGTTGCTGTCCCGAACTCGCTGTCCGGTGCGTCGTCGCTCGGCCCGCGGGGTCGGTCGGCGTCCAAACAGTCGCGCGAATCGACCGGTCGGGCCGCGTCGCGCCCCGCGTCGCCCCCGACGGCGCGGTCGCGACCGGCCGCTGGCCGGTCGCTCGGCGACGCCCGCTCGCCGGTGTCGTATTCGTCCGCAGTCATCTCTACTGCGTGTATTCACCTCTCCCTTAAAAATCGGACGCAAACGCTCTCGCGCGGGAATTCTGTTGACCCGGCGCGGGCAAAAGAAGCGTACGTGTCAGTTGCTTTTTCGGTCGGTCGGCGCCGAGGTCACGCGGAGTCCCGGACGACATCGGCGTCCTCGAAGCCTTCGCGGACGCCCCGGACCGTATAGGAGAACTCGAAATCGCCGGTACCGTCGCGGGACTCGACCACGATGTGGTCGGTCGTGCGCTCGGTGACGGCGAGTCCCGGGACGTCCACGTCGTAGGGCGTCAGTTGCACGACGAGGTCCTCGTCGTCGGAGGTGACCATGCCGAAGCGTTCCGGGAGGTCGATTTCGGCGCGACCGCCGTCGAACTCGGCGACGCCAGTCGTCTCGGTCTGGGCTTGGTCGGCCTCGACTGCGGTGTACGCGACCCCTTTCTCGCCGTTGGCCGTCTGGACCGTCTGGACGAAGTTCTTCTGACCGGTTACTTCGAGGTTGCCGTCCACGTACACCTTCCCACTCGCGTCGATGGCCTTCTTGTTGGCCGAGTAGGCGAAGATAGCGTCCCCATCGTTGTTGATGACCTGCATGTTGTTTCCGTAGTAATCGTTCCGCAGGATCATCGTGTTGGAGCTTCCAACCTCGATTGTGAGGCCGGTGTCGCCGAGGCTCGTGTTCTTCCAGAAATCGCCGAGATGGTTGTGGTCGGTGGCCGCCGAGGCGGTCCCCGACGCGGCGAGCGGGAGTCCCGCAAGCGCGGCCAACCGGAGAACGTTTCGCCGACCGATGCTACTCTCTTCGTGTCTGCTCGCTCTTTCTCCGGTATACTGTCCTAGGTTCTGATTAATTCAGCTTATAATTTCCTTATATAAATTGTTAGAAAAATTAAGTGGTTGTGGTTGGTCGGTTTAGGTTTTCCTCACGTCTTCCCGGTCGTAGTCTCACCGCCCGACGTTCCGCCACGGGTCGCCGTCGCGACCACCGCGGACTGGCCGTCGCGTCGGTGGACCACTTCGACGGTCCGGGGCACGCTGTCGCGGAACCGGAGGTCGGCGGCGTACTCGACGGTCCCGACGCACTGGACGCAGACGCCGCCACTCGGGTCGGTGGCGGCGACCGTGACGCGGAGAGTGTCGGCGTCGGGCGTCGATACGTCGGCCAGTCGCGCGCCGTAGCAGGGGTTGGGCACCCGAATCGACCCAGAGACCTCGACCGACTCGTCGGCGAACGCGACGCTGGCGTCGTCGGCGGACCCGCAGGTCCCCCGGAAGGCGGTGAACGTCCGGCCGACCACCTCCGGCGGGCATCCCTCCTCGGTCGTGACCGTGACCGACTGGACGGTACCGTCGTGCGCGACGCGCACGTCCGTCCACGAGTCGTTGCAGTCGAAGCGCGACCGCGGAACCTCGACGGTCTCGCCCGTCGCACCTCCCGACCCTCCTGCGGTCGTCGCAGTTGCCGTCGTCGCGGACGTCCCGGTCGTCGCGCCGTCGCCGGCGCTGCCCGCAGGATTCACTCTCAGCGCGTAATTGCCGGGTTCGAGCAGTCGAAGCGTCAGGTAGCCGTCCGCCGGGAACTCGACCCGCCGGTCGAGCGCCGCTCCCGACTCGCCGCGCCGCGTCAGTCGGAGGCGGATAGTCCGCGACGAGTCGCTGTCGTTCCAGACGTGAATCGCGTGCGGTCGGTTGTTCTCCGGGTTCGGGACGCCCGTCCGCGTCCCGACCGAAATCGTGGCGAACGACTGGTCGGCCGACGACGCGATGCCGTCGAACCCGCCGCCGTCGCTCGTCGTCGTTCCACTCGTGGTAGTCTCCGTGTCCTGTCCCGCGCCCCGCGCTCGCGCGCCGAGCAGCCCCGCCGTCCCGGCCGCTCCCGCGCCTACTGCCCCCAGTAGCTCCCGTCGATGCATGTCCGACGTCACGACGCATCCGAAGTTACGCTTTGTGGGGTCCCGGATTTAGCTCGACCGCGCCGCCGACGGTAGCACTGTCGCTGGCAGTGGTCGCGGCTACGCGAGCGACGAAAACGAAGAGAGAATCCGAAAACCGAGAGTCGAGACCGAGAACCGCTACGTCAGTAGAACTCGCGGACGAGGTCCATCGCGCCCTCGGGCGCGCCGTCCGGGATGTCGGCCATGTTGCTGTCGAGGCCGTGAAGGTCCGAGTACGGGACGCTCTCCTCGTTCTGGTAGAGGATGCCCTGATACTCCTTGTCGGCGTCCAGAATCCGCTCTTTGGCCGCCTCGCGGTCGGTCGGGTCGTGGTCCTCGTCGGCGAGGTCCACGATGGAGTCCCGGAAGTAGTCGTAGGTGTCCACGTCGTTGAACGTCACGCACGGCGAGAAGACGTTCACGAAGCCGAAGCCGTCGTGCTCGATGGCCTTCTGGACGATTTCGGTGTGGCGCTGGGCGTCCGTGGAGAACGACTGGGCGATGAAGCTTCCGCCCGCCGAGAGCGCCAGCGCGAGGGGGTTGACCGGCGGCTGTTTGGGACCCTCGGGGGTCGTGGACGTCTCGAAGTCCTCCCGGGAGGTCGGCGAGGCCTGCCCCTTGGTCAGGCCGTAGATGCGGTTGTCCATGACGACGTAGGTCATGTCCACGTTGCGGCGGACCGCGTGGATGAAGTGGCCCGCGCCGATGGAGTAGCCGTCGCCGTCGCCGCCCGCGACCATCACTTCGAGGTCGGGGTTGGCGAGTTTCACGCCCGTGCCCACGGGGAGCGCGCGGCCGTGGACGCCGTGGAGCGCGTAGCTGTGCATGTAGGTGCCGATTTTGCCGGAACAGCCGATGCCCGCCACGACGAAGGTGTTGTCGGGGTCGTTGCCCGTGTTGGCGAGCGCCTTCATCATGCCGTTCATCGTGCCGAAGTCCCCGCAACCCGGACACCACGTCGGCTGCTTGTCGGATTTGAAGTCGGTGAATCTAACCTCTGAACTCATGCTCTGACCTCCTCGCTCTGGAGTGCTGCCTCGATTTCGTCTGCCAGTTCGTCGGCCTTGAACCTGACGCCGTTGTACTTGTTCACGCGCTTGACGCGGGTAAGGGCGTCGTGTTCGAGGACGTCGGCGAACTGTCCGCTCTCGTTACACTCGACGACGATGACCTCGTCGGCGGCGTCGATCTCGTCGCTGAGGTCGGGCCGCGGGAAGATGTAGGGCACCGAGAGGAAGCGCACGTCGATGTCCTCCTCGTCGAGGTAGTCGAGGGCTTCGCGCATCGCGCCCTCGTTCGAGCCCCACGAGATGACGAGGTTGTCCGAATCGGGGTCGCCGAACTCTCGGGGACTCCAGTCTTCCTCTTCCTTGGCGGTCTCGACCTTCCGGTTTCGCTTGTCCACCTGCTCGATGCGGACGTCGGTGTCCTCGGTCCGACGACCGAGGGCGTTGTGTTCGAGACCGGTGGACATGTGGGCGGCGTTCTCCGTGCCGGGGAGCGCGCGCGGACTGATGCCGTCGGCCGTCGAGAAGTGGGGTTGGAAGCGGTCGCGCTCGTCGGTCCACGCCTCGACCTCGTCGTCGTCAACGATCTTTCCGCGGTCGATTTCCACGGCGTCCATGTCGAAGACCTCCGGCTCGAAGGTCTGCTCGGTGACGGCCATCGAGAGGTCCGCCAGCAGGAAGACGGGCGTCTGGTACTTCTCGGCGAGGTTGAACGCCTCGACGGTCTTCTGGAAGCACTCGCCGACGTTGGTCGGCGCGACGACGAACCGCGGAATCTCGCCGTGGCCGCCGTACAGCGTCATGTTGAGGTCGCCCTGCTCCTGCTTGGTCGGCATCCCGGTCGAGGGCCCGGAGCGCATCACGTCGGCGATGACCAGCGGCGTCTCGCTGGTCGCCACGAGACCGAACGTCTCGGTCATCAGGTCGATGCCCGGCCCGGAGGTCGCGGTCATCGAGCGCGCCCCGGCGCGGGCGGCACCCAGCGCCATGTTGATGGCCGAGAGTTCGTCCTCTGCTTGGACGACTTCGCCGCCGAACTGCTCGATGCGGCCGGTCAGGTACTCCATCACGTCGGTCGCGGGCGTGATGGGGTAGCCGGCGTAGAAGCGACAGCCGGCCGCGATAGCGCCCATCCCGATGGCCTCGTCGCCGTTCAGCAGGACGTAGTCGTTGTCCGTCGTGTCGAGGTCGTAGTCGAACTCGTAGTCGTACTCCTCGGCGACGAACTCCTGTCCTTTGCGGGCGGCCTCCTTGTTGTTCGAGACGATGGACTCGCCCTTGTTGCCGAACTTCTTCTCCAGCGCGGAGTCGAGGTTCTCGATGGGGAAGTTCGTGACTTCACAGGCCGCACCGAGCGCGACGATGTTCTGCATGATGGCACCGCCGGCCTCCTCGGCGAGGCGCTGGAGCGGTACCGACAGCCCGGTCATGTCGCCCGGAATCTCGACGTCCTCCATCTCGGTGCGCTCGCCGTCGTAGATGATGACCGAATCGTCGTGGAGTTCGTCCAGATTCTCGTCGATAGTGCGCTCTGTCAGCGCGACGAGGATGTCGAGGCGGTCCACGACGCTCTCGACGCGGTCGGTCGAACTCCGAATCTTGTAGGCGGTGTAACCGCCGCGGATTCGAGACGCGAAGTCCTTTGAAGTGAACACGTGCCGTCCTGCGCGGGAAAGCGCTTGCGCGAAGATTTTCCCGGTAGAGTCGATCCCATCGCCGGCCTCTCCGCCGATGGCCCAGTTCAGGTCGTCTGGCATTCCTAACTAGCCGGTAACCCATGCCAAATCAAAAGCCTTCTGAAGCGCCCCCGTCTCGAACGGCAACCTCCGGAGAGTCTTGCCGAAGTCGTCCCTGAGACGGTAAACGACGGAACGACTTCTCGCCGTCGGTCCGAAAGGCGACCCTGAAGTGCCTCGTCCCGAAACCCGCTCGCATGGAAGAAGTCATCCGCGCCGAGGGCCACGAGAACGTCTCGGCCGCCCACGCGAGTACCTTCGAGGTGACGACCGACGACTACCTGACGCCCGCGGGCGACTGCATCCTCGGTATCGAGGCCGACCGCGCGCCCGCCGACTTCGACCCGGAGTTCGTCGCGGCCTGCCAGCGGGCCGACGCGACGATTACCGCGGAGTTCGAGGTCGCCGGCGACGACGGGACCCATCGCCAGACCGTCACGGGCCGGGGCGACCCCGACCTCACCTTCGATAGCGACCGGAGCGCGGTCGGGCGGACCAGCGACTACGTGGACGACCGGACGATTCTGGTCGGTGCCGAGTTCGCGGCGGAGGGCTTCGACCAGGTACTCGTCGCGGCGCTCGCGGACGGGGCCGACCTGACGGTGACGCTGACCGTCGAGCGCGAGTAGCGACAGCCGACCGTTTTAATCCGATTCGGACCCGACTCCCGTCCATGTCCGAGGAGTCCGACGCGACCGGGGAGGCCGAGCGCGCCGAACCCGCCGAGAACATCAGCGGCGGCGACGCCGCGGTGAGCGCGGCCGCGGAGTTCGCGCCCGGCGAGGCCGCCACGCGCGCCGAGGAGGTCGTGGACCGACTCGGCGAGCGGTACTGGCAGAAGACCTACGGCGGGCGGGACGCCTTCGAGTGTCTCGTCCGGACCATACTGAGCCAGAACACCAGCGACGTGGCGAGCCAGCCGGCCTACGACGCGCTGATGGAGAAGTACGGCGCGGACGACGAGAGCGGGAACGACGACGACACGGACACCGACCTCGCGGCGGCGCTAGCTCGCGCCGACCGCGACGAACTCGCGGACGCGATTCGGCCCGCGGGCCTCTACAACCGGAAGTCGGAGGTGCTGGTCGCGGTCGCCGACCGCGTGTTAGACGAGTACGGGAGCGCGGCCGCGTTCGACGCCTTCGTCCGCGAGGGCGACCCGTCGGAGGTCCGCTCGGCGCTCCTCGGCATGGACGGCGTCGGACCGAAGACGGCCGACTGCGTGCTGCTGTTCGCCGGCGGGCAGGCGGGCGTCTTCCCGGTCGATACCCACGTCCACCGCATCTACCGGCGACTGGGTATCGCGCCCGCCGACGCCGACCACGAGGCGGTTCGGGCGGTGCTTGAGCGGGAGGTCCCCGCCGAGAAGTGCGGGTTCGGTCACACGGCGACCATCCAGTTCGGCCGGGAGTACTGTACCGCTCGGAAGCCGGCGTGTCTCGACGGTCCGGACGCCTGCCCGCTCTTCGACGTTTGCGACAGGGTCGGTGTCGACCTCGAATCCGGCGAGGTCGTCGACCCTTCGGAGGCAGTACCGGACGATAAACCGACGTAGAGGCCGTAAGGCAACGTTTTATTTTAAATACGAGGGCTGGGCTTCGCCTGAGAACAGTTAATCCGGATAGCGGGAGAATCCCGCGCCACAGTGCGGAGGGGCAGAGTCCGAGGAGATTCACGCCGACACGCCGTCGAGACCGGCGACGATGAGTAACTCGCCGTGGAATCGCCAGTCAGGGGAGCAAAAGACCGCGGGACTGTCGCTCTACTCCCCTCGCTCTTCGACGGATACGTAGCCGTCGCCGGAGACCGTGACCTCGTATCCGTTGTAGGTGAAGGTGACTTGGCCGTCCATCCGACCGTTGGTCGGCGAGGCGGCAAAGACCTGGTCTAAGGCGTCAGGGTCGATCACTTCGTACAGCGGCGGGGAGAGTTCCATCGGGTCTACATCCTCTGCTTCGGCCACTGCTTCGACTACCGACTGACTGATGGTACTGGTCCCTGCTGCTGCGGTCTGTGCCTGACTCATTAGACCACTGTTGCCTCCACCTCTTCTTTAACTTATCGGTGTTTGGACAATTCCCACAGGGGGCTTAAGGCCGGTTGCGAATCACCCAGTATCTTCCTCGTTCGTGTACTGTTTGCCGAAGTCGTCGAACGGTTGGGTCCGCTCTCGTTTCATCATCTCGATTCGTTCGATAGCAACCCCGATATCGTTTAGTTCGTCGATGGCGGATTCGATGTACTTCCGCGAGTAGCCTACCAATTCGATAGCTACGTTCTGTTTGTTAGTCAGCAGTTCCCGGACGCTCACGACGCCCGAGGCCTCGAGGATTTGTTCGCTCAGCGTTTCTCGACGCTCGTAGGGAACCGTCCCGATGGCGAGCAGGTGTTGGTCCAGACCGACTTTCTCGTAGTCGACGGTTAGATGATACCCGGAGATAACGCCTCTCTCTTCGAGTTTCTGGATACGATTACCCACCGTACTGGAAGAGACGCCCAACTTCTCGGCGATCTCGGCCGTCGTACTGGTCCGAGCGTTCTGCTGGATGAGGTATAGGATACCTTTATCGACGTCGTCGAGTTTGTCAGAACCCACTACTATCTTGTACCGGACGTAATTGGAAGTAGCTTACCGCAGTAATCAACAGGCCTCGTTCGGTTCCTCGTCGGCCCCGTTCGATTCCTCGCCGGTCTCGCTCCGATTCGTGGCGCTCGTCGCGCGGGCGGCGGCGTGCAGGTGGTCCCGGAGGTGAACTACGTCCCGGCGCTCGCGGTCACGCCACGGTAGGAATCGGAGCCTCCGCGCTCGCTTGCGGAGGAACGACGAGAGATAGCGCACCTGCCGGTCGGTGAGCGCGACGGTCTCCGTGACGCCCGCGGTTTCGGGGTCGTCCGCCGCTTCCGAGTCGCCGTCGCGCTGGCGCTCGACTCCCCGCCGGAGGTCGTGGACGAACGCCCACTCGTCGGACTTCGACCGGAGCGCGTACTGGAGGCGGTTCTCGCGCTCGCGGAGCCAGTTCGTCAGGACGTACCACTCCTCGGATTCGAGCGTGACCGCTACCGTCGGCCCGGCGGCGTCGTCCGTCTGCGTCTCGTCCATCGTCCTCCCGTTCATCCCCTTCTGTCAACTCTTCGAGGGCCGTGCTTTTGGTGTTTCGGGCGTAAGGGCATGAAAATGTCCTCCGAACTCTCGGTGACAATCGACCCCCACGTCCACTCGGAGGGGTCCTACGACGGCCACGAGCCGGTCGAGATGCTGCTGGCGCAGGCCAGCGACATCGGTCTCGACGGCATCGTCGTGACCGACCACGACACCATCCGAGAGTCGCTCCGCGCGGCCGAACTCGCCCCCGAGTACGGTCTCGTCGGCATCCCCGGCGTCGAGGTCTCGACCGCCGCGGGCCACCTGCTCGCCATCGGCGTCACCGAGCGCCCGGAACCCCACCGTCCGCTCGACGAGACCGTCGCGGAGGTCCGCGAGGCGGGCGGCGTCGCGGTCGTGCCCCACCCGTTCCAGCGGACCCGCCACGGCGTCCGCCGAGGCCGCATCACCGACTGCGACGCCATCGAAGTCTACAACGCGTGGATATTCACGGGCTACCGGAACCGCCGCGCTCGCCAGTTCGCTGTCCGCCACGGCTACCCCGGCGTCGCGGCCAGCGACGCCCACTCCGCGAAGTACATCGGCCGCGCGTACACCGAACTCGCGGTCGAGGCCGACTCGGAGCGCGACATCGACAGCGAGACCATCGTGTCGGCGCTGGCCGGCGGCGACGCCGAGGTCTACGGCCGGCGACAGCCGTTCCACCGGAGCGTCCGCCACTATGTCCGCGGTGCCGGTCGGAAGGTCGGCCACGGCGTCACCGCGAGTCTGACGAGTCTGACCGGACTGTGAGTTGCGGATTCTACGCTCGCACCGCATCGGAGCGGAAGCCGGCGATTCGACGGCCGCGGGCCGGACGCGCTACGGACCCGATTCCGGCCGGAAGCGGGCAAGCACGAGGGTTTTTAACGCCCGACCGTCTGGATTCAGATACGCGACATGAGTACGCTGGTAGTGTGCGTAGACCGGGACGACGACATCGGGACCAAGACCGGCCTCGACACGCCGGTCGCGGGCTGGGAGGCCGTCCGGTCGCTCGTGACCGAGGTCGGTCTCGCTGACCCCGAGGACGCCAGCGTCAACTGTCTGCTCGAATCCCTGCGCGTGGCCCGCGACCTGCGGGACGGCGACGAGGAGGTCTCGGTGGCGGTCATCTCCGGCGCGGCCGAGACGATGGTCGGCCGGGACCGCGCGGTCGCCGACCAGATGGACTCGCTCATCGCCGAGTACGACCCCGACTCCGCAGTGGTCGTCATCGACAGCGCCCAAGACGAACGACTCGTCCCCATCATCGAGAGCCGCGTACGAGTCGATGCGGTCGACAGGGTGGTCGTCCGGCAGGCCCGCGACATCGAATCGACCTACTACCTGATGAAGCAGTTCCTCGCCGACGAGGAACTGCGCCAGACCGTCCTCGTCCCGACCGGTCTCGCCATGCTCGCCTTCCCCATCCTGCTGATGGCGTTCGGCCCGGCGATGGCCGTCGCCTCCATCACGGCCGTCATCGGACTGTTCGTCCTCTACAAGGGACTCGGCGTGGACGACTACGTGGCCGACGTGCCCGGCGAGGCCAAGGACGCGCTGTACTCCGGCCGGGTCTCCATCGTCACGTACGTCGTCGCGGCGGGCCTCTCGCTCATCGGCGTCTTCGCCGGGGCACTCCGGGTCTCGGACCCCACCGCGCCCGCGGGGGGCGTCCTGATGCCCGCGATGGCGTTCGCGTTCGCCAGCGTGCCGTGGCTGGCCGCCGCGGCGGTGACGGCCTCGACCGGCCGCCTGTTGGACGAGGTCATCCGCAACGACGACCTGCGCAACTCCTATCTCAATCTCCCGTTCGGCGTGCTGGCGGTCGGACTCGTCGTCCGCGGGTTCTCGGCGTACTTCCTCCAGCGCGAGGAGTACGTGCCCCCGCTGGTCGTGCCACAGATGGAACTCGGGAGTCTCGCGGTCGAACGCATCGAACTCGACCCCGGCACGCGGATGGCGCTGTTCGTCGTCGCGGGCGTGGTCGTGAGTCTGCTGGGCGTGCGCGTCTCGACGTACGTCACCGGGGCGTCGCTCGGCGAGGAGTTCGAAGACGAAGAGTTTGTGGACTGAGGGAGTCTCGGTACTGCTTCGAGAAAGTTCCTCCGTAGAGCGTCCTCCACTCATCTGTAGGGCGAGGAGACCGAATCCGTCGGACCTAAACCCGGAGGCTTCCGATACACCGTCATGACCGAAGACACCGGTACGACCGACGACGTGCCTGCCGCCGACGCCGCGGGCGACGGCTCGTGGGTCAGCCTCTTCTCGGGCGGCAAGGACTCGTCGTGGGCGCTCTACCGGGCCCTCGAGGCGGGTCTCGACGTGTCCCGACTCGTCACCGTCCACCCGGAGGGCGACTCCTACATGTACCACGTCCCGGCGACGCGCCTCGCCTCGCTCGCCGCCGAGAGCATCGGTATCCCGCTCGTGGAGGTCGAACCGGACGACTTCGGGGCCGAGGACGCCGAGGAGTCGGGCGCGCAGGGCGACGCGGAACTCCGACCGTTGGAGGCCGCGCTGGGAGAACTCGGTTCCGAACTGCCGGGCGGTCTCGCTGGCGTGACGGCGGGCGCGGTCGAGAGCGAGTACCAGACCTCCCGCATCGAGGCGATGGCCGACCGACTCGACGCCGAGGTGTTCGCGCCGCTCTGGCAGGAGGACCCCCGCGAACTCGCCGACGCGATGCTCGACGCGGGCTTCGAGATTACCATCATCCGGGTCGCGGCCTACGGACTGGACGAGCCGTGGCTCGGGCGGACGCTGGATAGGGAAGCCATCGCCGAGCTAGAGGAGTTGCACGAGAGCCACGGCGTCCACATCCTCGGCGAGGGCGGCGAGTTCGAGACGCTCGTGACCGACGGTCCGCACATGGACCGACCCATCGAGCTGGAGTACGAGACGGAGTGGGACGGGACGCGCGGAACCCTGCGGATTACGGACGCGCGACTCGGCGAGTGACCGCCGGGCGGCGGGAGAACAGTACGCTTATCGACCGCTGTCGAACACGTCAGTTCGATGGACTCCGACCAGCGACCGGACGCGCCGGCCGACTGCCGCGAGTTCGTTCCCGTCCTCGCCTCGAACCTCCTGCCGCTCGGCGGCGTCCTCGTCCTCGACTGGGAGGTCGCGTCGGCGGTCTCCCCGACCGTGCTGTTGGCCGCCTCGGGCATCGTCCTCTCGCAACTCGTCGAGATACGCCGCGAGTTCTTCGAGAAGCGCCGGTACGAGGAACTGTCGGTCCACATGGTGCTGGAAATCCCGATTCGAATCATCGTGTTCGTGAGCGCCGTGGTACTGCTCCTGCACGTGTTCGGCGTCCTCCTGCTCCTCGCCATACGCGAGGCCTTCGGCCCGGCGGTGTTCGACACGGTGTTGACCGGGGGAGTCATCGCGTTCTGCTACGCGCTCGTCGTCGTCGCCGCGATGCTCGCCGTCGAGTGGTCCCGGTTCTGGGCGCACCGCGAACCGGACCCCGGCGGACTCGCCGACTGGTTCACGCCCGAGGACCCGCGAGAGGAATAGCCACAACCCTTCTGACCGTGGGTCGCCTTCGACCTCACCCATGACCATTCGAGACCGTCTCCGCGACGACCCCGAACCGGTCTCCCCCGAGCAGGTGATGCGCTACTGGCTCGACCAGGAAATCGAAGACGAGGAGGGCGACCCGGACCCCGACGCGCTCGACACCGAACCTGCGCTCCGCGAGGAACTCTTCGAGCGCAAGCCCATCGCCGAGCGCGTGTTCACACCCGAACCGGCCGACTGGTACCGAGCCGACCTCTCGGAGGCGGCGCTGCGGGACCTCCGGGTCGTCGTCGGCGAACCCGAGCAGGGGTGGCGCGGACTCGCCGACGACAATCGCGTCGAGAGTATCGCCGAGCGAATCCGCGATGCCGACGACGTAGCGGCGCTGGAGTCCGAGACGAGCAAGGACCTCGAAGAGGTGGTGGAACTCGCCGACGACATCGAGGACGGAGGACCCGAGAGCCGACTCGTCGTCCTCGAAGAGGGCGACGACCCGGCCTACGTCGCAGACGGAAACCACCGCACGGTGGCCCACGTCCTCTATCTCCTGCGTGGCGGCGAGTTCGAGGGACAAGAGGTGTATCTGGGCGTTCGGGAGTAGTCCGAGAGACGAAGGAGGCGAGACGTGACGAAACGCCGTAAGACCCGGCGAGAGAGTCGTTCGAGTTTACTTTCGGTCCGCGGCCAAGGTTGACGATGGACCCGTTTCTGGTTGTGGTATGACGCTCGACAAGTCCCCGACCGACATCACCGACGAAGAGACCTACTGGCTCCGGAGTCAGGCCGTCAGCGACTCGCCGAACGTCGCCGGTGACGGCTACTTCGAGCGCCACGACGTACCGTTTCCGGAGGAGACGACCGCCGAGAACCTGCCGCCCGCGGAAGACGTCGCGGTCGGTTCCGACGAGGCGGTCCGGGAACTCGACCGGGAGGCGCTTGACGAAGCGAAGTTCATCGGCAAGTGGCAACTCACTGGGTCGGCCGAGCGAATCGAGGAACTGTGGCCGGAACTCGTCGCGGATGCGGCCGACGAGGTTCTCTGGGCCGCGAAGGCGATGACCGGGTTCGGCTACGAGAACCTGCCGATGTACGACGAGTACATGATAACCGTCTACACGCCCAACTACTTCGCCAAACGCGACGTGGACCGAGTTCGAGACCACCTCCGCGAGGAGTACGGCGTGACGAAGGAACTGCTCTACAAACCGGACCTCTACACGGCGAAGGGAATCGTCCCCGACAACGTCGAGGAGTTCGGCCTGTCGATGGCGGCGCGGTACTGCGAGTAAACCGAGGGAAAGAGCGTTCTACTCCCCGTTCAGAATCTGTGTGTGCGCGCCGATGAGCGCGCCCGCCAAATCCATGTTCTCGACGCGGGTCTTCTCGTCGATGATGGAGTCGCGGATGTCGCAGTCCCGAATCGTCGCGTTCGGGAAGACGATGGAGTTGTTGACGCTCGAATTGACGACCTCCGCGCGCGGCATGACGTGGACGTTGTCGCCGAGCGTCGTGTTCTCGACCGTCGCGGAGTCGGCAATCTGGTTCTCGCCGTCGAGTTTCCAGCCGACCGCCTCCAGATAGCTCTCGGGCGTCCCGATGTCGAACCACGCCTCGTCGAAGGTGTAGGCGTACACCGAATCGCGCTGTTGGAGCCACTGCACGAACCAGCCCGGTTCGTCGGGGTTGTTGCCGCTTTCGAGGTACTCCTCCAGCAGCGGGATGGTCTCGGCGGTGAAGGCGTAGCAGGCGATGGAGACCAGCGTGCTCTTGGGGTCGTCGGGCTTCTCTTGGAAGTCCACGACCTCGTCGCCGTCGAGTTCGACCAGTCCGTAGGACTTGGCCCGCTCGCGCGACCCGACGTCGTAGGCCGCGAGCGTCGGCGAATCCTTCTCTTGGAAGAAGTCCACGAAGTCGCTGACGCCGAAACTGATGAGGTTGTCGCCCGCGATGACGAGGGTGTCCTCGGTGATGTCCTCGCGGTCGAACAGTTGGGCGAGCGCGCCGACGACGCCGAACTTCTCGTCCTCCTCGGTCGTGTCCTCGACCGTGAGGCGCGGCTTGTCGAACTCGCTTTCCGCGAGGTGGTCCCGGAAGTCCTCGGCGAACCGCTCGTTGGTAGAGACGTACACCTCGTCGATGCGGTCGTCGGCTTCCAGTTCTGCGAATATCTGGTCGATGACCGTCGAGTCACCGACCGGCAGGAACATCTTGGGGCGGTGCTTCGTAATCGGCCAGAGTCGCGTCGCGTACCCGCCCGCAAGAACGACGGCTTTCATACGACGAGCGTCGGCCCCGCGCGGTAAGTCCTTTTTCATTTCCGCGATTGGTCGCCGCTGGCGTCGGGAACGGTCGGTCCCGACAGGCGGAACGCGGTCTTGGCAGGCGGAACCCGGGTTCGGTCGTCCGACGGCAAACGGCGGTGGTAGAATCAGTTACGAGTGGTCCGACCCCGACTCGTAGGCGCGGGCCATCTCGACCCACTCGCCGACGGCCGGGCCGCCTCGGTATCGGACCGTCTCGCTTCGCGGGTCGTACTCCACGAGGTTCGCGTCCTCCAACTTCGGCAGATGAGTGTGATGGAGCTTCACTGCGACTCGCTTGTGGTCGTCGTTCGATACCGCGACTGACTCGTCGGCGACGTGTTCGACGAGGTCAGAAAACGCCGCAACGTCGTCGGCGTTGTCGTCGAAGTAGCCGAGGAGCCGACGACGGTTCCCGTCCGCGAGGACTTCGAAAAGTTCGTCCAAGTCCGCGACTACTGTTTGCTGGTCGGAAACGGACGGGTTCCCGTCCATCGTTGCCCCCTCTCCTCCCGTCGATGCGTGTTCGTTACTCATGTTGCGGCGCGCCGACGAATACTTTCTACCCGACCACAAAGAACAGTGGACCTAAACAGCTAGGGTCGGTCGCCGTTTCGGTCGAAGAACGCGCCGAGGAGTTCGCGCTGCGCCTTCCGGATGTGCTGGTGGAACGTCGGCGATGAGACGCCGAGCGCTTCGGCCACGTCCTCGGCGGTGCTGTCGCGGGGCCACTCGTAGTAGCCCGCGAAGTAGGAGGCCCGGAGCGCGGTCCGCTGTGCGTCGGTGAGTCGCTGGTCGAAGTCCCGCCGGAACTCGCGGGCCGACTGGAAGTCCCGTTCGGTCTCGCGCTTGGCGACGAGTTCGGCGCCGGGGTACTTCGCCCGGACGCGCTCGACCACGCTCCGAACGTCGGCGTCCGAGGGGAGTTCCGCGACGACGGTCGCCTCGCCGCCTTCGCTGGTCGCGTCTTTGGTCTTCGCGCCGAACTCCGAGAGGGTCAGCACGACCGACGACCCCGTGACCGTGAACTCGAACAGCGCCTCGTCGCCGTGGTCGCTGACGAGGCGGACGTTCTCGATGGCGTCCCAGTCCTCGGCGAACTCGAAGACGGCCTCGGAGTCCACGCCGGAAACCGCGTCGTAGAACAGGAGGCTCCCGTCGGGACCCGCGGCCATGCCTTCGAGTCGGAGGGTACAGCCCAACTGCTCGGAGGCGGCGACGTAGAAGGAGTCGCTGTCGGTGAGTCGGAAGGTGAGTTCGACCACCGTGTCCGACAGCGCGAGTCGTCGGTGTTTGACCGCGCCGATGGCGAAACCGATGACGTCGCCCAACACGTCGAAGGCGTCCACCTCGCGCTGGCTGAACGCCGACCTGCGTTCGGTTCCGACGCCGAGCAGACCGTAGGTCGTGTCGCCGTACCGAATCGGGACGATGATGCCCGAGTAGTAGCCGAGGTCGAGCAGGCCTCGCTGCATCTCCGGCGGGAGCGTCTCGTCGTTTTCCACGTCGTCGATGACCTGCGGTTCGCCCTCGTGGTAGGCGATGGCCGCGGGTTCGCCGCTCCCCTCGCTCGCGTCGATTATCTCGACGAGCGAGCGAATCTCGTCGTTCAGTCCCGCGCCGACGACGTCGGCCATCTTCTCGTTGGCGGGGTCGGGTTCGCCGACCCACGCCGTCTGGTAGAGTTCGGTCTCCACGAGCCGGTCACAGACCGCCTGTGCTATCTCCTCGCGGCCGGGTTCGCCGATGAGCGCCCGGATTATCCCCTGAGAGACCTCGTTGATGCGGTCGAGGGTCGCCAACTCGTCGCGCTGGTCTTCGAGCGTGCGCTCGCGGACCGTCCGCTCGGTCACGTCCCGGCAGATGGAGACGGTCCCGGCGAGGTCGCCCTCGCGGTCGTAGTACGGTGAACACGTCGTCTCGAAGACGCGCTCGCCGTCGTCCATCGGAAGCGACTCCTCGAAGGTTGCGGTCTCCTCGCCGTCGAGGACGGTGCGTTCGTGGTCCCGAAGTTCCGCGGCGGTCTCCTCGCCGAAGAGTTCGCGGTCGGTCTTGCCGATCAGGTCGTCGGCGTCGCGACCGAGGAACTCCGCCGCGGCCTCGTTGGCGAACCGGTACCGCCCCTCGACGTCCTTGACGAGGATGGCGTCGGTACTGCTCTCGACGATAGCCTCCAGTTGCCGAGTGTACTCGGGGAGCGGCGTTCGTGTGTCAGGTTCACTCATGCGGCAGTCCGCAGGAAATTAGTCACCCCGAGTACATAAAGCCACCCCCGCGGGAAAGGGTTATATTCGACCAGCGGCGACGCAACTGCATGCGTGAGGCCGACGAGACCACCCGCGAGCGAATCGCCGCCCACCTCCGCGAGACGGCCGCCTCGCCGAGCGCGCTGGCCGTCGAGTTCGACGTGACCGCGAGCGCCGCCATCGACCACGTCCGCCACGTCGCGCAGTCGCTGTCGGCCGGCGACGACGAGCAACTGCTTGTCGCGCCCCCGGAGTGTCGGGAGTGCGGTTTCAGCGACTTCGACGACCCGGCTAACCGCCCGTCGCGGTGCCCCGACTGCAAGAACGAGGCCATCGAGGAACCCGAATTCAGAATCGGGTGAAGAGGTTACAGTTACGGCGCTGGCGCGGTTTGCGGCGCTGTTGTGGTTTGCGGCGCTGTTGTGGTTTGCGGCGCTGTTGTGGTTTGCGGCGCTGGCGCGGTTTGGGTGCCGTGAGTACCGGCGTTCCGACCGTAAGCGAGAAACCGAAGTGACCGCAGTGTCACCGGGAACCGAGTCACCGACTGCTCGTCAGAGCTTCGCTCTGACGGCGATTTTCGTAAAAGTTTGTCAGGGAGAAACCGCGGTTTCGCCGCGATTTCTCCAGCAACAAAAGTTTCAATCGAAACCCAAGGAGCGGTTCGAGGACAGGTCGTACTCCTTGGTGGAGCCGAGTTCCACGAACTCGTAGTCGTCGTCGGTGAGATAGACCGTGCCGTTCTCGACGGCCACCGCGACCTCTTCGAGGACCGCGCCCTCGCAGGGACCGTAGGTGCAACAGCCCGAATCTGCCTCGAAGAGCGCGCCGTGCTTGCCACAAACAAGTTCGCCGTCGCGCTTGGTCGCGCCGCTCCCCCTGTCGAGTCGCACGTCGGTCCAGTGCTGGCAGTAGTTCTCGAATGCAGTCACCTCGCCCTCGCTGTTTCTCGTCAGGATAGCCTCGCGCTCGTCCAAGCCGTCCCGGACAGTGAACAGGAGCGTCGAGTCGGCGGGGACCTCGGTCACGTCCGAAATCGCGCTGTCCTCGTCCATCGACTCGCCGGTAGTCGGTCGGTACTCAAGAACGCTTCCGTTCGGAGATGAGAAGCTACTAACCGGGGTCGTCTGAACGTCTGACACGATGAGCGAACCGACGGAGATGGAGATACACGACGACCGCCTCGCCACCCAGATGGAGCGGGGCGACTACGCTCTGGCTGTCGTGACCGCCACCAAACCGGACTTCTACAAGCAAGCGCCGCTGGTCCCCGCGGCCGACGAGCGCGACCTGCCGTGTTTCGTCCTGCACACGGGCCAGCACTACGACGACTTGCTGGGTCACGGTCTCGCGGAGTACGGCATCGAGGAGCGCGTCGCCGTGGACCTCGGGATTCGCGGCGACCTCTCGGAGAAGACCGCGCAGGTCATGACCCGGATAAAGCGATTCGCGGAGGTGCTGGACGACCGCTATCCCGACACGACCGTCCTGCCGATAGTCCACGGCGACACGCTGGCGGCGGGGGTCGTCCCGCAGGCGTGGCTGTTCGCCACGAACCAGCGCGTCGCCCACAACGAGGCGGGACTCCGCGGGATGGCACCCGTTTCGCTCGACGCGGACGCCGACCCCGCGACCGTCGTCGCCCGGCAGTGGGACGGCGAGTGGGAGCGCAACCGCGCCGAACCGTTCCCCGAGCAGTACGACACGTTCGTCGGGTCGGCGGCCTCGCTCTACCACTTCGCGCCGACCGAACTCAACCGCGACCACCTCCGCGACGAGGGGTACCCCGAGTCGGTCGCGGGCCGCGAGCGAATTCCGGTCGTCGGCAACTCCGTAGTGGACGCCATCGAGATGAAGAAAGACGCCGACGTAGACGAGAGCGTCTTCGACGTGTACCCCGTACTGGAGGAGCGCGACGACTGGATTCGGGTGGACGTACACAGGCGGGCGAACCTCCTGCCCGAGCGCTTCGAGAGTATCGTGGACGCGGTGGTCGGTCTCGTGGAGGACGGCCACAACGTCAACTTCGTGGAACTGAACGCGACCGAGGTCGCACTCCGGGAGTACGGTCTCCGCGAGAAACTCCTCGAACTCGCCGACGGGAACGACAACTTCCTGTTCACCGGCCTCTGGAAGAAGCACGCCCACGTCTACGAGTTCCTCGAATCCGGTCAGTGTTTCGCCGAGGTGACCGACTCCGGGAGCATGCAAGAGGAGTTGAACCACATCGACGAGGCGCTGTGTTTCACCCTGCGGTTCAACACCGACCGACCCGAGACGGTCTTCGACGCGAACACCAACCTGCTCGTCCCGCCGATTTCGGGGCGCTTCGTACGCGAGATGGTCGAACACGTCTACGAGGACGACGAGACCCGCCGACGGATGGCCGCGGGACCGAACCTCTACGGAAACGACGTGGCCGACCGAATCGTGGAGTTCCTCGCCGAGCGCCGCGACGAACACCCCTTCGAGTGGGCACACGAGCGAGAGGGCTACGGGACCGACGCCGGCCGCGAGTTCGACTACCTCTGACCCGGCCCGGCACGTCTCGTCCCGCCCCGGTACTTCCTCACTCGTAGTGTTCGCTCTCGACTCGCGCGTCGAAGGCGTCGGTGAGTCGCTCGGTGACGGGTCCCGCGCCGAGTTCGGCGGAATCGTCTCCCGACTCGCCGTCCGTCCCTTCGACCGCCGCGAGCGGCCGAAGCTCCCACGTCGAGTTCGTCAGGAACGCCTCGTCCGCGCTCCGGAGGTCGGCCGGGTCGTAGGTGCCTTCTTCGACGGGAATCCCCTTCGACTCGGCGAGTTCGAGGACGACTCGGCGCGTCACGCCCGGCAGAATCGGCCCGTCGAGGCTCGGCGTGTGCAGGACGCCGTCGCGCACGAAGAACAGGTTACTGGTCGCGCCCTCCGCAAGGTTGCCGTCCGAGTCGAGCACGACCGCTTCGTCAACCTCGTCGCCGAGTTCGAGTCGCGCGAGAATCCCGTTCAGGTAGTTGTGAGTCTTGGCGTGGGCCGGGAGCGCGGCGTCGGGAATCCGGCGGGTCTCGACCACCGCGGCGGTCGCCGGGCCGTCCCAGACCGGTTCCTTGCCCCGGTCCGGTCGCCCGCCGCGCGGGAGGTCGGCGACGTAGACGACCACGGTGGGGTCCTCGACCGGGCCGGGCGAGAGTTTGCCGGGTTGGACGCCCCGCGAGACGGAGAGTTTGACGTAGGCGTCGTCGAGGTCGTTCGCCCGGAGCGTCTCGCGGATTCGGTCCCGCAACTCGTCGTCCGAGAGACCGTGGTCGAGCGCGAGCGCGTCGCAGGTCCGGCGGAGTCGGTCGGCGTGGGCCCGCCACTCGAAGACCTCGCCGCCGTAGACTCGAACGGTCTCGAACGCGGCGTCACCGTACATGAATCCGCGGTTCCGGACGCTGACAGTGGCCTCCTCGACGGGCACCAACTCGCCGTCCACGTGGTACTGCATGTGCGTCTCGTCGGTGCTCGGCGTCGAGAAACCTTCGGAAACGCGCTCTCGGGCCGGACGCTCGCGTCTCCCGCTGCCTTCTTTCGAGTGGGCGCCCTCGGTTCCCGTATGAGCGAGGAGGCCGACCAGCCACCAGTCGAGGAGCGCATCGGAGACGCCCTGCGCGAGCGCGACCAGACCGTCGCCGTCGCCGAGTCCTGCACGGGCGGACTCGTCGGGTCGATGCTGACCGACGTGCCGGGGTCGAGCGACTACTTCGACCGCGGGTTCGTGACCTACTCCTACGACGCCAAGTTGCAGGACCTCGGCGTCGCCCGCGAAGAACTGGACGAGCACGGCGCGGTCAGCGAACCGGTCGCGCGCCAGATGGCCCGCGGGGTCCGCGACGCCGCCGGAACGACGTGGGGCGTGGCGACCACCGGCATCGCCGGACCGACCGGCGGGAGCGACGAGAAACCGGTCGGCACGGTGTTCGTGGGCGTGGCCTACGCCGGCGACTGGGGCACGCAGGAGTCCTACAGCGCGGTCTCGCGCTACGAGTTCGACGGCGACAGGGCGGCGATTAAAGCCCAAATCGCTCGGCAGGCGCTTCTCGACGTGCTGGGTGAAGTGGAATCCGAGTAGTTGGTACGTTCTGTGTTTCAATCGAGGCGAGTAGGAATCGAGAGAGACGAGGGACTGGAACGTTGTAGAAAGCCCCCGCGCGCTCGCCACCGGAAGACGTTCCTGCTCACTCCGTTGTCTCCGGAAATCTTCGATTTCCGGGATGACGAGAGCGTTGCTCTCGAACCACGCAGGCGTGCGTCTTCCGAGGTGTTGCGAATCGAAGATTCGCCACAGCCCGAAAATCTCCGATTCTCGAGGATCTCGTTCGCTTCGCTCGCGTGACCGCGACCGCGCGGCCCCTTTCAGTCCACCCAGACGAGTTCTGTGTTTCGCCGAGCGTTCGCTGGTGGTCTGCGTCACCGAGCGTCTGCTGGTGGTTGGCGTCGCAGAGCGTTCGCCGTGGGTCGGTCGAGTCGAGCGCAAGACGGGCGTCAGACACTCGACGGAAACGTTTGAGTCACCGCCAGCGAACAGTCGGACGTGACCGAGGACAAGCCATGAACAAGGAGGGACACGTTCTGAACGCCGTGCTGTTGAGTATCGGGTTGGGGTACGTCTTCTATCCCGCGGGCGACGTGCCGACGTTCCGGGCCATCGCCGAGATGTCCGTGCCGATAATCCTCGGGGCGCTGTTCCCGGACGTGGACACCGCGTTCGGCAAGCACCGCAAGACGCTCCACAACCTGCCCGTGCTGGCGATAATCTACGGCTACACGGTGTTCTTCAACAACCTCCACTTCGTCTGGATAGGCGTGGCGACTCACTACGTGCTGGACGTGGTGGGGAGCAAGCGCGGCATCGCGCTGTTCTACCCCTACACGAAGGAGTACGGCCTGCCGGTCGGCGTCGCGGTCTCCAGCGAGCGCGCCGGCATCGTCACGGTCGCCATCTCGGTTCTGGAGGTCGCGCTCGTCGCCGCAGTCGTCCACCTGCAACTTCCGATTCAGGACCTCTCGGCGACCGTGAGCGGGTTGGTGTAGCGACCGACGACGGTCGGGGGAGTTTAGTAGACGCCCTCGAAGCGGTCGTCGTAGGCGATGTGGTCGGGGTGGGTCGGTTCCGTCCCCGAGAGGAAGAGGCGGTCTATCTTCTCGTAGGAGTTCTCCCAGCCGAGGTGGGCGAACTCCGCGGCACAGCGGAGTTCGTGGCGCCACCCCGATCGGCGGACGATTCTGCGCGGAACGCCCTCTTTGAGCGCGGCGACCAGTTCGCCCGCCGAGTCGAGCGCCCGGTCGAACTCGGTCCACGCCTCGCCGACGGAGGTCCGGAGGTGAGCGTACGACGAGGTGAACGACGGGAGGTCGAACTCGGCCGCGATTTCGCGGGCGCGCTGGTTGTGGTGCGGCCAGTGTTTCGGGTTGTAGGTCTCGACCGCGTCGATGCGGTCGGCGTAGGCCGCGAGGTCCTCGCGCGAGACGCTGACGTTGAGGAATTCGGGGTGAGGCGCGAGGACGGCGGCGTCCTGCCGGTCGAACTCGTCGAGCGCGGCGTCGAGAGGTATGAAGTCGGGCACCAGGTCGTCGAGGCCGAGCGCCAGCAGGTGCTTGCGGTTCTGCCACGTCCCGGTGAACACCTCGCGGGCGGGGACGACGAGCAGGTCGTCGTCGGAGTACCGGGCGGCCGCCTCGCGGACGCTCGGCAGGCGCTCGAAGTGGGGCGCGTAGACCAGCGCGTCCAGTCCGCGGGCCTTCGCTCGTTCGACGACTCGCTGGTCCAGCACCTTGACGTGCATATCGACGCGGAACGACTCGCCCTCTGTCACGACTATCTGTTGGTTGCTACACCCTGCGGTTAACGATTCTGATTTCCGAGACTTTGGTTGAGATATTGTAACAAGCCATAAGGTATCGAAGTACGGACGAGGTGTATGGGCGGAACTGACCCCACGCTTCGACCGTTTCTCTGGCGCGCGGCCAAGATGTACCCGGACACCGAAATCGTCTCTCGGACCGGACGAGGAATCGAGCGATACGACTACGCCGAGTTCGAGGACCGGACCGGCAAGTTAGCGAACGCGCTCGACTCGGCGGGCGTCGCGTCGGGCGACCGGGTAGCGACGTTCTGTTGGAACCACCACCGCCACTTCGAGACGTACTTCGGCGTACCCAACTCCGGCGCGCAACTGCACACCATCAACCCGCTCCTTCCCGACCATCACATCGAGTACATCGTGGAGAACGCGGACGACCGGCTCATCTTCGTGGACCCCTCTCTGGTGGAGAAGTTAGAGGGTCCCGCCGACTCCGAGGCCTTCGAGGCCGTCGAGCAGTTCGTCGTGATGGGCGAGGAGGTGCCTGACACGTCGCTCGAACCGATTACGGACTACGAGTCGTTCGTCGGTGACGAATCCACGGAGTACGACTGGCCGGACCTCTCGGCCGACACGAAGGCCGGGATGTGCTACACCTCCGGGACGACCGGCAAGCCGAAGGGCGTCGAGTACACCCAGCAGATGCTCTGGTCGCACACGATGGCGACGCTGACGCCTCAAGGTCTCGAATTCGACGAGTCGGACGTCATCATGCCGGTCGTGCCGATGTTCCACGTCAACGCGTGGGGGATGCCCTACTCCGCGACCGCGGCGGGAGCCAAGCACGTCTACCCCGGCCCGGCACCCGAACCGGCGGACTTGGCGACGCTCATCGAGGAGGAGGGCGTCACGTTCACCGCGGGCGTACCCACGGTGTGGCTCGGTCTGCTGGAGTATCTGGACGAGAACGACGCCGACCTCTCGTCGCTGGAGACCATCGTCATCGGCGGGAGCGCCGCGCCCGAGGCGGTCATCCGGCGCTTCGACGAGGAGTACGACGTGGACGTGCTTCACGCGTGGGGCATGACCGAGACCGCTCCCATCGGGAGCGTCTCGCACCTCAAGGCCGGCATGGAGGACTGGGACGCCGACGCTCGCTACGAGAAGCGCGGCAAGCAGGGCCTCATCGTGCCCGGCTTGGAGTTCAAGGTCGTGGAGGACGACGGCAACGAGGTGCCGTGGAACGGCGAGGACTTCGGCGAACTCTACATCCGGGGTCCGTGGGTGACCCAATCGTACTTCGAGCGCCCGGAAGCCAACGAGGAGGAGTTCGAGGACGGGTGGCTCAAGACCGGCGACGTGGTGACGGTCGATACGGACGGCTACATCAAAATCGTGGACCGAGCGAAGGACGTCATCAAGAGCGGCGGGGAGTGGATCTCCTCGCTCGAACTCGAAAACGCGCTGATGGCCCACGACGACGTGTCCGAGGCGACGGTCATCGGCGTGCCCCACGAGCGCTGGCAGGAGCGCCCCGTCGCCTTCGTCGTCCCCGTCGAAGGGGCCGACGAGGAAGCCCTGCGCGAGGAAATCTTGGCCGACATCGAGGCCGAGTACCCGCGCTGGTGGACGCCCGACGAACTCGTCTTCATCGACGAGGTGCCCAAGACCGCGACCGGGAAGTTCGACAAGAAGGTTCTGCGCGAGGAGTACAGCGACGAATCGCTGGTCGAGGGCCGCGTGCCCGAGGAAGCCGCGCCGGACGAGGAGTAAGGGAGACGAGGCGGCGAGACGCGACGCGTCTCGCCTGAAGCTAGCTTCCTGCCGACTCTCCGGTTGCACCGAGGAGTGAGTCTGCGATTTCTCGCTACTCCGCCGGTTCTGTGAAACCGTACCACCCGACAGCCCCGAAATATAACCCCGTACAGTCCTTGCACTCCGTATGGAACTCCTCGCAGACGACATCGTTCCGGAGTACGCCCGCGACGTCAAGCACGAAGCCCGAGAGTTCGCCGAGGAGTACATCGCACCCAACGCCGAGGAGTACTTCCGCGAGGCGACGTACCCCGAGGACATCCTCGAAGCCGGACAGGACGCCGGACTCGTCGCGCAAGACCTCGGCGAGGACTTGGGCGGCCGCGGCTTCGACGTGGTGCAGATGCTCGCCGTCGCCGAGGAGTGGTTCCGCGCGGACGCCGGCATCGCGCTCACGCTCCAACTCGCCAGTTTCGGCGCGGAAATCGTGGAGGCCCACGGGACCGACGACCAGAAAGAGGAGTACCTGCGCCCGGTCGCCGAGGGCGACCAGATAACCGGCCTCGCCGTCTCGGAACCCGACACGGGGAGCGACCTGTCGGGGATGCAGACGACGGCGGAGAAGGACGAGGAGACCGGCGAGTGGGTGCTGAACGGCGAGAAGTACTGGATCGGAAACGGCGTCGAGGGCGACTGGCTGACCGTCTACGCCCGGACCGGCGACGACGAGGACAACCGCTACGGCAACCACTCGCTGTTCATCGTGCCCACGGACACCGAGGGGTACGACGCCGAACACATCCCCGAGAAGATGGGGATGCGCGCGAGCAAGCAGGCCCACATCGTCTTCGACGACTGCCGGATTCCCGACGAGAATCTGGTGGGCTACGAGGGCGCCGGCTTCATGCTCCTCGCGGAGTTCTTCAACCACGGCCGGACGGTCGTGGCCGGGCACGGCCTCGGTCTCGCCGCGGCCGCCATCGAGGAGGCGTGGGAGTTCGTCCACGGCCGCGAGGAGTTCGGACGCACCATCGCGGACTTTCAGGCGGTCCAGCACGGCCTCGCCGACATGCGCATGGAGTTCGAGTCGGCCCGCGCGCTGACCTACCGCGCCGCCGAGAAGGTCCGCGACGGCGACGACGCGGGACTGTGGGCCGCGATGGCGAAGACGAAGGCGACCGAGGTCGCGACCGACTGCGCCGAGCAGGGGATGCAGTTCCACGGCGGGCGCTCGATTCTGACCGACCGGCGCATCGCGCGGGTCTACCGCGACGTTCGCATCCCGGTGGTCTACGAAGGGGCCAACGAGATTCAGCGGAATCTCATTTATAGGCAGTCCTGAGACAGATATATCGCCTCTAGAAGTTTTTATAGCAATCTTTTCCAAATGTAGAGTTGGTTATCGGCAGCGCTTATCCGACTGTCCGCCGTGGGAGAAGCCGTGACTCCGACCGAACTCAGGGCCGCGATGCCCGCGCTCGACCGCACGACGTACATGAACACTGGGGCCGCGGGACCGAGTCCGACCAACGTGGTCGAAGCCGTCGAGTCCTGCGTCGAGCGCCACGAGTACGACGCGCCCGCCGCGGAAGGGATGTACCCCGCCGCGTTCGACGTGTTCGACGAGACGCGAGAGACGATAGCCGACCACTTCGACGTGGGGAGCGAGGAGATCGCGCTCACCCAGAGCACGACCGACGGCATCAACCGCGTCGCGGCCGCCCTCGACTGGGACCCCGGCGACACCGTGGTCCGGACCGACCTCGAACACTCGTCGGGCATCCTGCCGTGGAAGCGCCTGAAGCGTCGGGGCGTCGAGGTCGAAGTGGTCGGGAGCGAGGCCGGACGCCTCGATATGGACCAGATGAAATCCGCCGTGCGCGACGCGAAGCTCGTCTGCCTGAGTTCGCTGACGTGGAGCCACGGCACGCGCCTGCCGGTCTCGAAGGTCGTGGAACTGGCCCACGACGCCGACGCGCTCGTCCTCGTGGACGCCGTGCAGTGCCCCGGTCAGATGCCCATCGACCTCCGGGAGTGGGGTGCCGATTTCGTCGCGGGCGCGGGCCACAAGTGGTTGCTCGGCCCCTTCGGCGCGGGGTTCGTTCACGTCGCTCCGGGCGCAGAGACCCGCCTCGACCCGGCCCACATCGGCTACCGGAGCGTCGAGGACCCCAACGCCGAGGAGTACGCCTACGAACCCGGCGCGCACCGACTGGAGGTCGGGACGGTCTCGCCCGCGCCGTACGCGGGCCTGTCGGAAGCTATCGAGACCATCGAGAGCGTGGGGTACGAGACGATTCAGCGCCGCGTCGAAGACCTGACCGACCGGCTCAAAGAAGGTATCGCGGACTCCGAGACCGCACGCCTGCTCAGTCCCCGCGAGTACGAGTCGGGACTGGTGACCTTCGCCGTCGAGGACCCCGACTCCGAGGCGTTCGTCGAGGAGTTGGCGGAGGACGGAATCCGGATTCGGTCGCTCCCCTTCCCGGAGAACGCGGTTCGGGCGTCGGTTCACGTCTTCAACACCGAGGACGACGTGGACGAACTGGTCGCGTGGCTCTGACATCGGCCCGTTCGACCTGACCGGGCGAGTCCGGGATAAGCCGAGTTTCGGATGACGGAGAGGACCCGCGCGAAAAGACTAATTGGCGGCCCAGTCGCACCCTCTGCATGGACACCGACAAGCAACTGTACGAACACGAGGCCGAGGGGTGGCGACGCGGCGTCTACGAGGACGTGACGGCGACGTTCCGCGCCCCGGTCGTCAATTGGATTTTCCGAACGCTGATGGCCAACGACCCCGATTTCACCCGGTACCTCTGGGGGCAGGTCAAACCTGCGTTCGAGACGCGAGCCTTCGGTCGGTACTCGGTGGTGTACCGCGACGCGGTCCTCTCGGCGATAGAGGAGTCCACCAGCCACGCGGACGGTGACGGCCCGGAGGTTACCCGTTACCGCCGCGCCGACCTTGACCTGCGACCCGCCGAGTTTCGGGAACTTCGCGGGCAGGTGGCGACGTTCGACGTGGTCGCCCCGCGCCTCGCCGCCCTGTTCGAGATAGTCGACCGGTCGTTACAGGACGGGTCGGTCGGGTCAGCCCCGGTCGACGACTCGGCGGCGACCGAGCCGATGCCCTCGTGGCTCGACCGTGGCCGCGGCCGCTCGCCGACGATGGTGGACGCACCCCCGGACGAGTTGGACGACACCGTCGAGCGAATCCGGACGTTCCACGGACTGGACGACAATCTGCCGAGCATCTACCGGTGTCTCGCGCAGTGGCCCCCGTACCTCCGGACCGCGTGGGACGACCTCGAACCGACGCTGGAGTCGGCGGCGTTCGACCGGGCCTGCGAGCGGTCGAGCGACGAGACCGCGGCGTTCGTCGATTCGCTCGCGTACCCGCCCCGGCTCTCGCCGGACGACCTCCGGGCGAGAGGGATGGACGACGAGGCGGTGAGCGAGCTGCGGGAACTGTTCGAGACGTTCAACCGCGGTCCGATAGAGACTGTCCTCCCCGCGCTCCCGGTCTACGCATTGACGCTCGGCGCGGCGGGTCGGCGAGAGACGGGCTGAGAGGAGTCAGAAAGTCGGTCGAAAGGTGTCCGCGAACCGGCTCACACCGCCGCGCCGGGCTGGTACTCCCCGAACACGTCGCGCATCACGCCGCAGATTTCGCCGACGGTCGCGTAGGCCTTCACCGCGTCCACGATGTAGGGCATCACGTTGTCGTCGCCCTCGGCGGCCTCCCGGAGCGCGTCGAGTTTCGCCTCGACTTCCTCGTCGTCGCGGTCGTCCTTGACATCGTTCAGGCGGTCTATCTGGCGCTGTTCGTCCTCCTCGGTCACTTCCTGAATATCGACCTCGGGTTCCTCGTCCACCTCGAACTCGTTGACGCCGACGATGACGCGCTCTTTCTCCTCGATTTCGCGCTGGCGCTCGTAGGCCACGTCCTGAATCTGGCGCTGGACCCACTGGTCCTCGATGGCCTGCAGCATGCCGCCCTTCTCGTCTACGGTGTCGAGGATGTCGAAGGCCTCCTCCTCGACGCCGTCGGTCAGGCTCTCGACGTAGTAGCTCCCCGCCAGCGGGTCGATGGTGTCGGCCGCGCCCGACTCGTGGGCCAGAATCTGCTGGGTTCGCAGCGCGGTCCGGACGCTCTCCTCGGTCGGGAGCGCGAGCGCCTCGTCCTTCCCGTTGGTGTGGAGGCTCTGGGTCCCGCCGAGGACCGCCGCGAGCGCCTGATACGCCACGCGGACGATGTTGTTGTCCACCTGCTGGGCGGTCAGGGTCGAACCGGCGGTCTGGGTGTGGAACTTGAGTTGCTTCGACTTGGGGTTCTCCGCGCCGAATCGCTCCTCCATAATCTGAGCCCACATCCGGCGGGCCGCGCGGAACTTCGCCACTTCCTCCAGAATGTTGTTGTGGGCGTTGAAGAAGAAGGAGAGCTGCGGCGCGAAGTCGTCCACGTCGAGTCCGGCGTCCATCGCGGCCTCGACGTACTCGATGCCGTTGCCGAGGGTGAACGCCAACTCTTGGGCCGCAGTCGCGCCCGCCTCGCGGACGTGATAGCCCGAGATGGAGATGGTGTTGAACTTCGGCGTCTCGTCCGCGCAGAACTCGAAGATGTCGGTGATGATGCGCATCGAGGGTTCCGGCGGGTAGATGTAGGTGTTGCGCGCGATGTACTCCTTGAGCAGGTCGTTCTGGATGGTCCCCCGAAGCTCCTCCCTATCGACGCCCTGCTTGTCGCCGACCGCGACGTACATCGCCAACAGGACCGAGGCGGGCGCGTTGATGGTCATCGACGTGGACACCTCGTCCAGCGGGATGCCGTCGAAGACGGTCTCCATGTCGTGTAGCGAGTCGATGGCGACGCCCGATTTACCGACCTCGCCCGCGGCCATGTCGGCGTCGGAGTCGTAACCCATCTGGGTCGGCAGGTCGAACGCCATCGAGAGGCCCGACGACCCGTTCTCGATGAGGTAGTGGAACCGGTCGTTGGTCTCCTCGGGCGTCCCGAACCCCGCGTACTGGCGCATCGTCCAGAGTCGCCCGCGGTGCATCGTGGAGTACGGGCCGCGGGTGTAGGGTTCCTCGCCGGGGAATCCCAAGTCCTCGTCGTAGTCCAAGTCGCCCACGTCGTTGGGGGTGTAGATGCGCTTTACCTCCTGCCCACCCGTGTCGGTGGTGAACTCCTCCTTGCGCTCGCCGAACCGCTCGACCGTGGGACCGACCGTCTCTTCGTCCCACTCCTCGCATGCCTCGCGTATCTCTTCGAGGTCGTCGGCGTCGAACATTGTGTAGATCGACGGTCGGGTCGGTCTTAACAATTGTCGGATTGGTCGCGGGTCGCGCGGCGAAGTCCCACGCGACGCGGCGTCCGCGAGATCGTGCGTCGTATGCGGTCCAAAGCGTCGTCAAACCCGATTATCGGAGTCGAACCTTCTCGGCTCGAATCTTTGTAAATTCCCTTTCGGTTCGAAGGGTTGTCTATTTGACGAATGTGTATAACGTGCGACTAATTGGGCTACAACACTTGTAGTAAAAACACCAAAATTATTTATAGGCTATGTTTGTCTAACTCTACCTATGGCGGACGACCAATCCGAGAAAGCAGTTAGTTCAGTTTCACGACGACGCTTCGTTCAAGCGGCCGGAGCGACCGGCACAGCCGCTAGCCTCGCCGGTTGTACCGGTGGTGGCGGCGGCGGTGGCGATTCGACCGCGACGACCACGTCGTCGGGCGACGGCGGTGGGAAGACGACGGTCCAGCTCGCGACGGACGCCGACCTGAAGGAAATCAAGTCGAAGTTCAACTCGTGGCTCCACGACGCCGGCCTCTCGAAGGACATCGAAGTCGAACCTATCGCCGGCTCAGACATAACGAACAAACGACAGAGCAAGTACACCCAGTGGCTCTCCTCGGGTCGCAAGAAGCCCTCGCTGCTGATGATGGACAACGGTTGGACGCTCCCGTTCATCGTGCGCGACCAACTGCTCAACCTGAGCGAGGAGATTCCGGACACGGCCAAGATGGTCGAAGACGAGTACTTCAACGCGAGCGTCGGTACCGCCAAGGGTCCGAACGACGACCTGTTCGCGGTCCCGATGTACCCCGACTTCCCGACGATGCAGTATCGGAAGGACCTCGTGCAGGACGCCGGATACGACACCTCCGGATGGGCTACCTCCTCGATGACGTGGGAGCGCTTCTCGAAGATTACCGCCGACGTGAAAAAACAGAGCGACGTGGACTACGGGTTCACGTTCCAGTTCAAGTCCTACGCGGGCCTGTCGTGCTGTACCTTCAACGAGTTCCTGTCGAGCTACGGCGGTACCTACTTCGGCGGTCTCGACAACCTGTTCGGGCCGGTCGGCGACCGACCCATCACGGTCGACGAGAAACCGGTCGTCGATTCGCTCCGCATGCTCCGGACCTTCGTCAACGGCGAGAGCGACAAACACGGTCTCGACGGCGTCACGGGTAACATCTCGCCGCAGGCCGTCCTCCAGTGGTCCGAGGAGCCGTCGCGCAAACCGTTCACGAACGGGAACGCGGTGATGCACCGTAACTGGCCGTACGCCGTCAACATCAGCGGCTCGGAGGACAATCTCGGGAAGGACCTCGGCGTCATGCCCATCCCGCACGGCGTCTCCCCGGAGAACGCCAAGTACGAGGGGACCGGCGGCACGACCGCCGCGCTCGGCGGGTGGCACACCGCGGTCAACCCGAACACGACGAAGAAGGAGGCCGCGCTGGAGGTCCTCAAGGCGATGACGAACAAGCAGGTCCAGTTCAACCTCCTCGAAGAGATCGGCTGGATGCCGCCGCGACCGTCGATGCTGGACTCGGACACCGCGAAGAACATCCCCGTGATGGGGCGGCACATGGAGACGTTCCGCCTCGCGGGCGAGAACGCGATTCCCCGGCCGGTGACGGTCGTGTGGCCACAGGAGCGCAGCAAAATCGCACAGTCGGCCAACGCCACCGTCGCCGGTCAGAAGGCCCCGAAGAAGGCCATGACGGGTCTGAAGAAGACGCTCAAGCAAATCGAGGACAGCGTCTAAGACACTCAGAATGGCCACCGAACAATCGAGCGACGACTTCGAACGCGAGAGTCGCCGGAGCGGCCCGTACGTTCGCGCCGTCCGCTGGATGGAGAATCTCGGCGACACGGCGTTCGCGTACCTGCTCCTGATTCCGGCGCTGCTCATCCTCGGCGTCATCGCGTTCTGGCCCCTCATCAGGACGTTCGAGCTGTCGCTCCACGCCGACCAACTCGTCGGGGCCGCCACCGTCGGCGAGTACGTCGGCCTGACGAACTACGTCGAGTTGCTCACCGGCCAGCGGTCGGCGCTGTTGGTGCGGCCCCTGCTCCCGACCGTGGTGTGGAACTCCCAGTTCCCGTTCCTCCACGGCATCCAGAACCCCTTCACGGCGGCGCTGACGGTGACGTTCATCTTCACCATCGTCAGCGTCCTGGTAGAGACGGTCATCGGGTTCGGACAGGCGCTGGTGCTGGACCAGGACTTCCGGGGCCGACGCTGGGTCCGGGTCGCCATCATCCTGCCGTGGGCGGTGCCCATCGTGATTCAGGGGATGATTTTCTTCCTGCTGTTCCAGCCCAACATCGGGTTCCTCGTGGACCCGCTCCAGAACCTGGGCATCTTCTCGGCGACGCCGTTGTCGAACAGCGTGGACTCGCTGCTCATCCTCGTGGTCGCGGACGTGTGGAAGACCTCTGCGTTCATGGCCCTGCTCATTCTGGCGGGCCTCCAGAGCATCGACCGCAACCTCTACGACGTGGCCCGCGTCACGGGCGCGACCAAGTGGCAGCAGTTCAAGATGATAACCTTGCCGCTGGTCCTGCCGACGGTGCTGGTCGCGATGCTGTTCCGCACCATCGGCGCGCTCCGGATATTCGGTCTCATCGAGACCGTGACGAGTTGTAGCACGGTGCCGTCGCTGTCGTGTCTGGTCGTCTCGGCGTTCAGTTCGCGCCAGTACGGGACCGCGGCCGCGATCGCGTTCATCACCGCGGGCATCATCGCCGTCGCGGTGTCGGTGTACATCGCCAAGTTCGCCGACGTTCAGGGAGGTGGTGCCTGATGGCTCAGCAGTCCGACACCGTCGGACTCGACGCCGACGGCGACACCTCGCAGGGACCGTTCTCGCGGTGGGCGTCCAAGGCCATCCAGAACCCCAAGCGCGTCTACCGGGCGATGTTCTACGTCGTGACGGCCTTCTTCCTGTTCACGACGCTGTTCCCGTTCTACTGGCTGTTGGTGCTGGCGGTGACGCCCAACGAGGCCATCACCAGCTTCGGCTTCCCGCCGGTGCCCCACGGGTTCAACCCCGAGGCGTTCATCACCATCTTCGAGACGGTGCCGTTGCACATCTACGTGCTGAACAGCTTCGTCCTCGGTCTCGCCACGACCGCCATCGTGCTGGTCGTCGCCAGCCTCACGGGCTACGTGTTCGGCCGACTCGAGTTCCCCGGACGGCGGCCCCTGATGCTGGTGATACTGGCGGTGTCGTACTTCCCGCCGGCGGCGTTCCTGTTGCCGCTGTTCCAGCTGTTCACCGGGAACGTCAGCATCGGGCTGTTCGGCGTCTCGGTGTCGAGCCCGAACCTGTACAACACGCCGGTCCCGATGGTGATGCCGTTCACGGCGCTGTTCATGCCGCTGTCCATCTTCATCCTGACGACGTTCTACGGCCAGATTCCGGACGGGCTGGAGGACGCCGCGCGCATCGAGGGAACGACGCGACTCGGCGCGCTGTTCCGAGTCATCATGCCCCTGTCGGCACCCGGCGTGGCGACGGCGGGCGTGCTGACGTTCATCTCGGTGTACAACGAGTTCTTCTTCTCGTTCCTGATGAACGACGGACAGGTAGCGTCCAAACTCGCCCAGTTCTTCGCGTCGCAGAACAACTGGGCACCGCTCGTACAGGGCATTCTGGCCTATCAGGGCCAGTACTCGCAGATGTACAACTTGATGGCGGCCGCGAGCATCGTCGGCGTGCTTCCGGTCGCGGTGCTGGTCGTCATCGCACAGGAGAAGATCGTGAGCGGACTGACCGCGGGAGCGCTCAAGGAGTGATTCCACGATGGGAGACGTAAACTTAGACGACGTGACGAAAGCGTACGGCGACGTGGTCGCAGTGAACGATATGAACCTCGAAATCGAGGACGGCGAGTTCGTCACTCTGGTCGGCCCGTCGGGTTGTGGGAAGTCCACGACGCTGGAGACCATCGCCGGACTGACGAAACCGACCTCCGGTACCATCTCCATCGCCGACCGCGAGGTGACGGACCTGCCGCCGAAGGACCGAGGGATAGCGATGGTGTTCCAGAACATCGCGCTGTTCCCCCACATGGACGTCTACGACAACATCAGCTTCGGGTTGCGACTGCGCGACTACCCGAAAGACGAAATCGACCGTCGGGTCGAGCGCGCGTCGGACATCGTGCAGTTAGAAGGGATGCTGGACCGGATGCCCGACGAGATGTCGGGCGGCCAGCGCCAGCGCGTGGCGATTGCGCGAGCCATCGTCCGGGAACCGGAAGTGTTCCTGATGGACGAACCGCTGGCGAATCTCGACGCGAAGTTGCGGGTCCACATGCGGACGGAACTCCAGCGCCTCCACAAGGAACTGGACACGACGATTATCTACGTCACCCACGACCAGGCCGAAGCGATGACGATGTCCGACCGCATCGCCGTCATCGACGGCGGCGAACTCCAGCAGATCGCCCCGCCGCTGGTCTGCTACAACGAACCCGCTAACCTCTTCGTCGCCGGCTTCATCGGCTCGCCCTCGATGAACTTCGTCGAGGGCGAAGTCACGTCGTCCGGTCTCTCGACGCCCGACTTCGACGTGGCGTTCGACCCCGAGGCTGTCGGCGTCGAACCCGGCGACAGCGTGACGCTGGGCATCCGGCCCGAAGACGTGCATCTCGCCGACACCGCGGCGGGCGTCCCCGAACGGACCCAACCCATCGACGCGAAGACGGACGTGTTGGAGCCGATGGGCGACGAGATATTCGTCTACCTGCTCACGGGCGAGGGCGGCGAGGACACCGCGATGGGCGGCGACGCCGCCGACGTGGACCAGTTGCTCATGTCGGTCGCCCCCGACAGCGACCTAGACGAAGACGAGTCCGTCGAAGTCGTCTTCGACCGCGAGAGCGTCCACCTCTTCGACACGAGGACCGGCGAGGCCATCACGCACTCGCTGGTCGCCGACGAGACCGACGCGGCGGGCGACGGCGAGGCGACGCCGGCGGAGGGCGACGACTGATGTCGGAGGCGGCGCTGGTCTACTTCGGTGCGGGGTCGCTCCTGTTCGTCTTCTGGGCGTACGGCATCGTGTCGTTCGCGCTCGACTGCAAGAACAGGTTCTTCCCGGCGGCCGCGCGGTTGGTCGCCAACTGGCGAGCGCGTCGGCGCGAGCGGACGGACGAGGAGGAGCGCGAACAGCGCGAGAAACAGCTCTATTGAAAATATACAACCATTTGAGAATTATACGAGATGACGGGAGATACTTCACAACGTACGATTCGAGTCGGTATCGTCGGACTGGGTGGCATCGGCCATCACCACGCGGAACGCATCGCGGACGCGCCGGCACAGCTCGTCGGGGGCGTCGATATCAGCCCCGACGCTCGGAGTCGCTTCGCGTCGGCCTACGGCGTTCCCACGTTCGAGACCTTCGACGCCCTCTACGACGAGGGCATCGACGCGGCCATCGTCACGACGCCGAACAAGTTCCACGAGGAGTACGCCGTCCAAGCCTTGGAGTCGGGCATCGACGTCCTCTTGGAGAAACCGCTGGCCAACACGCTCGAGAGCGCCGAGCGCATCGCCGAGGCGTCCCGCGACGCCGACGCGTTCTGCATGGTCGGGTTCAACAACCGGTTCAGCCCCGCCGTCGAGGTGTTCAAGTCCTACCAACGGGAGGGCCGGTTCGGCGAGTTGACCCACGTCGAGGCCAACTGGGTCCGGCGGCGCGGCATCCCCGGCCGCGGGTCGTGGTTCACCTCCGAGGAGGTCTCGGGCGGCGGTGCCCTGCTGGACATCGGGGTCCACGCCATCGACCTCGCGCTCCACTTCCTCGACTTCCCCGAGGTGGTCGAGGTCACGGGCGACACCCGCTCGGAGTTCGGCGACCGCGACGACTACACCTACCTCGAAATGTACGGCGAGGACGTGGAAGACGCCGACTTCGACGTGGACGACCACGCCTCGGCGTACATCCGGACCGCGGACGGCAAGTCCGTCTCGCTGGAAGTCGCGTGGGCGACCAACCGCCCGCCGACCAACGACTTCGTGGTGCAGGGGACCGACGGCGGTGCCACCTTCGACCGCGAGTCCGGCGACCTGACGGTCCATCAGGTGAGCGATACCGGCGCGCCCCACTTCACGGACACCGAAGTCGAGACCCGGACCAACGACACCCACAAGCGCGAACAGCGGGCGTTCTTCGAGGCGGTCCGCGCCGGCGAGGCACCCGACCGCAACACGGTCGAGGAGGCCCTGACCGTCCAGCGCGTCATCGACGCCATCTACCGGTCGGCCGAGACCGGTCGCGCGGTCGAACTCGCCGACGAGACCGACGCCGCGACGCCCGAGAGAGTGCGCCAGTAGCGACGCCCCGACTTCCAGAACCATGGACGTAGGAGTACTCACCGTTCCGTTCGGAGACGACTCGCTCGAATCGACACTCGACTACCTCGCCGACATCGGGGTCGATGCGGTGGAACTCGGCGTCGGGGGCCACCCCGGCGAGGACCACCTCGCGCGCGAGGCGTATCTGGACGACGACGAGGCCCAGGACCGCCTCTCGGACCTGCTGGACGAATACGGGATGCGCGTCTCGGCGCTGGCGACGCACAACAACCCGCTCCATCCCGACGATGCAATCGCCGAGCAGGCCGACGCCGAACTCCGGGAGGCAATCGAACTCGCCGACCAGTTGGACGTGAACACGGTCACGTGCTTCTCGGGGCTTCCGGCGGGGAGTCCGAACGACGAGACGCCCAACTGGATTACGGCACCGTGGCCCGGCGAACACGCCGAAGCCCACGAGTACCAGTGGGAGGAGGTCGCCATCCCCTACTGGCGGGACCTCGCGGGTCACGCGGCGGACCACGGCGTCGATGTAGCCATCGAGATGCACCCCAACATGCTGGTGTACGAACCGTCGGGGATGGCCCGCCTGCGCGAGGCGACCAACGAGCGCGTCGGCGCGAACTTCGACCCCTCGCACCTCTACTGGCAGGGCATCGACGTAACGGAGGCGATTCGGTTCCTCGGCGAGCGCGACGCCATCCACCACGTCCACGCGAAGGACACCCGAATCTACGACGCGGAGGCCCGGACGAAGGGCGTCCTCGACACGACGTCCTACGACGAAGTCGAGGACCGCTCGTGGCTGTTCCGGTCGGTCGGGTACGGCCACGGCGAAGAACACTGGAAGGACGTGGTCAGCACGCTCCGGATGGTCGGTTACGACGGCGCGCTCTCCATCGAACACGAGGACGCGCTGACCAGTTCCCGCGAGGGACTGGAGAAGGCCGTGGACCTCCTCCGGCGCGCGGTGTTCCGGGAGCAACCCGGCGAGGCGTACTGGGCGGAGTGACCGGCGCGAACTGACCGCGGCGACCGCTCCGTGAAACGGACTACGAGCGAGATGAAGGAGTCGTCCGCCCGCGGGTCGAAGACCCGCGTCGTCTCGACGACTTCGATTTGACGGTTTTCACGCTACGAACGCTGAAAAGCCCGAAAACTGCAGTCTTAGACGACAGTCTCACAAGGGAGCCACCGAGTTTACCCGCGTCGATGGCCTACTTTCTCTCGTATCATGAGCACGAACTCGCTTAGTCACCTGTTCCAGAACGAACTGAAAGACATCTACGACGCCGAGCAGCGCATCGACGAGGCGCTCGGCGAGATGGCCGACGAGGTCGAACACGACGAGATAGCGCAGGCGTTCCGCGACCACCAGCAGGAGACCGAGGGCCAGATAGACCGCCTCGAGCAGGTCTTCGACATGATCGACGCCTCGCCCGGCGACGAGGAGTGCGAGGCCACGCAGGGCATGATCGAGGAACACGACGAGTTCGTCAGCTCGAACCCCGAGCAGGGCGAAATCGACGTGTTCGACGTGACGGCGGGCCAGAAGACCGAACACTACGAGATAGCGACCTACGGCAACCTCGCCAAACTCGCCGACAGACTCGGCATGGACGAGGCGGGCGACCTCCTCCACGAGAACCTCGAAGAGGAAGAGGAGTTCCTCGACCGCCTCGTGGACCTGACCGAGAACTACGACTACGACCAGTTGACGTAGACTCCGTCGCCGACGATTCGACCCTATTTTCCGGTGTGCGCCGGTTTCGACTCGCCGAATCGCCCACGGTACGAACACGGACTTACATGTGGGGAACGCACTAGCGTACGAATCGATACGTGACAGAAAGACGAGGAACGTCGGGACGGGGCGAGCCGTCGCTCGACGTCGGCGTCGTGTACGTTCCCTTCGTTGGCGACAAGTTCGGCGAGTGTACGACGGTCGCTCATCCCGCAGTGGGGCGGTACGGCGACCCGATTCCGCCGGAGGTCACCGACGAACACGTCCGTCAACTGCTGGAGGCGGGCGCGTCCACGGTGATGTTCAACTTCGGCGAGGGGGACGACGACCACGAACGATTCCGCGCGTACGACGACGCCGAATCGAGCGACGAACTCGACCTCGAACCGTTCTACGTCGTCGGACAGGCGCTGCGTCGCGACCGCGACCTCGAAACGGACTTGGCGTTCGTCCGCGAACACTTCCTCGGACGACCTAACATCGGCCGATTCGACGGACGTCCGGTCGTCACGCTCTGGGACGTTCTGTGCCTCCACTGGGCGGGAATGCAGGGACGACGAACCGTTCGAGATTACGTTCGAGACCGCTACGGCGGGTTCGGCGAACTCGTCGAGTTCGTCCGGTCCGAGTTGACCGTCGACGGTCTCGAACCCTTCCTCGTCGGCGACGTGTTCAACGCCGCAGTGGGAGGGTTCCCGGACTGGGCGGACCCCGCTCTCGAACGACTCGACGGCGTAACTTATTGGGTGGGATACAATCCTGCCAACCCCGCCGCCAATTGGGACGAAGCGTACGACCACATCGAGACGAACTACGACGCGCTCTCGTCGTACGCGGACGAGAACGATCTCGCTTTCTTCCCGACCGTGATTCCGGGATTCGACGACTTACATAACGAGTGCTGGGGGTTAGACCGCCGGATTCCGCGTTCGCCGGAGCACTTCCGCGAGCTACTCGCGTTAGCTACACGGTACAGCGACCGCGTGAGCGTCGCGACGTTCAACGATTGGACGGAAGGAACGCACATCGAACGCGGTCGGTTCCGGAGTGAGAATCACGGTTCCGCGTATCTCGACGTTCTCGCGTCGTTCAGCGGTGGGAAGTCCTAACTGTCCGTCACGGAGGATTCCCTTCGCTATCGGCGAACGACCAGAGACGGGGATTCAGTCCCCGGTGTCGTACTTGTAGGTCGCGCTGTTGGGGTCGATGCCGAAGTCCTCGGCGGACTCCTCGGGTTCGGGTTCTTCCTCGTGAGGCCGGGCGCGCTTGAACCGCTCGCGCAGGCGGTCGGGCATCACGAACTCGTCCGCGTCCAGCACCATCCCGACCGCGTCGGGGTCGGTCTCCTCGCGCTTGGCGTCGATGCGCTCGCGCAGTTTCTCGGGGAGGTCGCTCGACTCGACGCCCCGGAAGCCGAACTGCGAGAGGTAGTCGGTCGCGCCCGTCAGCGAGAACACGGCGTCGAAGCCGTGGTCGCGGGCCTGCTCGACCAGTCGCTCGATTACGTGCGCGCCGACGCCCTGTCCGCGCCACGACTCCAGCACGCCGATGCTGGTGAGTTCGCAGAGTTCCCGGTCGTCGGTCTTGTGGATGCGGATGCGACCGAATCCCGCCTTCTCGCCGGAGGTCTCGTCGATGGCGACCACGTAATCGCGGGAGCGGAACGCGGTGTCGTCGAGACCCATCTCCTCGATGTGGTCCAACAGCCAGACTTCCTCCCTGTTTTTCGCGTCCCGGACGTACATGGGCGTGATTTCGCCGTCAGAGCGTAAAAAGGTGTGGCGCGAGGAGGCAGCGCGGTCGTTCGCGGCCGACGCCGTCGTCGCGGAGCATCGACCGGAGCGAACGAATATTCGAGTTCTGCTCTCGAAGCCCCGCGCGCCGGCGGTCGGCGACCGCCGGCGCGCGGCCCCTTCGTCCATCCGGACGTTCGTTGTCGAACTAGCGCGAAACCGGTCGCTTCGGTGTATCGGAAACTCCGTCTGCGGCGTCAGAGACCGCCCGTCACTTCGTCCAGTCGGTTCACGACCTGCTGAAGGTCGGCGTCGTCCTCGATGGCGTCGCGGACGCGCTCGCGCTGGCGGACCTCCGCGGCGCTCGCGCCGTAGGCGCGGACGTACTCCGCGCGCGAGTGCTCGTCGAAGGCGTGTCGGATGGCGAAGTAGCCGTCCGGAACCACCGAGCCACAGACCTTGCACTCGCGGCGCTTGTGGTCGGTCGTCTGATGCACGATAGCTTCCTCCACGTCGTCGAACGCCTCGCCGCAACCGTCGATGCCGCACTCCCAGTCGCTCATTAGCGGGTGGTCGAAGTCCCGCGATAACAACCTTTCGGCACCCCACTCGCGGGACGGTTCTCGGGGAGATTTCGCACGCCGTTCGCCACATCTGTTCGATATAAAGACGTTCTTTGATGGCCATGCGCCTTTTTCCTGTGAATAGCTATCACCCTCCATGGGTGAGGACAACCCAGAGTTCGATTCCGGTCGGCGCAAGTTTCTTCAAGCAAGCGGCGCAGGAGCAGTGGCGCTCTCGTTCCCCGGCGCGGCGGACGCCGCGGACGGAGCGACCGAGCGGAGTTCGACGGTAGTCGAATCGACCGACGCGACGGCCCAGAACGTACAGGACGGCGGTATCTTCACGATGGGGATGGGCCAACAGCCGAAGGGGTTGAATCCGCTCTCTACCTCGTCGGCGTACTCGTGGGCGATTCTGGACATGGTGTACGACGCCGGAACCGTGGTGGACCCGGTGGAGTTCAAGGTTCGGCCGAACGTCTACACCGATTGGACGGTCGAAGTGCCTGAAGGGAAGGCGAATCCCCAGCCCGACGTGTACTTCAACGTCCGCGACGGGTTGACGTGGACCGACGGCGAGAAGCTGACCGTCGAGGACGTGGTGTTCACGTACGACTACATGAAAGAACAGGAGCCGGGGCGCTACGCTTCGACCATCCAGCCCATCAAGTCGGTTCAGAAGGCCTCGAAGGGCGACTGGGACGTTCACATGAAGCTCAAGAAGCCCATCGGGACCTACGCGAGCAACCAGCTCGCGCTGCCCATCCTACCGAAGCACATCTGGTCGGACGTGAACAGTTATCGTGACTACGCCCCGACGGAGAACGGCGGGCCGGTCGGCACCGGGCCGGGCACGGTCACGAAGTACGCCGAAGCGACCGCGATAGAGGTCGAGTTCCGCGACGACTACCCGCTGGGCGAGCTGAAGTGGCGCGACGAGGTGGAGAAGATGAGGTCGGGCGGACCGTTCCTCGACGCGGTCCGGTTCAAAATATTCGGGAGCGACTCGGCGCTCCAGCAGGCGTTCCTCCGGGGCAACATCGACAGCATCTACAGTACCATCAACGTCTCGAAGATTTCGAAGGTCAAGAACAATCAGGGCCAGAAGCTGGTGCCCGGCTACGACACGGGGTACAACTACTTCGCGTACAACATGCGTCGCCAGCCGCTGGACGACGCGACGTTCCGGCAGGCGACGTCGATGGTGTTCGACGACTACTACTGGACCGAGCGCCTGCAAGAGGGCTACGAGTACATGGGCGACTTCGTGATGCCGCCGGGCTTCTCGGCGGTCCGCCCCGAGAAGGCGTCGAAGAACGCCAAGCTCCTCGAATCGCCCGCGACGAACGCTTTCGAGTTCCGCCAGAAGGAACCGGGCGTACCGGACTACGACGGCATCAAGTCGTTCCTCACCGAGGGGAAGGTCATCGACGGCGACAAGGGCAACTACGTCGGCAAGCAGTACCCCGGCACGCTAACGGGCGTCACGGGCGGCCAGTCGAAGGCCAAGCACGACTACAGCTACGGTCCGGTCCAGTCGCAGGTCCTCCGCCAGAAGCAGGGCGTCGAAGAGGAGATTCGGGTCAACGGCAAGACCATCCCCGAAATCAATGGCGGGCCGCTGCAGGTGTTCATCTACCCCGCCAAGGACACGCCGAAGCTGTCCAAGATGGCGGCCCGATGGGTGGATATGATGCAGAAGCTCGGCATCCCGGCGGTCACGAAGGTCATGACGTTCAACACGATGCTCGGCCGGGTGTACTCTCAGGAGGACTTCGACATCTACCCGATGGCGTGGAGCGACCTCTCGCCGTTCGCCACGGGGACCCTCTACAACATCTTCCACAGCGAGAACGCCGACGACCACTCGAAGAAGGAGGGCTACGACCAGAAGAACACCACGACCCAACTCAACAACGCGATGGGGTACGGGCTGGTCGACGCCGGGGCCGACGACCTCATCTCGCGCGCTCGCTCGACCATGGAGTCCCAGAAGCGCAACCAACTCGCGCGGAAGGCGATAGAGCGCATCTACCTCGACTTCCCGTACATGGTCATCGGCTACGACAAACTGATGTGGCCGGTCAACGGCGCGGAGTTCGGCGGATTCGTCCCCGAGATTCCCGGTCCGGGAGCCGCGAACCTCTCGGTGCAACTGATGCAGATTCACCAGTCGGGCGGCGGAAACAGTACCAGCGGCGGGGGCGGAAACTCTACCGGCGGAAGTTAACCGCCGAGCGACCCCGACCCGTACTCGAACAGCGCGGGAACCTCGCGGAGCGACTCGACGCAGTGGTCGGGTCGCTCCGCGTCGTCCACGTTCGCATCCTCCGTTTCGCTTTCGCCCACGTAGACGCCGGTGAAGCCGGCGCGCTGGGCGGGACGCACGTCGCGGTCGCGGTCGTCGGCGACGAAGACGTACTCGTCGGCCGGAACCGCGTCTCGCGCGGCCGCGAAGATTTCCGGGTCGGGCTTGCCCGCGCCGACCTCCGCCGAGACGACGACCGCCTCGAAGTAGTCGGCGAGTCCGTGGACGGCGAGTTTCCGGCGTTGGCCGCGCCCGCCGCCGTTCGTCAGAACGCCGAGCGCGACGGCGGTGTCGGTCGGGCCGGCGGTCGAATCTGTGGCGGTCGAGTCGGCGGCGGCCGACTCCGCGGACTCGGCCGCCGCGAGCGCGTCGAGGGTTTCGCGGGCACCCACCCGAAGTTCGATCGCGGCCGCCTCGCGCTCGGCGTAGCTCTCGGCCAACTCCTCGGCGGGCGCGTCGAGACCGAACGCCTCGCCGAGGTCGCTCATCGCCGCGCGGTACGGTTCGGGGTGACAGTCGTCCAGACGCTCGAAGAACGCCTCGGTGAAGAACTCGTGGCGCTCGTCGTCGGCCCGGACGCCGTGGTCGGCCAGCGCCGCCGCGAAGAGTTCGGCGAAACTGTCGGGGAGCGCGACCAGCGTGCCGTCGAGGTCGAAGAATATCGCTCGCACGCCGCCGGAGTTCGCGTCCGACCGCGAAAAAGCTCCGGGTGCGACGAGACCGAACACCGCAGAACCGCTTGCGACAATTATAGTTACTTAAAATTATTAAATTTATACGGTGATAGGGCATTACCAAATGACGGAGGTGAGATGATGCTTAGATTCGACCCGTCCGTAATCGTGTGTGGATACAACCAGTGCTTCCTCGCGTAACGACCGAACACCAATTTTCGACGCAGCGCACGTGGCGACCCGAACTGCGAGCATTTTTCGACCGGTCCGTCGGCGCGTTCCGCCGTCGTTCGACCCACCGACGCCAGTGGTATCACGGGACCGCGAAAACTATACTCCGCCGACGCGATACCCCCGCACATGCACATCGACCACGTCGGAATCGCCACCGAGGAAGCCGGTGACCTCGCGGACCTGTACGCCGACCTGTTCGACGCGCCTGTCGCACACGAAGAGGAGTTCGACGGACTCCGGGTCGTCTTCCTCGAATTCGACGACAGCTACTTCGAGTTGCTCGAACCGCTCGAAGACGGGACTATCTCGCGGTATCTGGACAGCAACGGGCCGGGCATCCACCACGTCGCCCTCGAAACCGAGGACGTCGAGGCGGCGCTCGACACCGCCCGCGACCACGGCGTCAAACTGATAGACGACGACCCGCGGCCCGGCGCTTGGGGCCACGACGTCGCTTTCCTCCACCCAACATCGACGGGTGGCGTTCTAATCGAGTTCGTCGAACACTAGCCTGTCACTCGGACGGCGCGGTCGTCGTCTCCGGCGACCACGACTCGGCCCGGCGCTCGTTGGCGGGAAGCATGCGCTCGGGCGGTTCGGCGAACCACGCCGCGCCGTCGAGTTCGCCCGGTTGGACGGTTATCGACCCGCCCTCGTAGGTCGCGTCGAAGAACGCGTAGAGGAAGTGGATTCGGCGGTCGTCTTCGGCCTCCGAGACGACGGTCACGTGGCGCAACAGGAACAGGTCGGTCGGTTCGCACTCGACGGAGGTCTCCTCGCGAACCTCGCGGCGCGCGGCCGCTTCGTGGGTCTCGTCGCCCTCCAATCCACCGCCAGCGAGGCCCCACCGGTCGGCCCCGCGACCGAGAATCATCAGCGCGCGCTTTCGGTCGTCCTCGGCCTCGGGCGGCATCGACTCGGTGAGCGCGGCGGTCTCGTCCGGTCGCCGGACGACCCACGCGTAGGCACCGCCGACGTAGCCGTTTCTCGCCTGCTCGACTTCGCGCTCGAATCGCTCGGGCGAACGGTTCCACGTTCGCTCTTCGACGGGCACGTCGCCGTACTCGTCGAGCAGGCGGTCCGTCCGACGCTCGACGGTCCGCTCGTTGATTTCGGTCCGCATAGATTCGCGAGAATGTATCGGTCATTGATACGTTTTCGGGTTCGGCTCGGGGAGTCGCTACGCGTCAGGGCGCGGGGCCGAAGTTCTCGGCCTTGGCGTCCTCGGCGTCGACGTTCGCCGCGTCGAGCGCGGCGGTCGCGCGGTCGAGGAACTCCGCGAAGCCGTAGATGAACGTCTGGCCCTGCGCGTCGGCGAGGACCTCCAGTACGTCTTCACTGCTCACGTCGTCGGTGACGACGACCGTCGCGCCCGCGTCGGCGAGCGCGGTCAGGCGCTCCTCGTGGACCGGGTCGTCGTCCTCGTAGACGACCGTGACGGTCGCGCCGTCGCGACTCGCACGCTCGCCGATACCGACCGCGGGGCCGACGCCCGGCCCGCCAGCGAGGACGACGACGCTGTCCTCGCCCTCGTAGTACGAATCGCCGAACGGACCGGCGATTTCGACGGTGTCGCCGGGTTCGAGGTCGGCGAGGAAGGGTCCGAGCGTTCCGTCGGGGTCCACCTCGACGGTCGTCTCGAAGGTCTCGTCGGCGTCGGGCGACGAGAGCGTGTAGTGGCGCGTGACCTCCTCGCCGTCTACCGTCGCGGCCAACTGGACGAACTGGCCGGGTCGGGCGTCGAACTCCGGGGGCGTCTCCAGCGTCAGCGCGATGGTGTCGGTTCCGACCGTCTCGACCGAACGAACCGCGACTTCGATTCCGTCCATGGCAACTGCTTGCCGAGGCGAGAACAAAGAGTCTGCGACTGCGGCGTCCGCGTCGGAGCGCTACCGAACGACCGTCACCGTGACCGCGCCGCAGGCGCACTCGTAGGCGCGGCGCTCGCCCGCGTCGGTCGTCATCCGGAGCATCAGGTCGTTCTCGCCGAGGGCGCGCTCGCAGTTCCGACCGTCGCAGACGCACCGTAGGTCTTCGAGCATGACGTAGGCTGGTCCCGCCATCCTACTTAAATTGTTCCAAGGGCGCGGTGAAAGTGAAAGTGGTCGTCCGCGGGACGTAAAACCTATCTGGTGTGGGTTTCGTTCCCCGAGTATGTCTCTGACCGACTGGACGGGTGCGGCAGTGGACCCGTCCGCGGGCGACGAGCCGCCCTCCCCCGACGAGTGGCACCCCGTGGACGTGCCCGGCCGCCCCGAGCGGTTCGCCGACGCCGACTGCGTGGCGTACCGAACCGAGTTCGGCGACCCCCGCGACGGCGACGAGCGCGCGACCCTCGAACTCCGCGGCCTGTTCGCGCGGGCCCGTATCTGGCTCAACGGCGAGCAGTTGGGCGAACACGACGCGCACTTCCGCCCCGCGAGATACGAGTTGGACCTCGACGCGGACAACGAGTTGGTCGTGGAGTGTCGCGCCCCCGACGAGTTCGCCGGCGTCTACGCGACAGACCGCGTGCCCGACGAGCGCGCGGTCCCCGGCATCTGGTGGGGCGCACAACTGGAGACCCATCCCGAGACGTTCGTGGACGCGCTCTCGCTGACGCCGCGCCGGACCGAGAACGGCGCGGTCGTCGACGCCGAAATCGCGGTCGAGGCGGGCGAACCGCTGGACGACCGCATCTCGCTGTCGGTGCGCCCGCAGGGGTTCCGGGGCGGCGGCGTGATGGAGCGCGCGAGGGTCGAGACCGACGGCGCGGAGCGCGCGACGGTCTCGAAGACGCTCGAACTCCGAGACCCGGCCTACTGGTGGCCCGCGGGGTTCGGACCGCAACACCAGTACGCGGTCCGGGCGAAACTCGGCGACTCCGAAGCGGTCGTGGAGACCGGCCTCTGCGAAATCGAGCGCGCGGGAGCAGACGGCGGGGAGCGCGGCGCGGACGACGCGCTGGTCGTCAACGGTCAGCGCGTCCCGGCCCGCGGATTCTCCCTGCTCCCGACGGGCGACCCGACGTGGGACGTCGAGCGCGCCGCGAACGCGAACGCGAACCTCGTACGCGCGTACGGTCACGTCCCCCCAGCGGAGTTCTACGAGGCCGCGACCGACGCCGGACTGCTGGTCTGGCAGGACCTCCCGCTGGTCGGAAGTAGCGAGACCGACTCCGACGGGGCGGCGGCGCTGGCCGAGACGGTCGCCTCGTCGGTCGAGCGCCACCCCTGCGTGGCCGCGTTCGGCGTCCGGGCCGACCCGACCGACCACCTCGCGGGCGTCGGTCCGTCCCGGCTCGCGCGCTACAAAGTCCGCTGGCGGGCGTGGCGCGCGAGTTACGACGCCGCCGCGGACCGCGAGGTCGCCGCGGCGTTCCCCGACGGAACGCCGGTCTTCCCCGTCTCGGGCGGGCCGGGCATCGACGCCGACGCGACGCACCTCTACCCCGGCTGGCAGTTCGGCACGCCCGGCGACGCCGACTGGCTCCTCGACAAGTACGACTGCGACGGCCCGGTCGGCGCGTTCGGCGCGGGGTCGCTCGTCGCCGATGAGGGCCGCGACGCGGCCGGGTTCGACGCCGACGCTCACGCCGCGTACGTCGGGTCGAGTGGCGGGTCGGACGACGAGTCCGCCGTCGAGGCCTCGCAGGCGTATCAAGCCCGCGTCCTCAAGAGCGTGACCGAGACGCTTCGCCGCCGGGGGAGCGGTCTGCTCGCGGCCGACGCGCTCCGCGACGCCGACGAGGGCGCGGGCATGGGCGTGCTGTCGGCCGACGGGACCGAGAAGGCGGGCTACGAGGCGATGGCCGCCTCGCTGGAACCCGTCCAGGTCGTCTTGGACGCGTACCCGGCGGCCGGGGACACCCGAGAACTCGTCGTGGTCAACGACACGCCCGAGGCCGTCTCGGGCACCGTCTCGTGGACCGCCGACGGGCAGACCGGCGGGAGCGACGTGGAGGTCGGTCCCCTCGATTCCGAGCGTGCGGGCACCCTGACCGTGCCCGCCGACGCCGAGAGCGTCGAACTCTCGTTCGGTGGACGGGACGGAGGCGTCCAGAACGTCTACCCGCTGTAGGTCGGCGCGACCGTCGTTGGCCGACTCGCCGTCGCCCGGACGCTCGCGGGGTTCCCGTCGGCGGGCGATTTATTCGCAAGCTCGACGACGTTCTTTATAACCCCTTGAGAAGTGTGGGAACGGCTTACACGGCCGTTAGCGGGCGTGTGAACCGTTTCCACTACGCAACTAGACGGAACATTTATATAGCCACAGCGAATATTTGCTGATACCAGAACGCCACGAGCGTTCGGCAAGCATCGTGCGACAAATGACATGGGACTATTGTCACCGGTCGATTGCCAGTTGTATACAGCGGTTGCTGTCCCTCGCTGGACTGCCGAACGCCACGGCGGGCATGGAATCGAGGTTTAACTAAGCATGGTAAGTGTAACAGAAGAGGAACTCCAGAACAAGTCGAAAGGCGAACTGATCAAACTCGCGGGCCAGCTCCGAGACCGACGAAACGAGCTGAACCAGAAGGCAAGCAAGCGCGCGTCCAAGCGTGACGACCTGAACGCCGAGACCCGAGAGAAGGTCGACGAAGCGCAGGAACACCGCGAGAAGCGCGACGAGCTCAACGAGCAGGTTCAGGAACACAAGGAGAAGCGCAACGACCTCAACGCGAAGGCCAACGAGCTGTTCGACGAGGTCGAGGAGAAGAAGTCAGACCTCGAACTCGACGAGGGCAAGGACATCGAGGAGCTCGAATCCGAGATCGAAGACCTCGAATTTAAGCAGCAGACCGAGGTCCTCTCGACCGAGGACGAGCGCGAACTCATCGAGAAGATCGAGGAGAAGCGCGAGAAGCTTCAGGCCCGCAAGGAGAAGCTCGACGACAGCGAGGACCTCGACGAACTCGTCGAGGAAGCCGAAGAGGTCCGCGCCGAGGCGAGCCGCCACCACGAGAAGGTCACGGAACTCGCGGACAAGGCCCAAGAGCATCACAACCAGATGATCGAGGCCTACCGCGAAGCCGACGAAATCCGCGACGAGGCCGACGAGATGCACGAGAAGTTCGTGGAAGCTCAGGAGTCGGCCGACCAGCACCACGAGGACTTCGTGCGCGTCCAGAAGCGCCTACGCGAACTCGACAAGCAGGAAGAGGAAGAGCGCAAGTCCGAGAAGGAGAAGGAGCGCGAAGAGGCCAAGGAAGAGGCCGAAGAGATCTACCAGCAGTTCAAGGAAGGCGAGACCCTCGACACCGAGGACCTCATGAAGCTCCAGAAGACGGGGCTGCTCTAATCCGTTCGTAGTTCTGCGATTCTCGTTTCTGCGGTTTCGAGTCGTGAGTAGCGTCGGGTACGGAATCGTTCGGTAGGAGAGTTGCCGGGAGGAAGGTCGCGACGTTTTCTACACGAGAATTGGCGAGAAGAGGCTATCCTCGGGCTTGAGCAACGGAGCCCACCGCACAACACCGCCACCGCACAGCACCGCCACCGCAATCGCGGGCCACACCCTCCCCAATCGATTGCGGTCGGTGTGTGACGGAGTACCGACCCGGACGAATGCTTAAATACCGAGCCGCCAAATCCAGACTCGTGCCACGCACGGTCCGAGGCGTCCCACACCGGGACCGCACGCGGTCGCAGGCACTTGCCCGCGCTATGCGCATGCGGAGCGACGCGTAGCGTCGGGAGGAGTCGCCCGGACCGTGGCTCGCGGACGGTTTCTGCGGTGGCGAAACTCGACTGTTCGGCCGAATCGCCTGCCAACCGTTTCCCGAAATCGCGCGACGATAGCCATGCACGAACACGGAAATCGGCGGGTTTTACACCCGCCAAAGAGGATTGGATAGTATGAGCCACGACGACTTCCCCACGGACGAGCCAGCGGTGGTGACCTGCGGGTTGCCCTACGCCAACGGCGACCTGCACATCGGCCACCTCCGGACGTACATCAGCGGCGACGCCTTCGCGCGCTCGCTGGAGAAACTCGGCCAGGAGACCGCGTTCGTCTCCGGGTCGGACATGCACGGGACCCCGGTCGCGGTCAACGCCGAGAAGGAGGGCGTCTCGCCCGAGGAGTTCGCCCTCGAACACCACGAGAAGTACGCCGAGACGTTCCCCCGATTCAACGTCGAGTTCGACAACTACGGCCACACCCACGACGAGACCAACACCGAACTCACGCAGGAGTTCGTCCGGTCGTGGATAGAGAACGACCACGTCTTCGAGAAGGAGATTCAGGTCGCGTGGGACCCCGAGGCAGACACTCCCCTGCCCGACCGCTTCGTAGAGGGCACTTGTCCGTATTGCGGCGCGAAGGCCCGAGGCGACGAGTGCGACGAGGGATGTCAGCGCCACCTCGAACCCGGCGAAATCGAGGACCCCGTGAGTACCATCACCGGCAACCCCGCCGAGTACCGTACCCGAGAACACGAGTTCCTGCGTCTCGCTGACTTTCAGGAGTACCTCCAAGGGTTCATCGACCGCCTCGAAGGGACTTCCAACGCGCGCAACCAGCCCAAGGAGTGGATCGAAGGCGAGCTACAGGACCTCTGTATCACCCGCGACATGGACTGGGGCATCGACTACCCCGGCGAGGGGAAAGAGGACCTCGTCCTCTACGTCTGGGTGGACGCGCCCGTCGAGTACGTCGCGTCAACGAAGCAGTACACCGAGCGCGTCGGCGCGGACACCTACGACTGGGAGGCGGTCTGGAAGGACGGCGCGCCCGCGGCCGACGACTCTGCGGCCGCCGACGACGAGACGTGGGAAGACGCCGACACCGGCGAAATCGTCCACGTCATCGGCCGGGACATCATCCAGCACCACACCGTCTTCTGGCCGTCGATGCTGCGAGGTGCGGGCTACAACGAACCGCGCGCGGTCATGGCCAGCGGCTTCGTCAACCTCGACGGACAGGCGTTCTCGACCAGTCGCAACCGCGCGGTCTGGGCCGACGACTACCTCGACGAGGGCTTCGACCCCGACCTCGTGCGCTACTACCTGACCACGACCGGCGGGTTCCAGCAGGACGTTGACTTCTCGTGGGAGAAGTTCCAGGAGCGCGTCAACGGCGAGTTGGTCGGCACGCTCGGCAACTTCGCCTACCGGAGCCTGCTGTTCGCGGCCCGGAACTACGACGGGACGCCCGATGCCGACACCTCCGAGGAAGTCGCCGACCGAATCGAGGAGGCCGTCGAGGACTTCGAGGACGCGGTCAACGACTACTCGCTGAAGAAGGCGGGCGAGGCCTCGGTGTCGCTGGCCGGGTTCGGCAACGAGTACATCCAGCGCAACGAACCGTGGAACCTGACCGACGACGACCCCGAGCGCGCCGCGCAGGTCATCTACGACTGCGTCCAGTTGGCGAAGGCGGTCGCGGTCCTCTCGGCACCCATCCTCCCCGGCAAGGCCCAAGCGCTGTGGGAGCAGTTGGGCGAAGACGGGTCAGTCCACGACGCCGACCTCGACGCCACCCTCGAAGCGCCGGCCGACGAGTTCGGCGAACCGGACGAACTGCTCGAGAAGATCGAGGACGAGCGCGTCGAGGAACTGAACGAGAAGTTGAACGAGCGAATCGAAGCGGCTACGGACGAAGACGACGAATCCGACGAGACCGAGGACGACGAATCCATGAGCGACACCGACATCCAACCCATCGACGACGACCGCATCAGCTTCGAAGAGTTTCAGGACCTCGACGTTCGCGTCGGCGAAATCGAGGTCGCCGAACCCATCGAGGGGGCCGACGACCTCGCGCGCCTCGAAGTGGACATCGGCGTCGAGACCCGCCAAATCGTCGCTGGCATCAAGCAACTCCACGACCTCGACGCGCTTCCGGGCACGAAGGTCGTCGTCGTGGCGAATCTCGAACAGGCCGAACTGTTCGGCGTCGAGAGCAACGGGATGGTGCTGGCGGCGGGCGAGGACGCCGACCTGCTGACGACCCACGGCGACAGCGGGCCGGGCACGAAGGTCAAGTAACGACGCCCCCGAACTGACCGACGACTCCTATAAAACCAGTGACAGAATAGTTAGTCAAAAATCATTTTACGCCGAACCAGAAACACTGTGCTGCGGCGGATTGCGGTCGTCCCTGTCGAACGAAGCTACCGGTAGCGCAACGCCGCTCCCCGCGCACCGAGATGGCGGTTATCGCGTGAGTTATCCCTCACGCCATCTCGGTTTCCCCTATTCGTCTCCGTCGGTACGTGAGAGCGAGAGCGAAACCGAAACCGGTTCAGAGGTCGTCCACGACCTGCGCGAGTTCCTCGGTCGGGATTATCTCCATCGTCTGGGCGTCGAGTCCGTGACGCTCCAGCGCGACTCCGGCCTGGTACGCCACGTCTCGGTCGGGCGCTTCCATGACCACGAGGAAGTCGTACTCGCCGAGGATGGCGTAGGTGTGTTTGAGGTCGGCGTCCTGTTCTTCGAGGTCCGACCGGATGTCTCCCCAGACGGACGTGAGGTCCTGTGCGTTCTGGAAGTCCGTCCGCACGTCCACGAGAGAGGCGTATTCTGGCATATATCACCCATTCGGGGGCGATACAATAAGGGATTGTGGCTCTCGAAACGACGGCCGGCCACACGGTGCGTTCGGACAGTCGGGAACAACTCGCGGACGAGTGAATCGGAACGAATCACCGGGGGTTTTTGGCGCGGTCGGACCTACTCGGACCCATGAGAAACGCGAAGATCGTCTGTACCCTGGGTCCGGCATCGGACTCCCGGCGGACAATTCGGGAGTTGGCCGACGCCGGGATGACCGTCGCGCGCCTCAACGCGAGTCACGGCACGCGAGAGGACCGCGAGGAGATCGTAGACCACGTCCGAGACGTGGACGAGACCACCGCCGACCCCCTCGCGGTGATGGTAGACCTGCAAGGTCCCGAGATTCGGACCGCCGAGACCGACGAACCCGTCCACCTCGAAACCGACTCGACGGTCCGGTTCGTGAAGGGCGACACCGCCACGCCCGAGGAAGTCGGCCTGAGCTACTCCATCACGAACGTCGAACCCGGCGACAAGGTGCTGTTGGACGACGGCCGCATCGAGACGGTCGTCGAGGAAGTCGAGGACGGAGACGGCGAGGGCGTCGTCGTCGCGCGCGTCGTGAGCGGCGGCGACCTGAGCAGTCGGAAGGGCGTCAACGTCCCCGGCGTGGACTTGGACCTCGACGTGGTGACCGAGAAGGACCGCCGTGACCTCGAACTCGCCGCCGAGAAGCAGGCCGACTTCGTGGCCGCGAGTTTCGTCCGGAGCGCCGAGGACGTGCTGGCGGTCAACGAAGTACTGGAGGAGTTGGGCGCGGACATCCCCATCGTCGCCAAGATAGAGCGCCGCGGTGCGGTGGAGAATCTGGACGAAATCGTGGACGCGGCCTACGGTGTGATGGTCGCGCGCGGCGACCTCGGCGTCGAGTGTCCGCTCGAAGACGTGCCGATGATTCAGAAGCGTATCATCCGCGAGTGCCAGCAGACCGGGACGCCGGTCATCACCGCGACAGAGATGCTCGACTCGATGGTCCACGCCCGCAGGCCCACCCGCGCGGAGGCCTCCGACGTGGCGAACGCGGTGTTGGACGGCACTGACGCGGTGATGCTGTCGGGCGAGACCGCCATCGGCGACGACCCGGTGCGGGTCGTGGAGACGATGGACCGCATCGTCCGCGAGGTCGAGGAGAGCGACGAGTACGACGAGATTCGAGAACAGCGCGTCCCAGCCGCCGAGGACGCCCGGACCGACGCGCTGGCGCGGTCGGCGCGCTATCTGGCGCGCGACATCGGCGCGGCGGCCATCGTCGCGGCCAGCGAATCCGGCTACACCGCGCTCAAGGTCTCGAAGTTCCGGCCGCAAGTCCCGGTCGTCGCCACGACGCCCAACGACGAGGTGCGCCGCCAGCTCGCGCTCTCGTGGGGCGTCAACGCCCAGTACACGCCGCTCGCGGAGGGCGTCGATACCATCATCGACGACTCGGTGCAGGCCGCGCTCGACGCCGGCGTGGCCGAGAGCGGCGACACGGTGGTCGTCGTCTCGGGCATGATGTCGGAACTGGAGGGGACCAGCACGACCAACATGCTGAAGGTCCACGTCGCGGCCGAGACCATCGGCACGGGTCGGAGCGTCGTCCGCGGCCGGGTCGCCGGGCCGGTCGCTCGAACCGACGACGGCGACCTCTCGGACGTGCCGGAGGGGTCGATTCTCGCGCTCGAACCCGACTTCGACGGCGAGTTCGACGGCGACGCCTCGAAACTGCTGGGCATCGTGGACGCTCGCCCCGGCATGACGGGCTACCCCGCGATGGTCGCCCGCGAACTCGACATTCCGATGGTCAGCGGCGCGCCGCTCGACCCGAACATCCGGGACGGCGACGTGGTGACGCTGGACGCCGAACGCGGCGTCGTCTACGACGGCGACGTGACGCTCGCAGAGCGCGAGCGACCCTGAGCGTCGCTCCCGGTGCTTTTCCGCTGCCGACCGTCCGTCGCTTCCCCCTCACTGACGAGCGCCCGGCGCTGGCGCGCCGGGCGCGGGCGCTCGACGACGTGAAGTTGCGACGGCGCGGCCGTTTCGCAACGTCGTAGCCAGCCTTTTCCCGGTGGCCCGCGTACCTCCGGCCATGTCGGACTGGAAGTACGACACCGACGAGGTCGGCGAAGACGGCTACGAACCCGAGGAGGCGGACGACATTCCGCCGATAGAGCCGGGGTCGCCGACGCTGGAGAACGCGCTCTTCGTCGTCCTCGGCATCGCCGCGACGCTGTTCGTCTTCGCCCGCCTCTTCCTGTCCGCGGGCGGGTAGGCGGTGCCGTGGGCGAGCGGCAGGCCGTGTAGTCCGTGAACGGGCAAGCGGCGCTGTCGGCGAGACACCGACCGGTCGGTGTCTCGCCGACGGACCAATTCCTGTAATTACTTGAGAAATACAGAGGTGTGTTAAGACACGCTAGAGGATTCTCCACCGACGAAGCTTCGGCGACTCGACGCTGGAGCGTCCGACCGCGCGGCTTCCGGAGACTGCAAAACGTTAACCGGTCCGAATCCCAAGACGTTGGTATGGCACCGCTGTTGGACTCGCTCCCGCTGTTGCTCCTCGTCGCTGGCATCGGTCTCGCCATCGCCGAGGCGCTGATTCCGGGCGCGCACTTCATCGTCCTCGGGGTCGCGCTCGCGCTCGCGGGAGCCGTCGGACTGCTGCTGGGACCGGCCGCCTCGCCGCTCGTGTTGGCCGCGCTGGTACTCGCCTTCGGGGCGGCCTCGCTGTACGCGTATCGGGAGCTGGACCTCTACGGCGGGAAGGGCGTCGCCCGCACCCGCGACTCCGACTCGCTGAAGGGCGAGACCGGCCGCGTCACCGAGCGCGTCACGCCCGAGGACGGCCAGATAAAGCTCCACGAGGGCGGGTTCAACCCCTACTACGCCGCACGGACGATTCGCGGCGAGATTCCCGAGGGGACCGAGGTGATGGTCGTAGACCCCGGCGGCGGCAACGTCGTCAAGGTCGAGGCGCTGGAGGCCATCGAGGACCCCATCGACCGCGAACTGGCGAAGGGCAGAGACGACGCTCTCGACTCCGAACTGGCCGACGAGCGCACGGACGACCCGTCCGCCCGCGAAACCGACACCGAGGAGATTTGAATTCGAGCGCGTTCGTCGCCGTCGATTGACAAAATTCCGCCGTGGTCCCGCCGACCGTGAGGGGAACGCTTAACATTCACTCTTGCTAACAGTCCAAGTATGTTGGTTCCACTACAGGCCTCCGCGGTCGGGGGCTTCACGGTAGTCGCGCTGCTGGTCCTCGCGCTGGCGGTCATCACCATCTGGCAGTCGGTCGAGATCGTGGACGCGACGGAGAAGCGCGCACTGACGGTGTTCGGCGAGTACCGGAAACTGCTCGAACCCGGTATCAACTTCGTCCCGCCGTTCGTGAGCGCGACCCACCGTTTCGACATGCGGACCCAGACCCTCGACGTGCCGCGTCAAGAAGCTATCACCCGCGACAACTCGCCGGTGACGGCCGACGCCGTGGTCTACATCAAGGTCATGGACGCCAAGAAAGCGTTCCTCGAAGTCGAGGACTACAAACGCGCCGTCTCGAACCTCGCCCAGACGACGCTCCGTGCGGTGCTGGGCGACATGGAACTGGACGACACGCTGAACAAGCGCCAAGAGATAAACGCCAAAATCCGCCGCGAACTCGACGAACCCACCGACGAGTGGGGTATCCGCGTCGAGAGCGTCGAAGTTCGGGAGGTCAACCCGAGCAAGGACGTCCAGCAGGCGATGGAGCAACAAACCTCCGCGGAGCGCAAGCGCCGCGCCATGATTCTGGAGGCGCAGGGTGAGCGCCGGAGCGCCATCGAGACCGCGGAAGGTGACAAGCAGTCGAACATCATCCGGGCGCAGGGTGAGAAGCAGAGCCAGATTCTGGAAGCGCAGGGTGACGCAGTTTCGACCGTCCTCCGCGCCAAATCCGCCGAGTCGATGGGCGAGCGCGCGGTCATCGACAAGGGCATGGAGACGCTCGAATCCATCGGTCAGGGCGAATCCACGACCTTCGTCCTCCCGCAGGAACTCTCCTCGATGCTCGGCCGCTACGGCAAGCATCTCACCGGGAGCGACGTGAAGGAGGACAACGGCGAACTCGACAGCCTCGATTTCGACGAGGAGACCCGCGAACTCATCGGTCTCGACAACATCGAGGAGATTCTCGGTCAGATAGACGAGGAGGCCGAGATGGACGTCGAAGCGATGGAGCAGGAGGCCCAAGCCATCAAAGAGGGCGAAGACCCCGCGAACATCAAGAGCGCCGACGAGGTCATTGAGGAGATGGACGAGGAGTCTCCCGACATCGAAGACGTGGAAGCCGAGATGGACGCCGAAGTCGAAAAGTAACGCCCGCCGCTTTTTTGCGCCGAGCCGCCCCGGAGTGACGGAACTCCTTAGAGTAATTCGGAAACGTACAAGTGGGTGGTTCGAGAGGGAATATTCGTGCGGCGGTACTGAGTTGCGCCGGTTTCCGACCGCCGCCACTCTCTTTCGTATCTATGACGAGTACCGAGACCGAGACTCCGAGGAGACCCAGACCCGTGTTCGAGGTGACGGCCGCATCGAGTGACTACGAAGAGTTCTGTTCAGGCCGAACGCGACGCGACGTATCTACCCCGAAAGTGACGGAATGAGAGTAGAAAACCCCCGCAAATCGTGATAGCCCTCGGAGACGACTATCTCCGACCGCTCCGTGACCGACCGCACGGCGTCGCTCTCGCCAGACCTGAACCTCTCGGCCGTGCGACCGACTCGCAAGCCGAAGGTGTTTTAATCCTCCACGCCGACCCTTCTATCGTAGATGGTTGAGCGCTCCGAAGTGGATGAAAATAAGCGGGCGACGCTCCGACGGTTCGCGGTCTTGGGGGCCGCGACGCCGTTGGCTTCGTTCCGCGCCGAGGCCGACAGCGGCGAGAGCGAAGCCCGAGACGCGATTGCGGGCTACGTCGCGACGACGCCGGGCGCGCACTTCTCGAAGGTCCGTGACGACTTGAAACTGGGGACGGGGGAGGCACAGCATCACCTCCGACAGCTCCTCGACGCGGGCGTCGTCGAGAGCCGACGAGACGGTGACTACCGCCGGTTCTACCCGGCAGAACAGTTCTCCTCGTTCGAACAGGTCGCACTGGGCTACCTCCGCCGGGACACCCCGCGGGGGATGCTCGTCGAGTTACTGCGCGACCCCTCGGCGACCGGTAGCGACCTCGCCGACGCGCTGGACGTGTCGAGACCGACGGTGAGCAAGTACGCCGCCGACCTCGAAGACGCCGGGCTGTTGGACCGCGAGGACGGCTACGCGGTCCGGAACCCGGAGACGATTATCACCCTGTTAGTCCGGTACGCCGACTCGTTCGGCGAGACCGCCGCGGCGTTCGCGGCCGAAGCGGACGGGTTCATCTCGTTCGACCCGTAGTTTTTCGGTCGCTCGCGGTCCGTCTTCTCTCATGGACACCGTGGCAGTCACCGGCGGGAACGGCGAGTTGGGAACCGCCCTCCTCTCGGCGCTCGCGGACCGGGGCTATCGCACCGTCAACTTGAGCAGAGGCGACCGACGGGAGACGGTCGCCGACCGGTACCTCCGCACCGACCTGCTGGACCCCGGCGAGGTGTACGGGTCGCTCGCTCGCGCGGACCCCGACGCCGTGGCCCACTTCGGGACGATTCCGCGCCCGGACGAGACGCCCGGTCACGTCACCTTTCGGAGCAACGCCCAGACGCCGTATCACGTCCTCGAAGCCGCCCAGAGCCTCGAAATCGAGACGGTGGTACTCGCGTCTAGCCTCTCGGCGATGGGCGCGGGCTTCGAGGACGAGGTGCGCGTCGAGTATCTGCCCGTGGACGAGACCCATCCGCTGACGCCCTCGAACCCCTACGGTCTCGGCAAGCAGGTCGCGGAAGTTGTCGCCGACGGGTTCGGCCGCAGGGAGGGCGCGCCGACCACCGTCGCGTCGCTCCGGTTCCCGCTCGTGACGACCGACGAGGAGCTACGGACCGTCTTCGCGGAGGCCGACCGCTCGCTGGCCGGAATTCGAGACGCCGGGTTCTTCGAGAAGGCGCGCAAGACGCTGTTCGCGTACCTCCACCTCGCGGACGCCGCGGACCTCGCGGTCCGGGCGCTGGAGGCGGAGTTCGCGGGCCACGAAGTGTTCTTCGGGGCCGCAGAGGGCACGACGGTCGAAGCGCCGAGTGCGGAACTGGCGGAGCTGTACGACGCCGAGGTCCGCCGGTCGTTCGAGGGGTACGAACGGCTAATCGACGCGGGCAAGGCCGAGCAGTGGCTCGACTGGTCGGCCGACAGGTCGTGGCGCGAGTGAAGCATCGGGAGTCGAAGACGGCGAAAAAACGGGGTCGGACGGCGGAAAACCCACTCCCCGAGCACGTGCCAGCAGCGTTTGCGTCTCGGGCGTAGCGTCGCTTTGCGACGGTCGCTTCTCGGTCGCCTCGCGGCGTCACGGAGCGAGGTTCGTCGTCGCTCGGCGTTACGTCGCGGGCGTCGCGTCGTGGTCTATCAGGTCGTGACCTTCCACGTCGTGGACGAGGAGTAGCCCCACTTCTCTACGTCCACGTCGAACTCGCCCTCGGCGATGGCGGTCATGTTCGCACCGACCTCCTTGGCGGTCATGCCGAGTTCGTCGCCGATGAGTCGGGACTTGAAGTACGTCTTCATCTGGCCCTTCTCTCGGAGGTACTGGAGGATGCGCTGTTGTTTGTCGGTCAGGGTGGTCGTGCCAGCAGTTGCGGTCGTGCTCATGCCTTACTCACTCCTTGGACGGAAACCGCCTTAGGGGATTTGGTACGTGGAGTTAACACCACGCCCTCTTGCGTTTTCATCCTGATTTTACTTGAACTAAACCACCCCCGAAGGGACTGTTGGTACGGCTGGTTAATCTGGAGTTTCCAGAGAACGTTCCGCCGACTCGCTGCGAGCGAGCGGTCGAACGCCGCCGACCTTCGACGGACTGCGACGACCGACCGACGGCCGACCGGTGGCCGACGCTCCGATTTCGCTCGCCGGTAAGCCCGGATTACCGAGCGTAACGACGGCTCGACTCACTTCCACGGGAGCTTTTCTCCGTGAACGAGCGTGAACGACGACCCAAGGCCCGGCCTACGGACGTGTACTCGCCGGAACGGAGCAGAAGGTACTTACGAGGGTGGACAGACTATCTTCGATAATGAGCGGCCGTGGAGTCGAGGTGAGCGTCGTCCTTCCCGCCTACAACGAGGAGGCGACCATCGAGAACACTGTCGAGACGACGCTCGCCACGCTAGACGAATTCCTCCCCTCCGGGACCTTCGAAGTCATCGTCGCCGAGGACGGGTGCGAGGACCGAACGCCCGAAATCGCCGACCGGATGGCGGCCGAAGACGAGCGAGTCCGCCACTACCACAGCGACGAGCGGTTGGGCCGGGGAGGAGCATTGAATCGTGCCTTCGAGGCCGCGGACGGCGAGACGTTGGTGTACTTCGACACCGACCTCGCCACCGACATGCGCCACCTCGAAGAACTGGTCGAGAGCGTCCGGTCGGGCGAGTACGAGTTCGCCACCGGGTCGCGCTGGATGCCCGGCGAGGAGGCTAGTAGACCCGCGAAACGCGACGTAGCGAGTCGGGGGTTCAACGGACTGACACGGACCTTTCTCGGGTCGAAGATGCGCGACCATCAGTGCGGGTTCAAGGCCTTCGACCGGACCGCGCTGTTCGACGTACTGAACGAGGTCGAGGACGAACACTGGTTCTGGGACACCGAAGTCCTCGTGCGCGCACAGCGCCGGGGCTACGACATCAAGGAGTTCGCGGTCGATTGGGAACCGAAGGGCGACTCGAAGGTCGATATCGTCCGGGACGTGTTCGGGATGGGAAGCCAAATCATGCGCTGTTGGTGGGAGTTCACGGTCCAACCGCGCATCACCAAGCGCGTCTCCATCGCGGCGGGCATCTTCATGACCGTCGTCGCGGTCCTCCTGATGAGCCGGTACCTCCCGCTGAACGAGGTTCTAAATCGGATGAGTCAGGCCGACCCGATGCTGGTCGGTCTCGCCGCGCTGGTCTACGTGATTTCGTGGCCCCTGCGCGGGACGCGCTATCGCGACATCCTCGAAGAACTGGGGTACACCGAGGACGCGGACTTCCTGACGGGGGCGATATTCGTCAGTCAGACCGGCAACCTCGTGTTCCCCGCCCGAGCGGGTGACGCGGTTCGAGCCTACGTCGTGAAGGCCCGCCGGTCGATTCCCTACCCGACCGGCTTCGCCTCGCTGGCGGTCGAGCGCGTCTTCGACCTGCTGACCATCACGATGCTCGCGGGCGTCGTCCTGCTGGGCCTCGCGCTGACGGGCGCGACCGGCGGTCTCGAATCGACGCTGTTCGGGTCGGCTCCCTCGGGGGGCGAATCCGCCAGCAAGTACGGCGCGGCCGGACAGACCGCCCTCTACGTCGCGGGCGGCGTCGGACTCGCGGCCATCCTCGCGGTCGGGGCTATCGTGCTGAGCGCCCGGTCGGACCGCAACCTCGTCCGCGGGGTCGTCTCGGGACTCAGCAACGACTCGTACGCCGACTACGTGACCGGCGTCATCGAGCGGTTCACCGGCGACGTCCAGACCGTCGCGGGCAACCGGAGCGCCTTCCTCACCGTCGGCGCGTCGAGTCTCGCCATCTGGACGCTCGACGTGCTGACCGCGCTGCTCGTCCTGACCGCGTTCCCGAGCGTCTCGCTCCCGATTCCGATGCTCGTGGCGGTGTGTTTCTTCGCGGTCAGCGTGGGCAACCTCGCCAAGGTCCTGCCGCTGTCGCCCGGCGGCGTCGGTCTGTACGAGGGTGCCTTCACCCTGCTCGTGGTCGGCCTGACGCCCATCGGTTGGAGCATCGCGCTGGGCGCGGCCATCCTCGACCACGCCGTGAAGAACATTATAACGCTCGTCGGCGGCGTCGCTTCGATGTTCTGGCTAAACGTCTCGCTCACGACCGCGGTCGAGGAGAGCAAGGACGCGCGGGCCGCCGCGGAACCGACCGACGACTGACGCCCCGCGGTTCGTTCTTCGGCGTCCGCTCCAGCAGTCACAATAATTATCATTCCTTCTCGACAACAGCGGAGCATGTCCAGCAATCTGCCGGGACTCCTTTCCGGTCTCGTCGCGGTGGCGACGCTTCCGCTCGGCATCCTCGTCGCGCTCTTCGCGGGTCCGAAGATGGCGGCGGTGGTCTTCGTCGTCGGATGGTTACTGCTCGTGCCGACGATTGCGCTGGTCGGCGAGGAAATACTGCCCGCCGTTCGGGAGTCGAGCGACGCGGAGAACGCCGAGAACGCGACGCCGGACCCGCTGGCCGAACTCAAGGCGCGGTACGCTCGCGGGGAACTCACCGACGAGGAGTTCGAGCGCCGAATGAGCAATCTGGTCGAGACCGAAGACGTGACGCTCGACCGCGACCGTGACCTCGACTTCGAGCAGGTCGGCAAGCAGAAGCCCGAGCGCGTCCGCGAGTGAGGTTTCACCGACCCCGCTCGGTCGTCACCGGCCGACGCCTACTCGGTCGTCGCCCGTCGAAACCCGCTCAGTCGTACAGTTCGGTCACGAACGGGCCGAGCGCGCCGGCCAACGCCTGTTTCAGGGCACCCTCGCGGTCGATGACGTGGCCGGTCAGCGCGCCCGCCGCGCCCTGCTTCTTCGCCACGTTCTCCATGTCCAGTACGTCGTCCATCACCGGACCCAGCTCTTCGCCGTCGCGGACCCGGCCCGCGATGGACTCGGGGAGGCGGAGTCGCGGGCCGGCACCGTGGCCGACTCGCTCGCCGTCGGTCGCGGCCGCCCACATTATCAAGAAGAGTCCGTCGGTGCCCTCGACGTCGGCGACGCCGCCCTCCAGTCCGACGCCGAGGTCGTAGTCGCCCGCGTCGAGGACGTTCCGAGCGCGGTTCTCCGCCCCTGCGACGGTCTCGCGCTCGCCGACCGGTTGCTCGCTCACGCCCGACTCGACGGCGACCGACTCGACGACCGTGCCGGGGAAGTCGGTCAGGGCGGACTCGGTTGCGGCGCACTTCACGGGATTGGTGCTTCCGACGCCGACTCGCATGTGCGGGGGGAGACGCTCGGCCGACTTGGCGGTTGCGCTCCGGTGGCGGAGCGCGCCGGACACCAATGCTCTTTAGAAAACGGACACATCGTCCGATATGGACAACGGAACCGCCTTCGCCGCCGGACTCACGGCGACGACCGGACTGGCGTTCGTCGCGGCCGCCGTCCACTCGTTGCGACCGAACAGTCCCGTTCGGGGCTGGTTCGGCGTCGAACCGGCGAACGATGCCGCGGTCCGGTCGAACGCCGCCGTTGCCGTGGCGAGCGGCGTCGGACTGGTAGCGCTCGCGGTGGCGGTCGGTGCCGGCGTCTCGGAGCGAGTCATCGGAACCGCGTCCGTCCTCGTCGGAGCCAGCGCGTGCGTGACGCTCGGGTGGTCGATTCGGTACCGCGACCGTCGGGAACTCCTGACGACGCCCGACGCGAGTCGGAAGACGGCCCGCCGACCGGGGGCGTCGGCGATGCTCTGTGGCTTCCTCGTCCTCCCGCTCGCGCCGGCCATCTGGTTCGGCGCGAGCGCCGCCCTCGTCGTCGGTCTCGCGGTCGGCGGGGCGCTCGGCGGTCTCGTCGCCGTCGGACTCGCGTACCGGTAGTCGGTCGAAGACTCGACGAAGCGAACGCCGTCCTCGCGGAAGCGAGGGTCGTCCTCACGCGTCGAACGCGTCGGGATGCAGGAGGGCGGCGAGTCGTTCGACGCCCTCCACGAGGCGCGGACTCGGCTGGTTCAGCAGCGAGTCGTCCACGACGTGGACGTCGTCGCGAGCTATCGCCGAGAGGTCCCAGTCGCGGTCGGTGACGGTCTCGGGGTCCGCGCAGGCCCCGTGGCCGCAGACGTGGATGACGACGTGGTCCGGGTCGGCGGTCTCGACCTCGGTCGCCGAGACCTCGCGGGAGCGCTCGCCGGGGTCGAGGAACGGGTAGCGTCCGCCCGCGACCTCGACCACTTCGGGCACCCAGTTGCCCGCGACCATCGGGGGTTCGGACCACTCCTCGCAGTAGACCACGGGCCGGGCGTCCGAACCGTCGCCCTCGTCCGGGACGCGCCGCCGAACGCGGTCGAGGCGTGTTCGGGCACGCTCGGCGAGCGCCTCGCCCTCGTCGGGCAGGCCCACCGCCGCGCCGAGGTCGGCTAAGGATTCGACCACCTCCGACAACGTGGTCGGTGCGGCGTGGAACACGTCGTAGCCGCGGTCGCGCAGGTCGGCGGTCACGTCGGCCTGCAAGTCGTCGGCGGTCAACACGAGGTCCGGGTCCCGGTCGGCGACGGCGTCGTAGTCGGGGTTGAGCCACCCGCCGACTGCGGGGACCTCGGTCTCGCAGTGGTAGGTCGCGCCGACGAGGCGGTCGGTCGCACCGAGCGCCCGCAGGGTCTCGGTCGCGCTCGGAGCCAGAGAGACGACTCGGGCCGCAACGCGGTCGGTCTGAACTGCCATCGCCGGGTGCTTCGAAGCCCGGTAGGTTAAATCGTCCGCCACCGCGCTCGAACCCGGAAGGGAGGATTTAAATTTTCTTCCGGCCGACCGAGACCGGCGTCTCAGCCGGGTATGTGTACCGTTCACGATACCCGCCAAATCCAATTCCGAAAATACTAAATACCTTTCGGAAGTAGCGAAAGCTAAGGAATTGAGGCCGGGTTTTTCAGGTTCTCCCTGCCCGGTAGCCCGCGCCATCTCCGCAACGAGGAGCCATCATGTCAGACGTAACTACGCGAGTCAAGCGAACCGACGCAGAGGAAGAGGTCGAAGAGGAATCCGAGCAGTCTACCGCCTGCCCCGAGTGCAACGGTAACCTCATCTCGGACACCGAACACGGCGAGACCGTCTGCGAGGAGTGCGGTCTGGTCGTGGACGAAGACCAAGTCGATCGCGGCCCCGAGTGGCGCGCGTTCGACTCGAAAGAGAAGAACGAGAAGAGCCGGGTCGGTGCGCCGACGACCAACACGATGCACGACAAGGGTCTCTCGACCAACATCGACTGGCGGAACAAGGACGCCTACGGCAACTCGCTGGGGTCCCGCCAGCGCGAGAAGATGCAACGCCTGCGCAAGTGGAACGAGCGGTTCCGCACCCGCGACTCCAAGGAGCGCAATCTCAAGCAGGCGCTCGGCGAAATCGACCGCATGGCCTCCGCGCTCGGCCTGCCGAACAACGTCCGGGAGACCGCCTCGGTCATCTACCGCCGCGCGCTCGACGAGGACCTCCTGCCCGGGCGCTCCATCGAGGGCGTCTCGACGGCCTGCGTCTACGCCGCGGCGCGACAGGCGGGCGTCCCGCGAAGTCTGGACGAAATCGCCGACGTGAGTCGGGTCGAGAAGAGCGAGGTCGCCCGGACGTACCGCTACGTGGTCCGGGAACTCAACCTCGAAGTCAAGCCCGCCGACCCCGAGAGCTACGTCCCGCGGTTCGCCTCCGGACTCGACCTCTCTGACGAGGCCGAACACCGCGCCCGCGAACTGCTCAAGACGGCCAAGGAAAAGGGCGTCCACAGCGGCAAGTCGCCGGTCGGTCTCGCCGCGGCCGCCGTCTACGCCGCCGCGCTCCTGACCAACGAGAAGACCACGCAGGCCGAGGTCAGCGAGGTCGCCGACATCAGCGAGGTCACCATCCGCAACCGCTACCACGAACTGCTGGAGGCCGAAGAGGCCCCCGCGATGGCCTGACGCTTCGGTCGCCCGACACCCGCCGTCGCCCCGACGACGATTCGCCGTCGTACCGATTTACCCCACCTTTCTAGTTACACACCGTTTCGAACCGAAAGAGAATTGTACGGCACCCAGAGACGCCTTACAGAGCGGATGGAAACCGAACACCGGATTCACGTCGGCGACGCCCGCGAGATGACGGCGCTGGACGACGACTCCGTCGAACTCGTCGTGACCTCGCCGCCGTATCCCATGATCGCGATGTGGGACGACCTGTTTGCGGAGTTGGACGACGAGATAGCGGACCTGCTGGCCGACGGCGACGGCGAGGCCGCCTTCGAGGCGATGCACGCCGCGCTGAACCCGGTCTGGGACGAACTCTCGCGCGTCCTCGTCGAGGGCGGCGTCGCCGCGGTCAACGTCGGGGACGCCACCAGAAGCGTCGGCGACGGCTTCCAACTCTACCCGAACCACGCCGAACTCATCACCAGATTCCGCGAACGGGGCTTCGACCTCCTGCCGGACGTACTGTGGCGCAAGCCGGTCAACAGTCTCACGAAGTTCATGGGGTCGGGGATGGTGCCGCCCAACGCCTACGCGACCCTCGAACACGAGTACGTCCTCCTCTTCCGAAACGGGGACGAGCGCCGGTCGTTCGAGACCGGTGCCGAGCGCCGCTACGAGGCCGCCTACTTCTGGGAGGAGCGCAACGACTGGTTCTCGGACCTCTGGACCGACGTGCAGGGTGAAGGGCAACGACTGGACCACGACGACCTCCGGACGCGCTCGGCGGCGTTCCCCTTCGAGGTCCCCTACCGACTCGTCAACATGTACTCGGTGTACGGCGACACGGTGCTGGACCCCTTCTGGGGCACCGGCACCACTAGTCTCGCCGCGATGGTCGCCGGGCGCGACTCGGTGGGCTACGAACTCAGCACGGAGTTCCGCGAGGTGTTCGACGACCGCCTCGCAAAAATCGAAGCGTTCGCCGACGAGAAGGCCGGCGAGCGCCTCGATTCCCACCGGGAGTTCGCCGAGGGTCGGGACCTCGGCTACGAGGCCGAGAACTACGACTTCCGGGTCAAGACGAAGCAGGAACGCCAGTTGCAGTTGTACACGATCGAGAGCTACGAACGCGACGGCGACTGCTACCGGGTCTCCCACGAGGCTTTCGGCGGAGAATAACCGCCGTCACCCAATGCGACGCGAGATTCTACTCTTCAGTGAGAATTTGTTCTCCGTCCGCCGTCACGCGCCACGGCTTCCCACGACCGTCTACGGCCACTAGCCCCTCGTCCTGAAGTTCCTGAAGCCGTTCCTGAATTCGCTCGCGCTCGTCGTTGTAGTAGTTGTCCCCGTAGTCCGGCGAATGGGTGAACTGCGTCTCGTCGTCGTCAACGAGCCGCTGGTGGACGTGTCTGAGTTCCGGCACGTCGGTGCCGTCAACCGCTTCGAGGACGAGTCGCTGTTCGTCGCTCAGGTCGCGTCGGTCGTCGGTGAATCACCGTCCCGAACTTCTCACGTCGATCTGATAAGAATTTCCCGTCCACTGTTCTCGGTTTCCGGAGTCGGTTGCGCGAGGACCGAAACGTCATCGCGCCGAGTCCCGGTTCCGACCGACGAGTACACTTTTCCACGCCCGCGACACACGTCCACGCATGAACTTCGAGGAGTTCGTCCTCGCCGCCAGTCTCGCCGACCTCGACGCCGAGACGGACGCCCGCGCCCACGCCGACGCCGTGGAGTTCCGGATGGACCTCGCCAGCGACCCGCTCGCCACGCTCGGGGAGTACGACGGCGAACTGCCCGTCCTCGCTACCAACCGCGCGGTCTGGGAGGGCGGCGAGGCCGAGGACGACGAGGCCCGCCTCGCCGAGTTGGCCGAAGCCGCGGAACTGGCCTGCGTCGGCGCGGTGGACGTGGAACTGGAGAGCCTCACCGCGGGCGAGGGCGAGCGAGTCGCCGAGCGCGCGCGCCGGGCCGGTACCCGAGTCGTCGCGTCGGTCCACGATTTCGAGCGCACGCCGCCGAAGCCGGACCTGCGTGAGGACCTCGAAACCGCCACCCGACTCGCCGACGTGGGGAAACTCGCGGTCACGGCCGAGAGTCGGAGCGACGTGCTGGACCTGCTCGCCATCACCCGCGAGTTCGACGCTGCGGGCGAGCGGGTGGCGACGATGGCGATGGGCGCGCCCGGACGCCACTCGCGGGCGGTCGCGCCGCTCTACGGGTCGAAAATCGGCTACGCGCCGGTCGCGCCCGAGGACGCGACCGCGCCGGGCCAGTACGACCTCGAAACGCTGGCGCGGTTGGTGGACGACCTGTCGTGAGCGGGCGGTTCAGGCGAGTCGCGCCAGCGGATTCGCGTCGAGGACGAGCGCGCCCACGGTGACGCCCTCGTCGGTGAGCAGGTAGCCCTCCGGCGTCTTCTCGACCAGCGAACCGCGGAGTTGCCCGAGGTGGTAGTTGAACCGACCGGCGTCGCGCGCGCCGACGCGACCCCGGAGTTCCGAGAACGAGAGGCAGGCGTCGTCCGATTTCTCGAAGCGCCGTTCGGCGAGCGCGCGAACGATGTCGAGGCGCGTCTCGTCGCTCAGCAGCCCGAACACTCGCGCGAGGTCCGCGGCGCTCTCACCGGTCGCCATCGAGGACCACCTCGTCGATCTCGACCGCGGAGACCGTCGGGCCGCCCGCCTCGTCGCGGGTCCACGTCAGGACCGGCCGGACGGCGTACGTCTCGTCGGCGGCGTCGAACCGGAGCTGCGCGACGTCTCCGGAGGCGAGGCGGGTGTTCACCTGCCTGCGAGCGCCGCCGTCGAATCGGTTCGCCTGGGTGACCGTCTTCCCCTGCCGGACCGCGACGACCTCCACGTCGATGCCCTCGGGACCGGTCCGGAGGTTCACCCGGAGCGGCACGCGGTACTCGGAGGCGTCGTCGAGGAAGTCGAATTCGAGCGTGGCGTCTTCGGCGCGCTCTAACTCGCTGACATCGCCGAAGTCGCCGGGGTCCGAGGCCGATTCGCTGCCGACGCTCAACGACGACTCGATGGTGTCGTACACCCGGTTCTGAATCTGGGATTCGAGGTCCTCGGCGAGGGCGTCCCACCGGTCGCGGCGGCCGCCCTCGCGGCCCGAGCGTCGTCGCGTGTCCGACGGCGGTCGCTGGTCGGGCCGGTCCATCGCGTCGTCCGCCGCCCGGTTTCTCGTCGCTTCCCGGCCGGAATCCGGGGCCGTGTCGCGCCGCAGTCCCCGGTGAAGCACGTCCTCCCACGAGAGGTCGAGGTCCTGTTTTCGACGTTTCATCCGCTCGAAGACCTCGTCGTCGTCCACGGTGATGCGTATCTCTCGGCTCACGGTGTGAGTTGACTTCTCGAATATATTTAAATCTTTCTCCGAAAACTCACATTCGACTCACAAAGAGTTGGCGTCGGTGGCGTGACCGAAGCGTTCGACTCGGTTCGGTCGCTCGGTGCGACGAATCGGTCGTGAGAACCGGCCAACCGTCGAGGCTGCTCCCCCGAGGTGATAAAACGAATCAACTATATTGAGGCCTCTCTCGGGCGTGAGGGGACAGCATTTATTAACGTCGGTCGGTTAGCGCCGAGTAGTGACTCGTTCCAACTCCCAGAAGCGTCCGTGGCTGGGCGCGCTACTGTCGTTCTTCCTCCCCGGACTCGGGCACGTCTACATCCGGGAGTGGCTCCGCTCGGCGATGTGGTTCGCGTTCATGGTCAGCGCCGTGTTGCTGTTCGTCCCGCTCCCGGAGACGGCGACGACGGCCTCGGGCAGTATGTCGGCCGCGTTCGACGCCGCGATGGAGGCGACGCAGGGGCTGAGTTGGCAGGAGATGCTCCCCATCTGGGTCGTGCGCCTGTTCAGCGCCGTCGATGCCTACTGGCTAGCGCTGCAGAGCGACCCCGAGCAGGAGGAAGGCGAACAGTGCCCTCACTGCGGCAAGCCCGTGGACGAGGAATTGGACTTCTGTCAGTGGTGTACGACGCCCCTGCCCGAGCGCGAGGGTCCCAACGGACCGACCGAAGGCAACGTGATTTCCCGGTGAATCCGACGCGTTCGCGGTAGAATAGGTGGACGCGACCGAGCGCGCTACTTCTCGATGATGCTCTCCTCGACCGCCTCGCCGAAGTGCCGAGCGCCGCCCTCGCGGTAGACCAGCAGTTCGTCGCCCGCTTCGAGGTCGGTGACGGCCTTGCGGCCCTCGCCGGTGGCGATCTTGATGGTCTCGGCGTTCTGGAGGAGCGTCTCCACGCGGTCGCCGTCCTCGAACTCGGCGACGACGCGGAACATCGGGCGCTTCTCTATCTTCACGCGGCCGACCGTCGCCTCGCGGGTGTGCCCGTCGGTGTCCACGACTTGCACCGTGTCGCCCGACTGGAGTTCCGAGAGGTACTTCGTGCCGCCGTCCGGCGTCCGGACGTAGGCGTGGACCGCGCCCGCGTTGACGCGGAACGGCCGGGAGGCGACGTACGGCGATTCGGCGGTCTCGGCGTGGACGAAGAAGAGGCCCCGCGACATCGACCCGACGAGCATCCCCTCGTCGTGGTCCATCAGGCTCCCCGTATCGACGCAGACCCGGTCGGCGCTCCCGGTCCGCTCGACTGTCTTCACCTCGGCCCACTCGAAGTCCACGCTCTCGCGTTCGGCCTCGTCGCGGACCTCGACCGTCCGGCGAATCTCGTCGGGGTCGTCGCTGTCGAGCAACACCGCGTCGCTCCCGATTTCCAGCGTCTCGAACGCGGTCTTGGCCTCCGCCGCCGAGGTGACGCCCGCGACGAGTTCGGTCTCCTCGCCGATGCGCGCGATGAGGTTCTCCAGCGGGATGATGGTCCAGTCCTCGCCGACGACGACGGTGTAGTCGGCCTCCGTGGCCGCTTCCTCGGCGAACGCCTCGTAGTCCTCGTTCAGAATCCGGACGTACGCGCCGTTCGCCCGGTCGTCGTCGCGCCGGAGCGTCGAGAGGTCCGCCGACCCCGAGAAGTCGTTGGGGAGGTCCACGGTCCCGTCGCCCTCTCCGTTCTTGCCGACGACGTAGGCGTCGGCCTCGGCCTGCGACTCGGCCTCGTCGATTACCTGCGCGTCGCCGTCGGAGAACGCCGCGACGTTCACGTTGCCGAGTTCGCGCACTCGACCCACGTCGTCGGCGTCTACCAGCACCCAATCGACGCCCGCTTCGAGTCCCGCCGTGATTCGCTTGCGGCGGTCGTCCCAGTCGCCGACCGCGTCGTCGGCCTTGAGCCAGACAGAGCGTGTCATAATTGCAGGCTTGCATCGTGACGGCTTGAACGTGGCGGATGTGTCGAATCGTGCGACGGTGCGAATCGATTCGACTCGTCGGAGCGTCCGGCGCTCGTCACGCTGTAGGTGATACGAGAGAAAGGAACTCGTCGAAAGCCCGTCTCAGCTCTCGGCGGTCGTCGTCCCCGTCGCCGTCGCGTTCCCCGCGGTCGTGGTCGTCGTCTCCGCCGGCACCGTCGTCGTCGCGTTCTCGGTGGTCGTGGTCGCCGGTCGGGTCGTCGGCGGGGTCGCGGCACCGACCCACGTCGGGCGCTCGACCGACGCGTTACCGACCTCGGTCAACTCGAACTCGTAGTGGATTCTGGTCTCGTTGTCGCCCCGGTAGGTCGCGGTCAGCGACAGCGAGCGGACCCGGCCCGCCGCGTCCACCCGGACCGTCGATTCGAGGTCGGTGTAGTTCGCGGCGGCGACCGGTTCCGTCGCGCGCAGGACCGTGACCGTCCGGTTTCCGGTCCGCTCGGTCTCGACGCGCCGGTAGTCCCCGGCGGTCAGCGCGAGTTCGAGGAGCCACGACTGGCTGACCTGCGAGTCGAGGTCCGCCCGCGGGAGGTGGGCCCACGTCTCGTCGGCCACGTTCCCGCCCGAGCGATTGTAACGTCTGAGTTCGGTCCGGTTCTCGCCGTGGTACCGGACGACCACGGCCGTCTCGTTCGCCCAGAGGTCGGTGGCCGTCGAGGAGGTCCCCCCGTCGAACTGCCGGACGCTGTTGGAGTGGACGACCAGCGGCGAGAGGCCCTCGCCGACGCTCCCGTACTGGAGCGTCCACTGGCTGGCGGGCCCGACCGAGACGTTCGCCCGGAACCGGAACGCGAAGCTGGTGTTGTTCAGCGCGCGCTTGTGTGCGCCGACCAGCGTCTCGGCGTCGGCGACGCCCGTGGCGTTGACGCCCGGCGGGAGCGAGGCGTTCGCCGTCGAGTCGTTCGTCGCGCGGTTCGCGGTGGTCGTGTTCGCCGCCGTCGCGTTCGCCGGGGTGCCGTCCGTCCCCGTGTCGTTCGCGGCGGGGGTGGTCGTCGGCGAATCGATTGTCGGCGATGCCGTCGATGTCGCGGTCGTGTCCGTCGGCGCGGAACCGCCGGCCGTGCATCCGGCGAGGACGACGAGGACCACGACGACGAGCGCGACGCTTCGTGACGCCATTTGCTTCGTCTCCGACGCCCGAACCCATAAACAGACGGCATCGTGCCGCCACGTTTTCCGGATTAGCAACCAGTTATGGGGCCTAAGTACCACCTACCCCGCCGCCGTCCCCGGAATCGGAGCGCATCGGTGAACGGCTCGCAACGAAACGGTCGCCGCGAACCGTTCGCGGCGACGGGTTCCCGCGGCGGTCGGCGCGCGGAGTCGGTCGGGGGACCGGGGAAGGGAACCGAGGTCGGTCAGCGCACCGAGTCCAGAAGCAGGCTCTGTTCGACGCGCTTGACCTCGTGTTGCACGTCGCGGACCGCGTCGATGTTGGCCGAGATGGAGCTGATGCCCTCGTCCACGAGGTGCTGGACCATCTTGGGCTTCGAGCCGGCCTGTCCGCAGATGGAGGTGTCAACGTCGTGTTCGCGGCAGACAGCGATGGTCTGGCTGATGAGTTGCAGCACCGAGGGGTGGAGTTCGTCGAACCGGTCGGCGACGTTCCCGTTGTTCCGGTCCACGGCGAGCGTGTACTGGGTCAGGTCGTTCGTGCCGAACGACGCGAAGTCGATGCCCTGCTCGGCCATCTGCTCGACGCCGAGCGCCGAGGCGGGGGTCTCTATCATCACGCCCCACGTCCGCTTGTCGGGGTCGATGCCCGACTCTTCGAGCAGGTTGCGCGCCCGAATCACGTCCTCGGCGTCGTTGACCAGCGGGAACATGATTTCGACGTTGTCGTAGCCCATCTCGTAGAGGCGGGCGAACGCTTCGAGTTCGTGTTTGAACACCTCCGGCCGGTCGAGGCTCCGGCGGATGCCCCGGTAGCCCAGCATCGGGTTGTGTTCGTCGGGTTCGTCCTCGCCGCCCTGCAACTGGCGGAACTCGTCGGTGGGCGCGTCGAGGGTCCGGACGCGGACCGGGCGGGGGTAGAACTCGTCGGCGACGCCCCGGACGCCCTCCACGATTTCGTTGACGTAGGCGTCCACGCCGTGGTCCTCCAGATACTTCGCGGGCGTCTTGTTCGTGGACAGAATCATGTGTTCCATCCGGAGCAGGCCCACGCCGTCCGCGCCCGTGGCGGCGGCGCGCTCTGCGGCCTCCGGGATGGAGACGTTGACCTTCACCTCGGTCGCGGTCATCGGCTTGACGGGCGTCTTCGGGCGGGCCTCCTCGATGGGTTCCCGTTCCTCGGTGGTCTCCTTGCGGCCCTCGGTGATGGTGCCCTTGTCGCCGTCGATGGTGATGCGCTGGTCGTCGGTCAGCGTCGTCGTGGCGTCGGTACAGCCGACGACCGCGGGGACGCCGAGTTCGCGCGAGACGATGGCGGCGTGGGAGGTCATGCCGCCCTCGTCGGTGGCGATGCCCGCCGCGCGTTTCATCGCGGGCACCATGTCGGGCGTCGTCATCTCGGTGACGATGATGTCGCCCTCGCTCACCTTGTCGAGTTGGTCGAGTTGGTCCACGATGCGGACCGCGCCCGAGGCGATGCCGGGACTCGCGCCGAGACCCGAGACGAGCACGTCGCCGTCGTCGCTCGCGCCCGCTCCGCTACTCGCGCCGCCGGCGGTCTCGACCGCGCCGCTCCCGTCGGCGATGCCGTCCGCGCTCGCACCGCCCGCGTTCGCGCCGGGTCCGCCTGTGTCCGCGCTCGCGCCGTTGGCGCTCGCGCCGTCGTCGGTCTCGATTTCGGTCTCGCCGTCGTCGATGGTCGTGATGGGCCGGGACTGGAGCATGAAGACCTCGCCGTCCACGACGGCCCACTCGACGTCCTGCGGATTTCCGTAGTGGTCTTCGACGCGCTCGCCGAGTTCCACGAGGCGCTCGATGTCGCGCTCGTCAAGCACTTGGGCCTCGCGCAGGTCGTCGGGGACCTCGCGCTCGACCGTCTCGCCGGTCGCCTCGTCTTTCTCCATCATCGTCTTCTTGTCGGCGATGGTGACCTCCTCGACCGCGCCCGACTCGCGGTCCACGACGTAGTTGTCCGGGGAGACCGACCCGGAGACGACCGCCTCGCCGAGACCCCACGCGGCCTCGATGATGATCTGGGACGCCCCCGTCGAAGGGTGGCTGGTGAACATCACGCCGGACTTCTCGGCGTCCACCATCCGCTGGACGACGACCGCGATGTCCACCTTGTCGTGGGCGAAGCCCTTCTCCTGTCGATAGTAGATAGCGCGTTGCGTGAACAGCGACGCCCAGCACCGCTTGACGCGGTCCACGAGGTCCTCGCGGGTGACGTTGAGGAACGTCTCCTGTTGGCCCGCGAACGAGGCGTCCGGGAGGTCCTCGGCGGTCGCCGACGAGCGGACGGCCACGAAGTCGTCGCCGTCTCCCATCTCGTCGTACGAGTCGTAGATCTCCTGGCGAATCTCCTCGGGCATCTCGGTTTCGAGAACGAGTTCCTTGGCCCGAGACTGGGCCTCCGCGAGCGCCTTCGAGTCCTCCGTGTCCACGTCCACGGTCTCGAACAGTTCCTCGTCGATTCCCGTCTCCTCGATGAACGAGCGGTAGGTGCCGGCCGAAACCACGAACCCCGAAGGGACCGGCAGGCCAGCGCCGGTGAGTTCCCCCAGCGACGCGCCCTTCCCGCCGACCAGTTCGAGGTCGTCCGCGGTGATTTCGTCCAGCCAGAGTACAGCCATTGGTGCATGTGGGAGAACAAGAAGGCGAATAAAGAATGTTCCGACCGGTTAGCGTCCTGAATATTAACTCGTAACCGGATTTGGTTTTGAGCCGTCGAATTTGGGGCGCGCTCGGTCCGACGGCCGACGGTGGTCTCGAAGTGACGCCGACCGCGAGCAGACGCAGGCGGAGAAGTTCGGGGCGCAGTTGGTGTGCGGTTGCGGTGGCGTGCGGTCCGATTGGCGTCGGCATTAGGTCGCGTTGCAGATGCTGTGGCAGTGCGGTCTCGGTCGGCGGTCGCAGTGCGTCGGGGACTGCAGTCCAGTGCGTCGCGGTCACGGTCTGACGAGAGGCGGCAACTGCTCGCGGTGCAGTCGCCCGGACCCGCACCCAGACGAGCCGACGGCTACCGACGAAAGCAGCCCAAATACTCGTCAAATAACGATATAGACACGGCAAAGAAACGTCTATGATTCCGAACTGGCGAAAATCCGCGGCGATTCGACCGACTACGCTTCGACGTCGAGGACGAGTCGGTCCTCCGTGATGTCGGCGACGCTCTCGTCGTGGACCGCGTAGGTCCGCTCGTCGATACCACCCTGCGGCAGTCGGGTCTGCATCTCCTCGACGGTCTCCTCGTCGGCGCTGACGCGGGCCGCGCCGTGGTGAATCTCGGTCACGGTTCCGACCTTCTGTCCCTCGGCGTCCACGACCGTCTTGTCCACGTCGTCTTCGGTAATCGCGACTGTCATGCCGACAGGCTACGACGGTTCCGTCCTTGAGCGCAACGGCCGCGAAACTACGTTTCGCGTCCCGGCCTCAGACGTTTAGTTCTCGGCTGTCGTACAGTCCGACATGTCACGCGACGCGACCGCGGCGGCACAGCAGTTCTACGGCCGGTGGGCCGACTTCTACGACTTCCTCGCGCGCTCGACGCCCGGTCTCGGGGACCTCCGAGCGCGCGCGGCCGACGCGCTCGCGCTCGACCCCGGCGACACCGTGGTCGAGATGGGATGCGGCACGGGCGCGAACTTCCCGCACCTCCGCGAGCGCGTCGGCCCGACCGGCCGGGTCGTCGGCGTGGACTTCACGCAAGGGATGTTGGGCCGGGCCCGCGACCGCATCGAGCGCGAGGACTGGCGCAACGTCCACTGCGTCCGAGCCGACGCCACCGAAATCGAGTTCCGCGAAGCTCCGGACGCCATCCTCGCTACCTTCGTCGTCGGGATGCTCGCCGACCCCGCCGCCGAAGTCGAGCGGTGGGCCGACCGCCTCGCGCCCGGCGGCCGGCTCGCGCTGCTGGACGCGGCCCAGACGACGCGCTGGTTCGGTTGGCCGGTGAATCGAGCGTTCCGCGGCCTCGTCGTCGCCTCGTCGCCGAGCGGGACCGAAGCCTACGACGCCCCGCCGTGGACGGTGCTGGACGACCGCGTGGCGGCGGCGAGACGAGCGCTCAGAGCGCGCGCCGACGAGACGACCCACAGCGAACACGCGCTGGGCGTCGTCCGGATTACGGGCGGCCGCGTGGCTCGACGAGGACGTTCCGCCAGAAGGGTCCAGTTTGGGTAGTGGTAGGGGATACCAGCCCCGGACGACAGACACTGACTGCCAGAGTCGCGTGTCGTCACTTCGATAGTGGTGCGCGGGCCGAATAAATCGGTCGTATCAGACACCGCGGTCTGTCAGACCGCCTCGATGCTGGTGGCTGGCCTCCGAATCGCTCGGTCGGTCGGACGAAATCCGTCCGGTCTCGCGCTACCCGTACCGCTCCGCGTGGTCCTCGCAGAACGCGGGGTCGCGGAGTTGGGCCTCGACCACGCCCGGTTGGCGGTGCGGATTCGAGAGCCGACACCCCGACTCCTCGCAGAACCCCTCGCCGGTCAGCCAGCAGTGGACCGCCTGCAGGACGTAACCCTTCAGCGCCTCGGTGGTCCGGGGGTCTTCGGCCACCAGAAACTCGCCCTCGACTTCGTTCTCCAGCACCTCGCGGGGCGGCGCGTCGCCCGAGACGAGCGCGTGCTTCTGCTTCTCCTCGTAATACTGCTCGGGCTTGGCGGGCGCTTCGTAGAGCCCCGGCACCGAGACGAGCGCCGGCTGACCGAGGACGTTCACGCGCTTGTGCCACCGACCGTCGTGGTCGCCCCACGTCCCTACGGCCCGGTCCAACAGCGCGACGTGGAGGTGGTCGAGGGTGCGCTCGTCCTCGGGAATCGCGGCGTTGAGCGCGCGCTGGACCGCCACGCCGTCGTAGAGGACGCCTCCCTCCCGCTCGGGGTGGTCGAGCGCGCGCTCCTCGTACCGGACGACGCCGAGCATCGCGTTGCCGGTCTCGCGCTCGTACGGCGAGAGGACCCGCGCCTCGGCGAACCGCTCGGCGAGGGCTTCGGTGGCGGCGTCGTCGTTCCGATGGACGTCCAGAAAGCGGTCGCGGACTCGGACTTCGGGGTCGCCGTCGTCACCGTCAGGGAGTCGGCCGCGGAGCCAATCGGCGATTGCTTCGGCGTCCGCGACGGCGGAAGGTGTGCGGTAGACAGTCACCGTCTCGGCCATATTCTCGGGTTGTACCACTGGGGAAACGTGTTGCGGTTCCCCGTACCACGACAACCCCTAAGTGTCGGTTGGCAGTAACTGTCGTCATATGGTCCGCGCTCCCGAGTACCACGAACGCACGAAACACGCCACGAGCGACTTTCCGGACCCCGACCTGGAACTCGACTTCGAGACGATGCCCCGACCGCTCGAGACCTACCGCGACCGACCGCGCGTGTCGCTTCCGGGAGTCCGCTCGCCCGTCCTCTCGGCGCTGTCGGTCGTCGCGGAGGCCGACACCGATCCGCTCGCCGGGGCCGAACAGACCGAACGCGACCCCGTAGACGCCGTGACCGTGGCGTCGCTGTGCTACTGGGCGGCGGGCGTCAAGCACGAGACCGACCACCCGACTGATGGGACCGACCAGCCGTCGTACTACAGGATGGCGTCGTGTACGGGCAACCTCCACCACGTCGAGGCGTACGTCGTCTGCGGCGACCTCGACGGTCTCGACGCCGGGGTCTACCACTTCGACCCCGCGACGCTCTCGCTCGACCTGCTCCGCGAGGGCGACTACCGGGGCGTCCTCGCGACCGCGACCGGAGACCGCTCTCCAGAAGCGGACGGGGAGGGGTCGAGCGCAGCGGCGGACGCGAGTCCCGGCGTCGCGGACGCGCCCGTCACCGTCGCCGTCACCTCCGAGTGGTGGCGCAACGCGTGGAAGTACCGCGAGCGGACCTACCGCCACGCGTTCTGGGACTCGGGAACCGTGGTTTCGCACCTGCTCGCGGCCGCCCACGCCTTCGACCTGCCCGCGTCGGTCGTCGCCGGGTTCGACGATTCCGCCGTGGCGGACCTGCTCGGACTCGACCCCCGGACCGAGGCCCCGCTGGAACTCGTTCCGGTAGGACGGGGCACGCCGACGGGCGAGTCCCCCTCGGTCGCTCCCATCGACGTCGAGACCGTTCCGCATCCGCCTCGCGACCGGTCGCACGACCTTCCCCACGAGGCGTGGGCGACCAGCGCACTCTCCGACGGCGAGGCCGTGAGCGCGTGGCGCGAGCAGGTCCGCGAGGCCCTGCCGGTCGGGAGAGTCGGTGCGGGCGACGGCGAACGCGTCCCGCTGGACCCGGTAGACCACGGGACCGAGGTGGCCCGTCCGGTCCGAAGCGCGATGGAGCGCCGCCGGTCGTGCCGGTCGTTCGCCGACGAACTGCTGAGCAGGCGAAAGCTCGGAACCGTCCTCGACCGGGCGACCCGCGGAGTGCCGGGCGACTGGACGGGTGGCGGTGACGACGCGGGCGCGCCGGGACTCCAACTCAACGACGTCTACGCCATCGCGACCGACGTGGCGGACGTCCCCGACGGACGCTACCAGTTCCACCCCGAGGAGGCCGCGCTGGAGCGTCTCGGCGACGCGACGAGCGCCGACCAGACCCGACTCGCGCTCGGCCAAGAGTGGGGCGGCGACGCCCACGTCAACGTCTACTGCATGACGGACGTGGACCGGGTTGCCGAGGCGCTGGGCGACCGAGGGTACCGACTGGCGCAACTGGAGGCGGGCGTCGTGCTGGGCCGATTGTATCTGGCGACCTACGCCCACCGGCCGCTCGGCGGGACGGGCCTGACGTTCTACGACGACGAGGTGACCGACTTCCTCTCGCCGCGGGCCGAGGACCAGACGCCGACGACGATGTTCGCGATGGGCGTCGCAGAGTAGGTGGAACGATACGGAAAACGAGCGCCGAGTCCTCAGTCGTCGGCCGAGGCCGTCTTCGTGGTCATCTCCACGGGGTCCGCATCGACGCCCAACTCGTCGATGGCGCACTGGGCGGCGCGCTTGCCCGACAGGAGCATCGCACCGAAGGTCGGTCCCATGCGCGGAAGCCCGTAGGTCGTCGCGGTCGCCATGCCGGTGACGACGAGACCGTCGTGGACGAGACCGGTGTGTTCGACCACGGCGTCCTCCGACTTGCCGACCCACATCGAGTCGTGGCCGGGCGAGTCGTGGCCGGGCGCGCCGTACGAGTCGTCGCCGGTCTTGTCCATGCCGGTCGCGCTCTCCTTGGCGTCGCCGATGCCGGGGGCGTCGAGGACGCCGCGCTCGTCGAGTTTCGAGACCGCCATACCGTCGTGACCGGTCGCGTCGATGACCAAGTCGGCTTCGACAGCGATGGGGTCCACGCAGGTTATCTCGCGGGGCAGGGCGTGGACCGGCGTCCAGTTCATCACGATGCCGCCGACGCGGTGGTCCTCCCGAATCACGATGTCGGTGAACTCGGTCATGTTCTGCATCTTCGCGCCCGCGTCGCAGGCGGCCTTGATGAGCGCCGAGCAGGCGTGGGGGCCGTTGGCGACGTAGAGGCCCTCGCTGTCCTGCGAGCGCTTGAAGTCCACGTCGAGGTCGTCCAAGACGTGCTGTGCCGGGTCGCGAACCGTGACCTTGTTCATCAGGAAGCCGCCGAGCCAGAACCCGCCGCCGAGGTAGTTGTTCTTCTCGACGACCATCGTCTTCACACCGCGCTCGGAGAGTTCCTTCGCCGCCATCAGTCCGGAGGGACCGCCCCCGACGATGATGACGTCCGAGTCGCTGAAGTCCATGAACTCCTCGGTCCACTCCTGTCCGATGGCACGGGTCACGTCCGCTTCGCCGACGTCGCTGAACTGGTCGAATTCGCTCATACAACTCAGTAATACCACGAGGTTGTTGAAAGGGGTTGCGGAATGGCTCGTCGGAAATACGGTCTCGGTCGGGACGACCCTCCGCTCGAAATCCCGTTTCGTCTCGTTCGACTCGTTTCCACGGCATCGACGCGAACCACCGAATTAAACCCGAACGCACCCACATTCAGGAGAATTCCCGGCTCAGAGCGACCGATACCCGTGATACCGCGACCCTCGGAAGCGTTATCCGTAGCGGGGTCCTCCGTATAATTGCAATGGCAAACGGAACTGTTGATTTCTTCAACGACACTGGCGGTTACGGCTTCATCTCGACCGAGGACTCTGACGACGACGTGTTTTTCCACATGGAGGACGTTGGCGGCCCCGACCTCGAAGAGGGAACTGACATCGAATTCGACATCGAAGACGCCCCCAAGGGCCCGCGCGCGACGAACGTCGTCCGCGCATAATCCGTAGACACGTCGCGTAGAGCGGCGTCGAACTGCGATTTTTGCGAACACTACACCCGACAGCGAGACGCTCGTCTCCCGACGGGAGAACACTCACCGACCGATAGCGGGACGCTCGTCGGACAGCGAGACCGCTCGTCGGATACCGAAACCACTCGGCCGTACCCCGACCGTCAGCGCACGGTCCGCAGGTCCGACCCGTACTCGCTGTCGGCGTAGCGGGCGCGCTCGTTCCAGTCTTCGACGCTCCGGCCGACGGTCGCCAGCGTCGAGCGCAGGCGGTCGGTGTCTACCGCCTCGTCCTCGCGGAGCGCGCTCCGGGCCGCGCTCTCGGCGACCAGTCTGAGGTCGCCAACGGTGTCGCCGGCCGACGCCTCGACCACGGCCGCCCAGTCCACGTCGCCGAGGAGTCGGTCGTCCAGCGTCGCGCGCAGGACCGCCTCGCGGGTGTCGGCGTCCGGGAGCGCCACCTCGACGCGCTCGCCGAAACAGCCGGCGTGGCGGACCGAAGCGGCCACGTCCTCCACGAGGTGGGTCGCGCCGACGACGAACACGTCCGGCGGCGACGCGGCGAGTTCGGCGACGAGGCGGTGGGTCAGCGCGCGGTCGGCCGCGGCGGGGGCGCCCGGCGTCAGCGCGTCCAAGTCGTCCACGAAGACGACGCAGGGCGCGTTCGCCCGCGCCACCTCGAAGGCGTCCGCGAGGTTCTCGGTCGGCGAACCGTCCCACTCGACGGCGAGTTTCGTCGGCGTCACCCGGAGGTAGGGACGGTCGAGTTCGCCCGCGATGGCCCGGCTCAGGTACGTCTTCCCGCACTCCGGCGGGCCGTAGAGCAGCACGCCGTCGGGCGAGTCCAGCCCGTAGTCGGCGTACTGCTCGGGGTTTTCGAGTTGGTCGAGGACGCGCTCGCGGAGTGCAGTCGTCGGTCCCGCCATGCCGGGAACCGCCGCGAAGTCGCGCTCGGGCGGCGCGTCGAGCAGGTCGCTCGCGTCCAGCGAGACCCCCGGCGGTTGCCGGACGCCGTTCTCGTCGGCCTCGCCGGTGGCCGCCACGTCGTACTCGTCCAGCCACGCGGGGATGCTCGTCTCGACCTCCTCGGCGGCCGCCAGCAAGTGGTCCTCCCGGATGTCGGCCTCGTCGGCGAGCGCGGCCCGCGCCGCCCGCTCCGCGACGAGTTCCACGTCGCTGGCGGCGTAGCCCTCGGTTCGCGCGACCGTCTCCCCGAGCGAGAGGTCGTCGGTCGTGGGTCGCCCGTCGAGGTGGACGCCGAGGATGGCCTCGCGCGCTTCGGCGTCTGGCGGCGCGACTTCGACGCGCTCGTCGAACCGGCCCGAGCGCAGCACTGCGTCGTCCACGTCCTCAACGAGGTTCGTCGCGGCCAGCACCACCACGTCGTCGTCGCTCGACCCCTCGAGTTCGGCGAGCAGTTGGTTGACCATCTGCTGTTCGGTGTTGGTCATGTCGCCGCTCCGGTCGCTCGCCACGGCGTCTATCTCGTCGATGAAGACCAGACACGGCGCGTTCGCTCGCGCCACCTCGAACACGTCGGCCACGTTGTCCGCCGCCTCGCCGACCCACTTGCTCGTCAGGTCGCTCGGCGAGATGGAGAGGAAGTGGCGGTCGAGTTCGCCGGCCAGCGCGCCCGCGACGTAGGTCTTGCCGCACCCCGGCGGGCCGTAGAGCAACACGCCGTCGGTCACGCCCAACCCGTAGCGCTCGTACTTCTCCGGGTCCTCTAGCGGGTCCACGACCAACTCGGTCAGCGTCGTCTTCAGCTCGGCCATCCCGCCCACGTCGGCGAAGTCGCGGTCCGGGTTCGTCTCCACGATGGACCGGACCGACAGCTCCACGTCGTCCGGGACGGTTATCTCGTCGTCCGCGTCGTCGGTCCCGCGGCCGGATTCTCCCTCCGTCTCGCCGGCGCTGGCTTCCGCTTCCGTGGACGGCCCGTCGGCCGATTCGTCCGCGGACGAATCGGCCGACGAGAGCGCGTCGCGGAACGGGTTCTCCGTGCCGTCGCTGTCCCGCGGGTGGCGCGATTCGGCGCGTTCACTACCACCGCTCTGGCCCGGCCTGCGACGCTCGCGCCACCGGTCGAGCGTCGCCACGTCCCGGACCCGCGAGAGGAGTCGCTCGTCTCCGGCGACGTGTTCCGAGAGCCACGCGCCCCGGCGGGTCGCCTCGCCCGTGGTCCACTTCTCGTCGCGGAACGCGACCAGTCGCCCGCCCGCGTCGTCGGCGAACTCCGCGAGCCAGAAGGGGAGATAGAGCCGAGTCGCGTCCTCGATCTCGAACGCGCCCGTCGGGTCGAACTCGTCGGGCAGGCCGTAGCGCTCGCGGAGTCGGCCGGCCGACGCCGCGTCGGTCTCGCGGAGCCGTTCGGCGAACTCGGTTCGGACCGCTCGCTTGTCGCGCTCGAATTCGACCGGGACGACCGACTCCGGCCCGGCGTGGGTACCGAGTCGGTACCGACCGACCAGCGAGACCGGGACCGGCGACGCGCACTTCTCGGCGAACGACGCGAGGTCGGTCTCGTGGCCCGCGTCGAGACCGTCCACCAGCACGTCGGCCCGCCCCGCGACCGCGCCGGGGTCGCCGGGCGGCGTGTACGCGACCCGGACTCGGTGAACCGGGTAGAGGACGCGACACAGCCTGACGAGTCGCTCCGGGCCGAGCGCGTCGTCCACCGTCGCGAGCGCCTCGCGGACGGTCTCGGGACCGGGGAGCGTCCGGTCCACGTACCGCACTTCGTAGTCGGTCACGGCGTCCTCACCCGTGCGAGCGAACTCCGAGGTGTCATGCAATCGTGGCGTAGTTCCGTTCGAGTAACAAAAAGATAGTGGAACCGCCGCGGTCGGTCAGTCCAACTCGCCCCGCCGAATCGCCTTCTCCGCCGCTTCGAGCGCTTCCTCGCGGTCGAACTCCGCGACGATGGCTTCCAGTTCCTCGCGACTCGCGCCCCGCTCTCGCAACTCCCTCGCGTGTTTCGTCATATTGGGCACCGCCCGGACGATGTTGTCGATGACGGGAATCGCGGCGGTCTGCGCCGAGCGCGACATCGGGTTCAGGTCCACGACGATTTCGGTCTTGCCCATCTCGGCCAGCGCCTCCGCCCGGTCGCCGTCCTCCAGCGGGACGACCACCACGTCGGCCGAACGGATGCCGTCCTCGTCCACCTTCGCGCGCTCGTGGTCCAGCCCCGGAATCCGGGCGTCGGCCGCGAGACCCTTCACGTCCTCGGCACCGTGGTCGCGCAGGTGGTCCGCGATGGCTTCCATGCGCTCGGCGGTCCGGTTGAACAGGTTGACTTCGAGGTCCGCGTCCACGGCCTCGGCCAGTTCGACCATCTCGCCGGGCACGAGCGCGGCGACGTTCCCGTTCACCGAGAGGACGGGGTGGTCGGCGAGTAGCAACCGGGCGGCCGCGGCGCGCTCGGCGGCGTCGGCGCTCGGGATGGTCTCCTCGCCGAGCAGGTAGTCGTAGGCCTCGCCGCGGCCCTGCGCGATGAGACCCTGCTTGCTCGTGATGCCCAACTCGACGCCATCCTCGATTCGGTGGCGGGTCCGGAGCGACTCGGCGCGGGGGTGGTCGTCGGGAATTTCGGTCATATCTCCCTGTCGGCTCCCGGCCGGGAAAAATCAGTCCATCTGCAGCGTCGCGCCCGCGGGGTGGGTCTCGCAGGTCTCGGGGTCGTAGCCCGCCCGCGAGAGACCGTTGCCCAGCGCGAAGACGGTCTCGCCGAGCATCGCCATCGCCGCCTCGCCGCCGACCGCCTCGACCTCCGAGAGGACGCTCTCGACCTCGGACGTCAGCAGGTCGGCCTCGCTGGCGAACTCACGCGAGACCGCCATCAGCGTCGCCAGCGTCGGCTCCTCGACGAGACGAACGAGTTTGTCCACGCCGACCTCCGAGAGGCGGTCGGTGTTCCCCGAGAGGACCGCCGAGGTCGAGCGCTCGCCCAGCGTCAGGTACTCGACGCGAGTTCGCTCGGGCACGCCGTCGAGTCGGTTGTACTCCGGCGCGCCGGGGTCGAGTCGAATCGGAACGCCGCCGCGGGCTTGGGCCACCACGTCGCCGAGTCCGGTCCCGGCGTGGACCTCCGCGGCGTGGGCGACGGCGACGAGTTCGTTCTCCGAGCGTCCGCAGTCGAAGGTCCGGTTCGCGGCGAGCGTGGTCCCGAGCGCGGCCGCACCCGAGACGCCGAAGCCCGCGCCGACCGGCAGGTCCGTCTCCGCTCGGACGTAGGCGTCCACGTCGAGTTCCTCCAAAACGCGCGTCACCGCCTCGATAGCGGCGGGTTCGTCGTTCAGTTGCATTCCGGTCTCGGCGGCGGGTTCGACCTCGACGGTCACGCCCTCCGAGAGGGTCAGGCCCGCGCCACGGGAACCTGCCTGCTCGGGGTCGTCGGCCTCGTGAACGCTGAAGAAGCCGGTGA